>NZ_LNTD01000001.1 GCF_001462455.1 Cellulomonas sp. B6
GTCTGAGGCCGGAGGGCGGCACGCGGCGCGCCGCCGGTCGGGCGTGCGGGGCGCGGCGGGGGAGCGGCGCGGCCCACGGGTCGGGGTGGCTCAGCGGTCGCGGGCCCGGACCCGCAGGCCCGAGGCGCGCAGCCGGCGGACCAGGTCACGCGTGCTGACGGGTTCGGCGCCCAGCGCGACGACGTCGTCCCAGCGCTCGACCGGCACGTCGTAGTGGTCGTGGTCGAACGCGCGCCGGGGGATGCCCGCACGCGCCGCGAACGCGTGCAGCTCGTCGTACGACGCGTCGCTGACGAGGTGGCCCCACACGGTGCCGTGGCGGGGCCACAGCGGCGGGTCGACGAGCACGGTCACCGGGCGAGACTACGTCGGCCCGCGACGGGACCCGCAGCCGGGCGGCCGCCGCGCCGAGCCGACCCCAGCACCGGCGTCCGGCGCGCGGCCCACCGTCCGCCGCCGGGCACGAGGGGTGCCCCCGCGCACCGCCCTAGCGTCGGCACGGCCGTCGTCCCGGTGCCGCACCCGCGGCCGCGACGGCCCCGGAGGTGACGTCCATGAGCAGGTACGAGGTCGACAGCGCACAGCTCGACGGGTCGGCGGCCGCCGTCCTCGCGCGGTCCGCGAGCATCCAGGCCGAGGTCTCCGCGATGCAGCGCCAGCTCGTCGAGCTGCAGTCGACGTGGCGCGGCGGTGCGGCCGGCCAGTTCGGCGCGGTCGTCACCGAGTGGAACGCGACGCAGGCACGCGTCGAGCAGTCGCTCGCGCAGATCGCCGCCGCGATGCAGGCCGCGGCGCGCACCTACGCCGAGGCCGAGGCGCACGCCTCGCGGCTGTTCGCCCACTGACGCGAGCCACGCCCCCGGGCCCGCCGCCGCTCCCCGCGGAGCGGCGGTCCGGGCTCAGGGGGCGACGGGCGTCGTGCCCGGTTCGTGCGGGTCGGCGTCGCCGTCGGTCGCGGGTGCCGCCGCGGCACGCTCGGCGTCGAGCCGTGCGAGCTCCTTCTCGATCCGCTGCAGCTCGGCCGACACGTTCTGCCGCGCCGGCTCCTCCCACGGCTGCGCGAGCGGGCTGACGAACAGCGACGGCCGCGCGAGCAGCTTGTGCAGGATCCGCACACGCGCGCGCAGGTAGTCCTCGAGCGGCAGGTGCGCGTACTCCGCGCGCACGTCGTGCAGGTACGCCTTGTAGCGCTGCGGCTCGGTCGCGAGCATCGCCAGGTCCGCGTCGCACAGCACCGCGCAGTCGATGTCGTGCGGGTCGGGGGAGTGCCGCACGAGGGCCTGCACGAGCGCCGCGACGCGCTGCGCGTTCTTCTCGGGCACGCCCAGGCCCGTCAGCTGCTCACGCGCGAGGACCGCGCTCGCGGCCTCGTCCTCACCGCCCTTGTTGGCGTACGCCTTGCGCTCGGCCGAGTCGAAGACCGCGCCGTGGTACCACGCCGCGAGGCGGACCAGCTCGGGGTGGTGCGCCTCCTCGTCGAGCTCGTCGACGCGGGCCAGCACGTCCACGAGGTGCTTGAGGTTGTGGAAGTGCCGCTCGGGGCGGGTCCACCGCTCCAGCAGGTCCTCGGCGGTGCGACGGACGTCGTCGGCGGGTGCGGTGCCACCGGCCTCCGCGACGTTGCGAGCGAATGCCGGCAGGAGCCAGGCGGGTGCGTCATGGACGCCCATGGAACAGCCTCACGAGGTTGACGACGGACGCGCCATCGTAGCCACGTCGTGCGCGGGCGGCACACCGGGAGGTCCGTCCTGCGGACGCTCCTGCGGTGCGGCCGTCTCCGGGGCGCTCGACGCCGCGGGCGGGCCGTCGACCGGGAGCACGACCCGGACCGTCGTGCCGCCGCCCGGCGTCTCGTGCACGCCGACCCGCCCGCCGTGCGACGTGACGATCGCCGCGACGATCGCCATGCCGAGCCCCGAGCCGCCGGAGTCCCGCGTGCGCGAGGCGTCCACGCGGTAGAACCGCTCGAACACGCGGGCCGCGTGCTCGGGCGCGATGCCCGGACCGTGGTCGCGCACCTCGAGCACGGCCGTCGACGCGTCGTCCCCGGGGCCGACCGCGATCTCGACCGGCGTCCCGGTGGGCGTGTGGCGCTGCGTGTTGCCCACGAGGTTCGCGAGCACCTGCCGCAGCCGCGCCTCGTCGCCGAGGACGACCCGCGGCGCCGCGACCCCGCCCAGCGTCTCGAGCCGCACGCGCCGCTGCGGGTCCAGCGCCCGGAGATCGCTCACGGCGTCCGCGGCGAGCACCGTGAGGTCGACCGGGGCGATGCGCCCGCGACGGCCCTCGTCCAGCCGCGCGAGCGCGAGCAGGTCCTCGACGAGCGACCCCATGCGCGTGGCCGAGCCCTCGATGCGGCGCATCGTGTCCTGCACCTGCTCGTCGGTGCGCAGCGCACCCATGCGGTACAGCTCGGCGTAGCCCCGGATCGCGGCGAGCGGCGTCCGCAGCTCGTGCGACGCGTCGGCGACGAAGCGCCGCATGCGCGCCTCGGACGCGGTCCGGGCCGAGAACGCCTCCTCGATCTGCGCGAGCATGCCGTTCAACGCGTCACCCAGGCGCCCCACCTCGGTGGACGTCGGCGCCGACGGCACGCGGCGGGACAGGTCGCCCGCGGCGATCGCGGCGGCGGTCGCCTCGATCTCGCGCAGCGGCCGCAGCGACCTGCGCACCGCCCAGCCGCCGACGACGACGCCCAGCAGCACGATCGCCAGGCCGGACGCCGTCAGGCTCACGCCCATCGCCGCGACCGTGCGGTGGATGTCCTTGAGCGGGAGCCCGACGACGACCGACCCGCGCGTGCCGCCGCCGTTGAACGGGTAGGCCACGACGCGCCACGACGACCCGGCCCGCGACGACCCGACCGTGAACGGCTCGCCCGCGATCGCCTGGGCGGCCGCCGGTGTGAGGTCGTCGACCTGGGGCGTGCCGTACGACTCCTGGGCGGCGCCGCTGAGCAGCGGCACGTCCTGCGTCGAGGTCTGCACGCGCACGTAGTAGTCGGTCGGGCCCAGCTGCCCCCCGCCGTAGGCCAGGAACCGCAGCGCGTCGTTGGCGACGATCTCGGCCTCGGCGGCGAGCTTCTGGTCCACGGGGCCGAGCAGGCTGCGCTCGAGCAGTGACGCGGCCGTGACGCCCGCGACCACGAGGCCCGCGCCGAGCAGCACGGCCGTGATCGTGACGAGCCGGCGCTGCAGCGACAACGTGCGCCACGCGCGGCGCAGCACACCCGGCACGTGGCTGCGCGTGGCGGGCTCGGTGCCGCGGTCGACCGGCACCGGGTCGGCGGCGGCG
>NZ_LNTD01000002.1 GCF_001462455.1 Cellulomonas sp. B6
AGGAGGGCGTGCAGGTGGGCCGCGCCGACGCGCCGCCCGACGGGCTGCCCGCCGTCGACGTGCCGGTGGGTGACGAGCGCACGCTGACCGCGGTGCTGCGCGTGCTCGAGCAGCTGCCGCCCGACCTGCTGGGGCAGGTGCAGTCGGTGGCGGCGCGCACGCAGGACACCGTGACCATGCAGCTGCGCGACGGCCCGCAGGTCGACTGGGGGAGCGCCGACGAGACGCCGCTCAAGGTCGCGGTCCTCGGTGCACTGCGCGCGGCGCCCGAGGCCGCCGGGGCGTCGGTGCTCGACGTCTCGGCGCCGCGCATGCCGATCACGCGGTGACCGGACGAGCCCCGGCGCATCCGAGGGGACGATCCGCCGACACGCGCGGGGTGGTCGTTGCCCGACCGGGTGCGGCGACCTAGCGTCACGACACGACAACGCACCTGACATAACTCTCACCCTCAACCTGAGGGTGAAGGTTCACGCACCGGCCCCGCGCGACGGGGCGAGCAGCAGCGGCCGGCACGCCGCGATCCGCGAACGAGAGGCACCCACCGTGGCAGCTCCGCAGAACTACCTGGCGGTCATCAAGGTCGTCGGCATCGGCGGAGGCGGCGTCAACGCCGTGAACCGCATGATCGAGGTCGGCCTCAAGGGTGTCGAGTTCATCGCCGTCAACACCGACGCCCAGGCCCTGCTCATGTCCGACGCCGACGTCAAGCTCGACGTCGGCCGCGAGCTCACGCGCGGGCTCGGCGCGGGTGCCGACCCCGAGGTCGGCAAGAAGGCCGCCGAGGACCACGCCGAGGAGATCGAGGACGTCCTGCGCGGCGCCGACATGGTCTTCGTCACGGCAGGCGAGGGCGGCGGCACGGGTACCGGCGGTGCGCCGGTCGTGGCGCGGATCGCGCGCTCGCTCGGGGCCCTGACCATCGGTGTCGTCACGCGTCCGTTCACGTTCGAGGGACGGCGCCGCTCGGTGCAGGCCGACGCGGGCATCGACGCGCTGCGCGCCGAGGTCGACACGCTCATCGTCATCCCGAACGACCGGCTGCTGTCGATCTCCGACCGCAACGTCTCGGTGCTCGACGCGTTCCACTCCGCCGACCAGGTGCTGCTGTCCGGCGTCCAGGGGATCACCGACCTCATCACGACCCCCGGCCTCATCAACCTCGACTTCGCCGACGTCAAGTCCGTCATGCAGGGCGCCGGGTCCGCCCTCATGGGCATCGGGTACGCGCGCGGCGAGGACCGTGCCGTGCAGGCCGCCGAGATGGCGATCTCCTCGCCGCTGCTCGAGGCCAGCATCGACGGGGCGCACGGCGTCCTGCTGTCGATCCAGGGCGGCTCCGACCTCGGTCTGTTCGAGATCAACGAGGCCGCGCGTCTCGTGCAGGAGGCGGCGCACGCCGAGGCGAACATCATCTTCGGCGCCGTGATCGACGACGCCCTGGGCGACGAGGTCCGGGTCACCGTGATCGCGGCCGGGTTCGACAACGGCGGCCCCGTGCAGCGTCGCGACGGCCGCGCCCTCGGGCAGGTCAGCGGCGCGACGGCGCGTCAGGTGCCGGCGGTCGCCCCCGTGACCGCCCTGCCCGGCGCGTCGGCGTCCCCGACGCCGCGGCCCGTCCAGGTGCCGGACGAGGACCTCGTCCCCGTCGGCTCGTCGTCGGCTGGCACCGGTGCGCAGCAGGAGGTCCCGGCCTTCCTGTCGAACCAGTCCGAGCCGCCGGCGGCGACCGGGGCGCTCGAGGTACCGCGCGTGCTCGGCGAGGAGCCCCCCGCGCGGCGCGACCGCGACGAGCTCGACGTCCCGGACTTCCTCAAGTAGGTCGACGTGCCGGGGGAGCCCGCGCCCACGCACGACGTCGCTCTCGACGTCGTGCCGCTGGGCGCGGGCGTCCTCGCGGGGTTCACGTCCCGCGACGGCGGTGTCAGCGGCGGTCCGTGGGCGGGTCTCAACGTCGGGTCGGCCGTCGGCGACGACCCGGTCGCGGTCGCACGGAACCGGGACGCCGTCGCGCGTCGGCTCGGTGCGCCGCTCGTGCTCGTCACGCAGGTGCACGGTGCCGACGTCGTGGTCGTCGACGGTGCGGACGTCGCCGCCGGGACGCGCGCCGACGCGCTGGTGACCACGTCGCCCGACGTCGCGCTCGGCGCCTACGTCGCCGACTGCGCCCCCGTGCTGCTCGCCGACCCGGTGGCGCGGGTCGTGGCGGCCGTCCACGCGGGGCGGCCCGGGCTCGTCGCCGGCGTGCTGCAGGCGGCCGTGGCCGCGATGGTCGAGGCGGGCGCCGACCCCGGGCGGACGCGCGCGGTGGTGGGACCGTGCATCGCCGCCGCGTCCTACGAGGTGCCGGCCGCGATGCGCGACGACGTCGCGGCGCGGGTGCCCGCGGCCGCGGGTCTGACGACCGCCGGCACCCCGGCGGTCGACCTCGCCGCGGGTGCCCGCGCGGTGCTCGCGTCCTGCGGCGTCGCGCACGTGCGGGTCGACGGGCGGGACACGTACGTCGACCCGCGGCTGTACTCCCACCGGCGAGCCGTCCACAGCGGTGCGCCCGCGACGGGGCGGTTCGCGGGCGTGGTGCGGCTGCTCCCGGCCTCGGTCGACGCGTGACGCGGCCTGTTCCCGGCGCGCCGCGTCCCGAGTCCCGACACGCCCGCGTGTCGCCGAGCCGGTCGCGGCGCGCGTTGCTAGCGTGACCAGCGCAGGGACGTCCGGCACCGGTCCGACGGTGACGGGGCGTGCGGGGGCGCGGGAGTCGGGGAGACCTGGCGGATGGGAGACGACGCGATGGCCGGAGCGCTGCGCAAGACGATGCTGTACCTCGGCCTGGCCGACGACCGGTCCGACCACGAGGAGTACCTCGAGGAGTACGAGGAGACGGAGACCGCCGTGCCCGAGGAGACCTACGAGGCCCAGGTGACGCCGCTGCACCGCACGCCGCGCGTGCAGGCCGCGCCGGCGCCGCGCGAGGCCGGCGACCTGCGCCGCATCACGACGATCCACCCGCGCTCCTACAACGACGCGCGCAAGATCGGCGAGGCGTTCCGCGAGGGCACGCCGGTGATCATGAACCTCACCGACATGGACGACGCGGACGCCAAGCGGCTCGTCGACTTCTCGGCCGGTCTGATCTTCGGTCTGCACGGCGCGATCGAGCGGGTCACCGCCAAGGTGTTCCTGCTGTCGCCCGCGCACGTCGAGCTCGCGGGCGACTCCGCCACGCCCGAGCCTCCGGCGCGTGCCGGCTTCTACAACCAGAGCTGACGCGTGCGCATCCTCGCCAACCTGCTCTACCTGGTCGTCCTCGTCTTCTTCCTGCTGCTGCTCGTGCGGCTCGTGCTGGACTGGGTCCAGGTGTTCGCGCGCGAGTGGCGTCCGACCGGGTTCGTGCTGGTCGTGGCCGAGGTCGCCTACAGCGTGACCGACCCGCCCCTGCGCGCGCTGCGGCGCGTGCTGCCCCCGATCGGCATCGGCTCCGTGCGCCTGGACCTCGCGTTCCTCGTGCTCGCGCTGGGCTGCTCGTTCCTGCTGTCGCTGCTCGCACGCGTGTGAGCAGCCGCACGACACCGCGGCGGACCCGCCGTGACACGCACCGGGCGGCTCGTGCCGCCCGCGCACCAGGGGGCGTGCACCGCTCCGAAACTCCGCTACCGTGGCCCGAGGTGGTCGGTGGACTGACTGCCGCCGACCGGACCCAGTACGACCGACAGAGGTGACGACGATGGCACTGCTCACCGCAGACGACGTCCTGAACAAGAAGTTCCAGGCGACCAAGTTCCGCGAGGGCTACGACCAGGACGAGGTCGACGACTTCCTGGACGAGGTCGTCAACACCCTGCGGGACCTGCAGGGCGAGAACGACGACCTCAAGACGAAGCTCGCGGCCGCCGAGCGGCGCATCGCCGAGCTCAGCCGCGCCGGCGCCCAGCAGGCCG
>NZ_LNTD01000003.1 GCF_001462455.1 Cellulomonas sp. B6
GCTGCCGACCAGGCTTCCCGGCGCTCCTGCGTCCCAGCCTACGACCGAGCGGTGCCGGTCGCGCGCGTCAGGCGTCCGCGGGCTCCGGGACGTCGGCGCGGTCGTCGGCGGGGCGACGGTCCTTGGGCGGGTCGAACCGGTAGCCGACGTTGCGGACCGTGCCGATGAGCTGCTCGTGCTCGGGGCCGAGCTTGGCGCGCAGGCGCCGCACGTGGACGTCGACCGTGCGCGTGCCCCCGTAGTAGTCGTAGCCCCAGACCTCCTGCAGCAGCTGCGCGCGCGTGAAGACGCGGCCCGGGTGCTGCACGAGGTACTTGAGGAGCTCGAACTCCTTGTACGTGAGGTCGAGCGGACGGCCGCGCAGGCGGGCCGTGTAGCCGCCCGCGTCGATCGTCAGCTCGCCCGACGAGATCTCCTGCGGGGAGTCGTCGTAGGCGGCCGTGGCCGCGCGCTCCATGACGAGGCGGAACCGCGTCTCGACCTCGGCCGGCGTCGCGTGCTCGAGCACGATGTCGTCGGCGCCCCACTCGGCCGTGACGACCGTCAGGCCGCCCTCGGTGAGGACCAGGACGAGCGGCACGGTCAGACCCGTCGCGCGCAGCAGGCGGCACGTCGTGCGTGCGGTCACCAGGTCGCGGCGCGCGTCGAGCACGACGATGTCGGCGTCCGGTGCGTCCACGAGGGCGGACGGCTCGACGGGAAGGACGCGGACCCGGTGGGACAGGAGCCCCAACGCGGGCAGCACCTGTGCCGAACCCCCGGACGCAGGCGTGAGGAGCAGCAGATCCGCCACCGGTCACCTCCTGGCTGCGAGTGGGGACACGCTACAACGTGGCGCACCACGCGTGAGCACGGTCTCGCAGAACGACCCCCCGACGCGCCCGCGACCACCCGTCCGGACGGGACCACCGGCGCCCGGTCCCCGCCCGGGGTCTGCGACAATCGCCCGCGTGCCTGACGACGCCCGCTCCCCCCGACGCCGCTCCCGACGCCGTGCCGAGCACCCCGTGACGGCGCCGCACGGCCGGGGCCGGGGCGACCGATGAGCGTCGAGACCCGGTCGGTCGTCACCGCCGCGCTGGCCGCCGTGGTCGCGGTCGCGGGGTACTTCGGGATGCTGCCGCTCGCGGTGGTCAGCGCGGTGCTCGTCGTCGCGCTCGCGGTCGGGTGGCCGGCGCTCGCCGGGCTGCCGTTCACGCCGGGGGCCGGGGCCGTGGTCGGGCTCGGCGGCCTGGGCGCCGTCGCGGCGGTCACCGTGACCCCCGACGACCCCTTCCTGCAGCACATGGCGCTCGTGCTGGCGGGCGCCGTGGTGCTCGCGTTCGTCAACGAGCTGCTGCGCCGCGACGGGCGCGTGCGCATGGTCGAGTCGGTGTCCGGCACGGTCACCGGCACGGTGCTCGCGGTGTGCGTCACCGGCTGGGTCGCGACGTCGCGGCTCACGGGCGGCGACGAGCTCGTGGTGGCCGGCGCGATCGCGCTCGCGCTCGGCTCCGCGGCGGTCGCGCTGCGAGGGCGCGCGTGGGTGGTCTACCTGGTCACCGTGGTCGCGGCGACCGCGGGCGGTGCGCTCGTGGGCGCGCTCCTGCCGACCGTGCACCTCGCGGCCGGCGTCGCGCTGGGCGTGGGCGTGGGTGTGCTGGTCGCGGCCATGCACGCGCTGTTCGACCGCCTCCCGGCCCTCGTGCGGCGGGTCCCCGCGTTCGCGGTCGTGGTGCTCCCCGTGACCGTGACCGGCGTGCTCGTCTACGTCGCCGGGCGCGTGCTCGCAGGCTGAGCGGGCCTCCGGGCCGGCCGCTGCCGGCCGCTCGGGACGATCCGAGCGCCGTGCGTCGTTAGGATCGGTGCATGACTGCGCTCGAGGGCTTCTTCATCGGCCTGCTCGTGGCCGCCACGCTGACGATCGGGTGGTTCGCGACGTTCGTCGTGTACCGCCTCTACAAGGGCCAGCGCTGAGCCCTCGGCGCTGACCGCGCCCGCGCGCCGCCGACCCGGCGGTGCGCGACCCCGTGCACGTCGCCGGCCGCCGCCGGTGCACGCCCGACGCCGAGGAGGCACTGTGCCGTTCGTGCTGCCCGAGGGCCTCGCGCCCGAGGTCTACCCGCTCGCCTGGCTGGTCGGCCGCTGGCGCGGCGAAGGCGTCGTGGGGTACCCCGGCATCGAGGAGAGCACCTTCACGCAGGAGCTCGAGGTCACGCACGACGGGGGCCCCTACCTCGCCTACCGCACGACCGTCCGGCTCGTCGAGGCGCCCGACGACGCCGCCGCGCTGACCGGTGACGACGCGGCCGACGCGACCCCGGGCGACGCCGCCCCGGAGGGCCCCGTGTGGTCCACCGAGTCCGGCTTCTGGCGCGTGCCGCCCGAGCGCCCCGCCGACCTGCCCGACGAGCAGCACCCCGTCGAGCTGCTGCTCGCCGACCCGTCGGGGAACGTGTCGGTCTACGTCGGGGCCGTCGGCAAGGGGCGCATCGACCTCGCGTCGGACCTGATCGCGCACACCGCGTCCGGTGCCGCCGTCAACGCCGGCAAGCGCCTGTACGGCCTGGTCGAGGGCGACCTGATGTGGGCGCACGACCTCGCCGCGTTCGGGCAGCCGCTGCAGTCCTACGCCTCGGCGCGCCTGAGCCGCGTGGAGGACTGACGTGACCGCGCAGCCGGGCCCGGGGCCCGCCGTGGACGCCACGGCCGTCGAGGACGCCGCGCCCGTCGAGCCACGCCACCGCAGCCCGCTGCTGACGCGGCACGGCGCCGTCCCGGGCGCCGGGCCCGACGCGGGCGTCGCGTGGCACTACGGCGACCCGACCGCCGAGCAGCGCGCGCTCGCGCGCGGCGGTGCGGTGGTCGACCAGTCGCACCTGGGGGTCGTGACCGTGACGGGCCCCGACCGCCTGACCTGGCTGCACTCGCTGACGTCGCAGGACGTCGCGACGCTCGCCCCGCGCACGTCGACCGAGCTGCTGGTGCTCGACCCCCACGGGCACGTCGAGCACGCGGTCGGCGTCGTCGACGACGGCGAGACCACCTGGCTGCTCACCGAGACCGCCCCGGCCCTCGCGGCGTGGCTCGACCGGATGCGCTTCATGCTGCGCGTCGAGGTCGCCGACGTCACCGACGCGTGGGCCGCGATCGGCGAGCCGGTCGACGCCGAGGGCGCCGAGGGCGAGCCCGTGACGTGGCGCGACCCGTGGCCGCGCACCGCCCCCGGCGGCACGCGGTACGGCGCCGACGACGCCGCGCACCCGGGCGTCGACCGGCCGTGGCGGCTCGTGCTCGTGCCGCGCGAGCGGCTCGCCGACGAGGTCCGGGCGCGCGAGGCAGCGGGCTGGCCGCTCGTCGGCACGTGGGCGTCCGAGGCGCTGCGCGTCGAGGCGTGGCGCCCCCGTGCGACCCGTGAGGTCGACGACCGCACGATCCCGCACGAGCTCGACTGGCTGCGCAGCTCGGTGCACCTGCACAAGGGGTGCTACCGCGGGCAGGAGACCGTCGCGCGCGTGCACAACCTGGGGCGTCCGCCGCGCCGGCTGGTCATGCTGCACCTCGACGGCTCGGGACACCTCGTGCCCGAGGTCGGCGCGGCCGTGCGGCTGCCGGCCGCCGCGGCGCCCACGGCCGGGGGCGGCGAGGGTGCGGAGCCCGGGCGTCCGGTGGGCCGCGTGACCTCCGTCGCGCGGCACCACGAGCTCGGCCCGGTCGCGCTCGCGGTCGTCAAGCGATCCGTGCCCGAGGACGCCGTGCTGCTGGTCGACTGCGACGGCGGCGCCGTCTCGGCCGGGCAGGAGGTCGTCGTGCGTGGCGAGGGCGTGACGGCCGACCGGCCCGCGCCGCGCGGACCGCTCACCCGGGGGCTCGGGCAGCACCCGATGCTCGGGCCGTGACGCGCGTGGCGGGTGCCGCGTGAGCGTCGCCTCGTCCCTCGGCTCGTCCGCCGCGCTGCGTCTGCAGGTCGAGTCCCGTGTGCGGGCCGGCTGGTCGCGCGTGCGGGCGTCGTGGCTGCTGATCCTCCAGGCGTCGCTCGCGGCGGGGGTCTCGTACGGGATCGCGCGGTACGTCGCCGGGCACCCGGCGGCGTTCTTCGCCCCCGTCAGCACGTGGATCGCGCTCGGGTTCTCGCGCGACCGGAACGTGCGCCGCGTCGCCGAGCTGGCTGTCGGGGTCGCGATCGGCGTCGGGGCGGGCGACCTCGTCGTGCACGTCATCGGCTCGGGCGTGTGGCAGATGGCGCTCGTGCTCCTGGTCGCCGCGCTGCTGGGTCGGTTCCTCGACCGCGGGCTCATGCTCACGACGCAGGCCGGCGTGCAGGCCATCGTCATCGTCGGTCTGCCGCAGACCACGGGGTCGCCGTTCGGGCGGTGGGTCGACGCGCTGATCGGCGGCGGGGTCGCCCTCGCGGTCGCGCTGCTCACGCCGACCGACCCGCGTCGGCACCCGCGCACGCTCGCGCAGACGGCGGTCCAGGAGCTCGCGGCCGTGCTGCACGTGCTGGCCCGCGGGCTGCGCACGCGCTCGGTCGACGACGTCGAGTCCGCGCTGCTCACGGGGCGCGCGTCGCAGCCCGCGCTCGACGAGTGGCGCGACTCCGCGCGCTCGGCCGCCGAGCTCGTGCGCCTCGCCCCCGCGCACCGCCGGCACCGCGGCGAGCTGCACCGGCTCGTGGACGAGTCCGTGCTGCTCGACCGCGCGATGCGCAACGCGCGCGTGCTCGCACGCCGCGCGGTGGCCGCGGTCGAGGACGGGCACGTCGCGCCCGGGCTGGCCGACGCCGTCGCGTCGGCGGCCCGCTCGACCGACGACCTCGCGGCCGCCGTCGGCTCGGGGCACGACGCACGCGCCGCGCGCGAGCGGCTGCTCGACCTCGCGGGGACGCTCGACCCGCACGCGCTCGCGCCCGAGGACTGGCAGGCGCAGTCGCTCGTGCTGCTGCTGCGCTCGCTCGTCGTCGACCTGCTGGAGGCCGCCGGGGCGTCGCCCGCGGACGCGCGCACCGCCCTCCCCGAGCTCTGACGTCCCGGCGCGCGGGGCACGGTCGCGCGGGGCGGCGGTCCGCCGGCCCGCAGCCGGGCGCGGCCGTGGATCGGCCCGCCGACGCGTGGCGCGGGTCCGACGGCCGGTGAGCCCCGCCCGGTAGCGTCCGGGGGCATGGAGGTCGCGGTCAGCGCGTTGCGCGCGGAGCTCAGGCAGTGGATCGAGACGGCGCGGTCGGGGCAGGACGTCGTCGTGACCGAGCGCGGCGTGCCCGTCGCCCGGCTCGTGGGCATCGAGTCCGCGGACCTCGTGGCGCGGCTCGAGCGCGACGGCCTGCTCACGGCTGCGGCGGGCGAGCGACCTGCCGCCGAGCCCGAGCGTGCCGCGGGCGCCGCGCGTGCGGTCTCGGGCCTCGTGCGACGGCTGCGGCGCTGACCGTGGCGCTCGCGTACCTGGACACCAGCGCGCTGGTGAAGCTGTGCGTCGCCGAGCCGGGCACCGACCTGGTCGCCGCGGTCTGGGACGGCGCCGACCTCGTCGTCACGTCCCGCTTGGCCGACGCCGAGGTGCGGGCCGTGCTCGCGTCCGGCCGGCGGGCCGGTGCGCTCGACGACGACGCCGCGCGCACCGCGACGGCGGCGTGGCGCCGCCTGAGCCCGGGCCTGCGGCTCGTCGAGACCGTGCCCGCGGTCCTCGACGAGGCGGCGCGGCTGGTCGAGCGGCACCCGCTGCGCGCCGCCGACGCCGTGCACCTCGCGTCGGCGCTCGTGCTGCGCTCGCCCGACCTGCTGGTGCTCGCGTGGGACGAGCACCTCGCCGTCGCGGCGCGCTCCGAGGGCCTGGCGGTGCTGCCGCGCCCGTGAGCCCGGCCGTCTCGTAGGCTCGGGTCCGTGGGGTTCATCTGGTCGGTGCAGGCACTGCTCTTCTTCGTCTTCTACCTGACGATCTTCGTGCTGAGCGCGTGGGCGCTGCTGGACTGCCTGCGGCGTCCCGCGGGGGCGTTCACGGCGGCGGGCAAGCGCACCAAGACGTTCTGGACCTGGCTGCTCGTGGCGGCCGCGGTCGTCGCGTTCATCTCGGTGCCGATCCCCGGGTTCCCGTCGTTCGGGCTGAGCTTCCTCGCGCTCGGCAGCGCGGCGGCCGCGATCGTGTACCTCGTCGACGTGCGTCCCGCGGTGGCGCCGTACTCCGGTCGGCGCGGCGGTGGCGGCTCGCGGGGCGGGTGGTGAGCGCGCGCGACGTCGCCACGGCGGCGGTCCCGCTCGCGGACGTCGTGCGCGGCGACCTCGTGGAGTCGGTGCACCTGGGGCACGTCGTCGTGCTCGCGCCCGACGGCTCGGTGCGGCTCGCGCTCGGCGACCCCGACGTCGTGGTCTGGCCGCGGTCGTCGCTCAAGCCCGTGCAGGCCGTCGCGATGCTGCGCGCGGGTCTCGACGCGGACGGCGAGGAGCTCGCGCTCGCGTGCGCGAGCCACTCGGGGGAGCCGGGGCACCTCGACGTCGTGCGGCGCGTGCTGGCCGGCGCCGGGCTGGACGAGGCCGACCTGCAGAACACGCCCGACTGGCCGCTGTCGGCCGACGCCGCGTGGCAGCGGCGCACCGACGGGCACGCACCCGCGTCGCTCACGCAGAACTGCTCCGGCAAGCACGCCGCGATGCTCGCGACGTGCCGCGCGGCGGGCTGGGACGTCGCGACCTACCGCGACCCGGGGCACCCGCTGCAGCGGGCCGTCGTGGCGACGACCGCCGAGCTGACGGGCGACCGGGTGGACCACGTGACCGTCGACGGCTGCGGCGCGCCGCTGCTGTCGACGACGCTGGCGGGCCTCGCGCGGGCGTTCGGCGCGATCGCGTCCGCGGGGGACCCGGCGTCGCCGCTCGCCCGGGTCGCCCGGGCCATGACGACGCACCCCTGGCACGTGGGCGGGACGGGCCGCGACGTCACGGCAGTCATGCAGGCCGTGCCCGGGCTGGTCGCGAAGGACGGCGCCGACGGCGTGTACGCCGCGGGCCTGCCCGACGGCGGTGCGGTCGCGCTCAAGGTGCTCGACGGCTCGGCGCGGCCGCGGGCCGCGGTGCTGGCCGCCGCGCTCGTCGTCGCGGGCGTCGACCCCGCGCTCGTCGCGGCCGTCGGTGCGACGCCCGTGCTGGGTCACGGGCAGCCGGTCGGCGAGGTGCGCGCGACGTTCGGCGACGCCGCGTGAGGGCCGTCGTCCAGCGCGTCACGCGCGCGGCGGTGCGCGTGGACGGCCAGGTCGTGGGGAAGATCGACCGGCCCGGGCTGCTCGCGCTCGTGGGCGTGACGCCCGGCGACGGCCCCGCCCAGGTCGAGGTCGTGGCGCGCAAGATCGCCGAGCTGCGGATCCTGCGCGACGAGCGGTCGGCGGTCGACGCGGGCGCACCCGTGCTCGTCGTCAGCCAGTTCACGTTGTACGCCGACGTGCGCAAGGGCCGCCGGCCGACGTGGAACGCGGCGGCCCCCGGTCCGGTCGCGGAGCCGCTGGTCGACGCGGTGGTGGCGGCGCTGCGGGAGCGCGGGCTCGAGGTCGCGACGGGGCGGTTCGGCGCCGACATGGCGGTCGAGCTCGTGAACGACGGGCCCGTGACGATCCTCGTGGAGTCCGCGCCCGCGTGAGGGTGCGGCCCACGGGTTCCCACGTCGTCGTCCACAGGGCGGTGGGTCTCCCTGCGGAGGCGTCCACACGCTCTCCGCTCGGCTCGTCCGCCCTGGCCGCGTGCCGCTGACGGACCCGTCGCGAGCCGCGTCTGCGCTGGTGGCGGCGGTGCGACGCGCTCGATGACCGTCTTCTAGTCCTGCGCGTGACGCGGCGCAAGGGGCGCGGGTCCGGAGTTCTCGTCCACCGCGCCATCCACATGCTCGTCCACAGGGTCACCTGGGAGTCCACGAGTCAGACACAGGGGTGTGGACACGATCTGTGGACACCCGCGCCGCTGGTCACCCGTCCGGGCGCAGCGCCGGGTGGTGAGGGTAGCGTCCCGGTCACGCCGCCGTGCCCGGCGCGGCGGCGTGACCGGGGGGAGGGTCAGGCGACGGCGGCGTCCAGCGCGGCGACCTCGTCCGCCGTGAGCTCGAGGTCCGCGGCACGCACCGAGTCCTGGATCGACGCGGGGCGCGACGCCCCCGGGATCGGGATGACGACGTCGGCCTGCGCGAGCTCCCACGCGAGCGTCACCTGCTGCGGGCTCACGCCGTGCGCGTCGGCGACCTCCTGGAACGCGGCGTACCGCGTGCCCAGGTCCCGCGCGCTGCGGATGCCGCCCAGCGGGCTCCACGGGAGGAACGCGACGCCCAGCTCGGCGCACAGCTCGAGCTCGGGCTGCGACGAGCGGAACGACGGCGAGTACTGGTTCTGCACCGACGCGAGCCGGCCGCCCAGCAGCTCCTGCGCGAGGCGGATCTGGTCCGGGTCGGCGTTCGAGATGCCGGCCATGCGGATCAGCCCCGAGTCGAGCAGCTCGACGATCGCGCCGAGCGACTCGGCGTACGGCACCTGCGGGTCGGGGCGGTGGAACTGGTAGAGGCCGATCTGCTCGACGCCCAGGCGGCGGGCCGACGCCTGCGCCGCGGCGCGCAGGTGCTCGGGCGACCCGTCGAGCGTCCAGGAGCCGTCGCCCGGGCGCAGGTGACCGCCCTTGGTCGCGACCACGACGCCCGACGTGTCGCCGCCCCACGAGCGCAGCGCCTGCGCGATGAGCTCCTCGTTGTGGCCGACCTCGTCGGCGTGCAGGTGGTACGCGTCCGCGGTGTCGACGAGCGTGACGCCCGCGTCGAGCGCGGCGTGGATCGTGGCGACCGAGCGCTCCCGGTCGGGGCGGCCCTCGATGCTCATGGGCATGCCGCCAAGGCCGACGGCGCTGACGGGGACTCCGGCGAGGTTGCGTGTCTTCATGCGTCCATCCCACCCCGCGCGGGCCTGCGACGCACCCCGTCGGTCGTCGGTCGCACCCCGTCGCGCGTCCGTCAGGGCAGCCGCAGCAGCGCGCGCAGCGTGCGGACCACGCCGTTGTCCGCGTTGGACGGTGCCACGTACCGCGCGTGCGCCCGGACGTCGGGGTGCGCGTTGTCCATTGCGAACGACCACTGCGCCGCGTCGAGCATGCCGAGGTCGTTGAGGTAGTCGCCGAACGCGACGGTCTGCGCGGGCGTGACACCGAGCGCGGCCTGCACGTCGCGCAGCGCGTGCCCCTTGTCCGCGGTCGGGCTCATGACGTCCACCCAGTGCTGGCCGCTGACGAGCACGCGCGCCGCGTCCGTGAACGTCGCGAGGGCCGGTGCCACCCCCGTCTCGGCCGGGCCGAAGTCGTAGACCGCGACCTTGAGCACCGTGTCCTCGACGGCCGTGAGGTCCGGCACCTGCTCGAGCAGCGCGTAGTACGGCTCGCACTGTGCGAGGAACGCCGCGTCGGTGCGCTCGACGTACGCCGACGCGCGCCCGCACAGCACGACGCCCACGTCGGCGCCGCCCGCGGCGTGCGACCGCACGGCCCGCACGACGTCCCGCGCGGTCGTCGCGGCGAGCCCGTCGACCGCGAGCGGCTCGCCGTCCCGCACGACGAGCGCCCCGTTCTCGGCGACGTACACGAGGTCGTCGCGCCCCAGCTGGCGTCGCAGCGTCGCGTACTGCCGCCCGCTCGCGGGGCACACGGTCACGCCCCGCGCGACCAGCGCGTCCAGCAGCGGCCAGAAAGACGGGTCGACGCGCTTGGTGTCGTCGAGCAGCGAGCCGTCCATGTCGACGGCGACCAGGCGCACGTCGGGGACGACGTCGAAGGGGGGAGGTTCGGTCACGCGCACGTGCTCGATCCTCGCACCCGCCGGGCCTCCGGCCGCAGGCCCGGCCCGTCGGGACGCCCCGCGGTGCCGCGGCACCACCGGGTCGCCCGTCAGTCCTCCGCCGGGACGTCCTCGTCCGTCGTCTCGACCACGACCACGACGCCGTCCGTCACCCGCTCCGCCCGCTCCCGCAGGTCGCGCAGCACGCCGGGGTCGAGCGTCGTCCCCGAGGTCCGGACCGTCACCACGACACGCTCACGGTCCGGCTCGTAGCGCGCGTCCTTGGGGTGCGGGTCGTCCGCGAGGGCGTCCAGGACCGCGAGCTCGAGCGCCGCCCGGGCCGCGTCGGGCTGCTGGTCGGTCGCCGCGGGCGTGGCCGGTACGTCGCCCGACGCACCGTCCTCCCCGCCGTCGCCCCCGCCCGCGCACGCGCTCGCGACGAGCACCACCGCGGCGACGGCCGCGAGGAGCCCGCCGCGAGCGCGTCCGTCGGCCATCAGCTCGTCTTCACCTTCACGGTGCCGGAGATCGATCCGACGTAGGCGACGGGCGTGACGTACGAGCCGCCCGAGTTGCTGCCGGTCGTGAAGCCGTAGCCGGTGCCCGCGACGAACCAGGGACCGCCCGAGTCCCCGCCCGAGGTCACCTTGTTCTCCGTGTAGTAGAGGTTGCACCACACGTTGCCGGACGAGAACGTCACGCAGCCCTTGTAGGACTCGACCTTCGACGAGCCGTACCCGGTGGTCTTGCCGTACTTGAACAGCAGCGAGCCGGTGGTGACGATCCCGGTGGCGGTGATGGTCCGCAGCTCCGACGCGCCGATCCGGAACTTGTTCTGGGGCGTGTCCCCGCTCAGCGCCGTGAAGCGCACGTCGCGGTTGCTCGACGCGACGTAGGTGCTGCCCGTGGTGTCGCCGTCGTACTTCGCGGGCTTCGTGGCGCAGTGCGCCGACGTCGTGATGCCGTACGCGGAGCCGCGCGTCGCCATGAAGCCGCCCGTGCACCCGCCGTAGACCTCGCCGCCCTGCGTGGCGTTCTCCTGCGGCACGTCGGCCGCGGGCTCGTAGGTCACGTCCACCCGGGGCCCGGCCGCGGCGCGCGCGGTCGGTGCGGCGAGCAGGTCGTCGACCCGCGCGGCCGTGGCCGCGGCGTCGTCCGTCCAGGCCGTGACCTGCACCGTCTGGCTCTCGGCGTCGTAGCGCGCGGCGAGGGAGGTGGCGCCGGCGGCGCGCAGGTTCTCGATGGCGGCGAGCTCGACGTCCGCGCGTCCGGCGTACGGCACGGCGCCCCCGGGGGCGGTGGTGACGTCGACGCCGGCCGAGGCCAGGTCGCCGGCGAGCGCGTCCGCGCCCTGCGCGACGACGACGTGCCCGCGCGCGCCGTCCCACGAGAAGTCGACGAGATCGTCGGGGTGCGACGCGAGCACGCCGGCGAGCAGCTCGTTGAACGCGTTCTGGCCGCCGGTCGCGCGCAGCTCGCGCGCGGCGAGCCGGGCGTCCTCGCGGTCGTCCGGCGCGCCCCGGCCCGGGTCGGCGTGGGCGGCGGACAGCCCGAGGGAGGTCACCGCGACGGCGGTGACGACGACGGGCAGGACTGATCGACGGACGTGCTGGAACATGCGGTGGCCCCCTGGCTTCCGACGTCACGGCCGGGGGCGACGGTGCCCCGGGCTCGTCCGGACGCTAGCAGCGGGTCGGGCACCGGTGGAAGGGATCGGACAGCACCCCGCGTGCCCGCCAGCGGCGCGTGCGCCTGGACGAACGCCCACCGTCAGCTCACCAGTTGCGGCCGCCGCGCCCGCCGCCACCGGTGCCGGGCTGGTCGCCGCCGCCGCGCCCGCCCGAGCCGCTCTCGCCCTCGCCCTCGTCGCTGCCGTCACCGCCACCGCCGGCGTGGCCGTTGCGCTCGGCGAGCTGCTGCTGCCGCTCGGCCTCCGCCTGCGCGGGATCCGGCGCGCCCTGGTCGCCCGGGCCGGAGCCGGGCGCAGGCAGGTCGTCGATCGTGCCGTCCTCGGCCGCGCGGGCGAGCTGCTCGACGCCGGCCGCGAGGTCCAGCAGGTCCTGCATGCGCTGCTCGGCGGCCGCCTGCGGCGACGACGACGCGTCGTCGCCGTCCTGGCCGTCCTGCTCGTCGGCACCGCCGCCCTGCTCGTCCTGGCCGCCGCCCCCGCCGCCCTGGTCCTCCTGGTCGTCCTCGCCTCCGCCGCCCTGCGAGGGCGGCGGCGTGCACGCCGGGTCGCCGAGCGCCTCGGCCGCCAGGGCCGCGTGGTCGGCGGCGATGCGGAGCAGGAACGAGGCGTACGACATCTCGTCGGCCAGGACGGGCGGCTCGTCGCCGTACCGGGGTTCGAGGTCCGCGGGGTCGTACGGCTCGCCCGCGGCCTGCGCCGCGAGCGCGTCGGCGAGCTTCCTCGCGTACTCGAGCTGCTCGTCCGCGCTCTTCACCGCCGAGGCCTCGGCGGCCTGCAGCGCGAGCGCGCGGTTGGTCTGCACGTCGCACCGGTGCTGCTCGGGCACCCCGGCGAGCGCCTCGTCGAGGTGCTGCACGGCGCGCGTGTACCGGCCCGCGCGGTAGGCCGCGGTGCCCGCGTTGAACGCGGCCTTCCACCGCTCGACGATCGTGCGGTCCTTGACCTGCTCGAACGCGTCGACCGCGCGCCACTCGTCGCCGTGGTCGTAGATCTCGCGTGCCGCGGCGTAGCCGGGCGCCATGCGCGACAGGTTCAGCGCGAACGCGAGCAGCAGGAGCGCGGGCAGCCAGCTCCAGAGCAGCAGCCGCCGGCGCCGCCGTCGGTGCAGCGGCATCGCGGCGATGCGGGCGCGCTTCGCCGCGCGGCGCTCCTTGCGGGTGGTCGGACGGCCCGTGCCGCGCGCGGCTGCCCGCGCCTGCGCGGTGCGCTGGCTCAGCTCGACGGCCGCGCGGCGCGCGGCGCGGCGCTGCTCCTCGGCCTCGCGGCGGCGGCGCTGCTGCTCGGCTCCGCGGCGCCGCCGGTCCCGGCGGTCGTCGTTGATCATGAGGTCCTCCTGCGGCGACGGCTCGACGCGCGCGCCCACGTCCACGCCTCGGCGGCGAGCAGCGCGCCCGCGAGCAGCGCGAACGGCCACACCAGGTCGCGCTGCGTCGACAGGTCCGCGCGGCCGTCGGCGGCGATCGCCGCGACGTCGACGTCGGCCACGAGGTCGGCCGTCGGGGTGGGGCCGTCGCGGTGCACGTACGGCACGCCGAGCTCGGCGGCGACCTCGCGCAGCGCGGCCTCGTCGGCGCGCGACAGCGCGGGGCGCGACGGGTCGTCCGGGTCGGGGATGTAGGGCGCGTCGGGGCGGGCCACGCCGTCGAACTCACGCATCGGCGCACCGGCCGCCGTGCCGTACCCGAGCACCGCGCCGCCGTCGACGAGCTCGGCGACCTCCGCGAACGAGCCCGGCTCGGCGTCGGCGGTCTGCTCGCCGTCGGACAGGTAGAACACCAGCCGCACCATGGCGGGGTCGCGGTCGCGCGCGTCCTGCAACGACCGCGTGAGCACCTCGAGCGCGCGGTCGCGGCTCGTGCCCGCCGACCCGGCCGTGACCTCCTGCGTCACGGTCTGCGCCCACGCGCGCACGGCGTTCACGTCGTCCGTCAGGGGCAGCTGCGTGCCCGCCTCGTCGGCGAAGCCCACCACCGCGTACGAGCCGCCGGGCAGGTCGCCCGCGAGCGAGACCACGTCGTGGCGCACGCCGTCGAGACGCTGCACTGCCGGCTCGGGCGGCAGGCCCGGGCCGCGGACCACGGGGTCGCCCGGGCCCCAGTCCTCGGCGGCCATCGAGCCCGTGCGGTCCACCACGAACCACACCTGCACGCCCACGCGCGCACCACCGGCCTGCGTCGCCGCGGTCGTCGGCGTGAGGCCCACGACGCCCAGCACGACCACGAGCGCGGCCCGCCGCCACCAGGTCCGCGCACCCGCGCGCGGCGCGTCGGACCGCCGCACGCGCAGCCGTCCGCCCGCGCGCTCGACCCGCAGCCCCAGCGCCTGCCCGAGGCACACCAGCAGCACCGGCACCGCCGTGAGCAGCACGACGGCGACGGGCACGACCGTGCGGGCGCTCATGCGCGCACCCGCCAGGCCAGCACGACCACCGCGAGCCCCGCGGCGTACAGCAGCACGAGCCAGCCGTCGGAGTCGTCGGTGACGACGCGCTCGGGGTCGGCGTCCATCGCGGCGAGCTGGCTGGCCTGCACGCGCGCGAGGATCGCGGGCACGGCGCCCGCGTCGTCGGCCGTCGAGAACGTGCCGTCCGTCGACTCGGCCGCGAGGCGCATCTCGGTGGCCGTCGACGCCGCGAACGTCTCACGCCCGGCGGCGTGCAGCGCGTGCAGCACGACGCCGCGCGACGCCGCGAGCGCGGCCGCGTCGGGCAGCGTGTAGATCGGGGACCCCCACACCTCGTTGTCGGTCGCGAGCACCACCGAGCGCGACCGGTCGGCGTCGAACTGGTCGAACAGCAGCGTGCACGACGCGAGCCCGTCGCCGACCAGCGACGCCTGCCCCTCGAGCCCGGACGTGCCGCGGTAGATGGCCTCCGCCTCGGGAGAGCGGGGGTCGGCGAACGCCTCGCGCGCCGCGCGCAGCTGCTCGGAGACCAGCGTGTAGTCGTCGGTCAGCGGGAACACGGTGGACGACGTCGAGTCGAACACCGCGAGGGCCACGCGCTCGCCCGTGAACCCCTCGACCAGCCGCTCGAACGTCGCGACGACCCGCTCGTCGTAGTCGACCATCGACCCCGACACGTCGAGGCACAGCACGATGTCGCGGTTCGCGAGCTCGCGCGTGCGCTCCTCGACCGTGACGGGCCGCGCCGCGAGCACGCCCGCCGCGACGGCCGCGGCGGCGACCGCGAGGGCCAACCCGACGCGCAGCGCGCGGTACCGCACCCGCCACGCGCGCAGCGCCGGCACGCGCCGCAGGTCCTCGGTGTTCGCGATGCCGGTGGTCGCGCGGCGGTCGCGCAGCAGCAGCCCCACGAGCACGGCCGCGGCCACGACGCCCAGCACGGCGGGCACCAGCCACGGCACCTCGAGGCCCGCGCGCGTCACCACGAGCGCACCCGTGCCCGGGCCTGGTCCAGCGAGCGCGTGACGCGCGTGCGGGACGACCGGGCGAACGCGGGCACCGACGACTGCTCGAGCAGCGGTGCGAGGGGGCGCGTCTCGCGGCGCTCGCGCGCCTGCGACGCCGTCATGGTCGTGGTGTCGACGCCCGTGCGGACGCTCGCGAACTCGCGTACCGCGGCGCGCAGCTCGAGGTGCGCGCCGCGCGCGTCGACCTCGCCCGCGCGGTAGCGCCGCTCGACCTCGTCGAGGCGTGCGAGCGTCGTGCCGCGCAGCATCGCCCACGGGTCGCGGCGCGCGTTCGCCGCGGGGCGGGCACCGGCGGCCGGCGTCGGCTCGGGGGGTGCGTCCGCGGGGCGGCGCGTCCACAGCAGCACCCCGACGTACCAGCCGACCACCAGCACGACGATCGCGCCGGCGACCCACGGCCACCACCACGAGAACGGCATCGGGTCGACGAGCTCAGCGGCCGGCACGGCGCGACCTCCCCAGCAGCGCGACCATCTCGTCGAGCACGTCGTGCGTGCTCTCGACGCTCACCGACCGCACGCCGAGCCGCCGCAGCCGGCCCTCGACCTGCGAGTGCCGCTCGGTGCGCGCCGCGGCCACCGCCTCGCGCACGGCGCGGCGGCCCCGCAGGTACGCGGGCAGCGACCAGCCCGTCACGACGTCCCGCACGCGGCGCCCGCGCGGCGGCGCGACCACGGGCCGGCCGCGCTCGGTCGCCGCCGAGCCGCCCGCGAGCGACCCCGGCGCGGCGCCCAGACCCGCCGCGAACAGGTCCGCGTCGACGACCTGCACGACCATCACCTCGTGCCGCGTGCGCAGCCGCGCGAGCGCGCGCTCGTCGGCCTCGCCCGGGCGCGCCTCGTCGGTCACGACGACCACCAGGGACCGGCGCGGCGTGCCGCGCAGCACGCGGTCCAGCAGGCGCGCCAGGTCGCCCTCGGGCGCGTCGGGGTCGAACGTGCGCTGCACGCGCCGCAGCAGCACCTCCAGGTGCGTCGTCCCCGCGCCCGACGGCACCTCGACGACGCGGCCCGCGTCGCCCGCCACGAGGGACACGCGGTCGCCGCGCTGGTGCGCGAGGTGCGCGACGACGTCGGCCACGAGCTGCGCGACCTCGTGCTTGGGCTCGCCGCCGGCCGACGTCGCGGTCATGTGCCGCCCGGTGTCGACGACCAGCACGAGCGTGACGTTCGACGTCTCGACGTACCGCTTGACCACGGGCTGCGCCGAGCGCGCCGACGCGCGCCAGTCGATGTCGCCCACGTCGTCGCCCGGCGTGTAGACGTGCAGGTCGTCGACCTCGTCGCCGTGGCCCTTCCAGACCGCGCGGTGCCGTCCGTCGAGCAGGCCCGTGGCGCGCCGGAGCGTGGGCAGCTCGAGGCGCGCGCGGACGAGCGCGAGGCGGGACCGGGCGGGCACGGGGCTCAGGGCACCGGGACGGCGTCGAACACCGACGTGATGATCGACTCGGTCGACACGTCGTCGGCGATCGCGTCGAACGTGCGCACGATGCGGTGGCGCAGCACGGCGTTGCGCAGCGCGTGGACGTCGTCCGGGACGACGTGCCCGCGGCCCGCACGCAGCGCGACGGCCTGCGCGACCCGCATGAGCGAGATCGACCCGCGGGGGCTCGCGCCCATCCGCACGAGCCGGTCCAGGCCCGGGACCTGCACGGGGCCGCGGCCGCGCGTCGTGGCGACGAGGTCGACGACGTACCGGCGGATCGACGCGTCGACGTACACCTGGTCGACCAGGCGCTGCAGCCACGCCACCTCGTCGAGCCCCAGCCGGTCCGCGTCGAGCGGGCGGACCATGCGGCCGTCGGAGATGCGGTCGAGGATCTCGACCTCCTGCTCGGCGTCCGGGTAGTCCAGGACCTCCTTGAGCAGGAACCGGTCCATCTGCGCCTCGGGGAGCACGTGCGTGCCCTCCTCCTCGACCGGGTTCTGCGTGGCCAGCACCATGAACGGCGACGGCACCGGGTGGATCTCGCCCGCGATCGTGGTCTGGCGCTCCTGCATCGCCTCGAGCATCGCCGACTGCGTCTTGGCCGACGAGCGGTTGATCTCGTCGAGCAGCACGACGTTGGCGTGCACGGGGCCCAGCTGCGTCGTGAACTGCGACGTGCCGTAGTTGAAGACCTGCGTGCCCACGATGTCCGACGGCATGAGGTCCGGCGTGCACTGGATGCGGTGGAACGACCCCGACACCGCGTGCGCGAGCGTCTGCGCGGCCGTCGTCTTGGCGAGGCCCGGCACGGACTCGAGCAGCACGTGCCCACCGCACATCAGCGCGACGACGAGCGACGTGCGCAGCTGCTGCTGCCCGACGACGCGCTGGTCGAACACGGCGTCGATGCGCTCGCACAGCGCGATCGCACGGCTGCGGTCGGACGGGGAGACGGTGTCGCGAGTCACGGCGGGCAGGTTACCTGTGACAACGCCCGCCCGCGCGCTCGGGCGTGTCGGACGGGTGACGCGCGCCGTCGCCTCCCGGTCAGCCTCCCGGTCAGCCTCCCGGTCCGCCGACGTCACTCGCCGCCAACAGCCGTCCTCTGCGCCCACTCCGGCGAACGCGGGGTTCGGCCGCTCCTGGAGGCTCGGTCGCGGCAGAACCCCGCGTTCGACATCCCGGGTGCGC
>NZ_LNTD01000004.1 GCF_001462455.1 Cellulomonas sp. B6
GCCCACACCCGCGCCGAGTGCGCCCGATGGCCGCCGAGTGCACCGGAAGCGACAGGTGCACACGGCGGCGTGGTGGCGCACTCGGCGGCGGTGACGTCCCGGGTGGCGGAGCGCGGGCGGGCCCGCGGGTCGCCCGGGGAGCGGGTCAGAGTCGGTCGAGGAAGTCCGTCACCGCGTCGAGGTAGACCTGGCGCGGGCCCTCGGTCGACAGCGTGAGGTCGTGCACGCCGTCCTCGACGACCAGCTCGCGCACGTCGTGCCCCAGCCGCGGCCCGAGGGCGGCGATGGTCGCGACGTCGAGCACGGTGTCGGCGGTGTCGAGGCCGGGGCCGTCGACGTCGGCCGCCGAGCGGGCCGCGCGCGCGACGAGCACCGGCACGTCGATCTCGAGCCCGCGAGCGACGCGCAGGTGACCCGCACGGACGGCCGCGAGCCACCCCGCGCGCGCGGGCACGCCCCCGGGTGACTTCAGCGACGTGTCGAAGTCCCAGCGCTCGGCGAGCCGCGCAGCGTACCGGGACGGCGCCGCGGCGATGACGCGCAGCGGCGCGCGCCGGGCCAGCGGGCGCAGCGCGCCGTCCTGCAGCGGCCGCACCCACGAGCGCTCGAACGACAGGAACGGGCTGTCCAGCACGACCGCGTCGGCGCCGGCACCCCCACGGTGCGCGTGCGCCCACAGCGCGGTCACGAGCCCGCCGCACGAGTGCCCGTGCACGACGACCGGCAGCCCGGGCCACGTGCGCCGCGCGACCGTGACCGCGCGCGTGAGGTCCGACGCCTGCTCGCGCAGGTCGCCCTGGTAGTGCGGCACGTCGCCCGGACGCCACGAGCGACCGGCGCGGCGCGCGTCGAGTCCCAGCGCGGCCCAGCCGTCCGCCGCGAGCGCGTCGACCACGTGCGTCTGGAAGACGTAGTCGTTGTACCCGTGCAGCAGCACGACGACGCCACGCGGGCGTGCGGGCCGCTCGACCGGCCGCACGAGCGTGAGCACGGGGGCGTCGCCGCCCGCGGCGACCTGCCGTGCGAGCGGCCCGACGGCGGGCGGTCGCCACCCGGGCAGGGTCCACGCCTCGTAGCCGGGCAGCAGCCGGTCGGGCTGCCACGCCTCGGCGGCCGGGCCGGGCAGCGCGCTCACGCGTCGGGCGCCGTGACGTCGCGGCGGCCGTCGACCCCCAGACCGCGCGGGAACCGCACGGGCACGAAGAGGACGAGCCCGACCAGCAGCACCGCGACGATCCCCAGGACGCCCCAGTACTGCTCCTGCCCGCCCCCGAGGGCGATCGCGAGCGCGAACGCCGCCGGTGCGAGGAACGTCGCGGCACGGCCCGTGGTGGCGTAGAGGCCGAACAGCTCGGTCTCGCGGCCGGGCTCGGCGAGGCGCGCGAGCAGCCCGCGGGACGCCGACTGCGCGGGCCCGACGCACGCGGACAGCACGAGCCCCGCGACCCAGAACGCGTTCTTGCCCGCGTCGTGCAGGAAGAACACGGCCGACCCGGACAGCACGAGCACGACGAGCGCGACGGTGACGAGGCGCCGCGGCCCGAACCGGTCGTCGAGCCAGCCCGAGACGATCGTCGAGATGCCGGCGACGACGTTCGCGGCGATCGCGAACAGGATGACGTCGGCCGCCGAGAACCCGAACGTGCCCTGCGCGAGGATCCCGCCGAACGTGAACACCCCGGTGAGCCCGTCGCGGAACACGGCGGACGCGACGAGGAACCGCAGCGTCGAGCGGCGCTCGCGCCACAGCTGCGCGACGTGCGCGCCGACCGCGCGGTACGCCCCCGCGACGCCGACCCGCGCGGGCGGTGCGCCGGGGCGGCGGTGGTCGGGCACGAACCGCAGCACGGGCACCGCGAAGACGAGGAACCACGCGCCCGCGACGAGCATCGAGACCCGCACGTCGAGCCCGCCCTCGGACGTCACGCCGAACCAGCCGACGTCGGGCTGGATGAACCCGACGTACAGCACGAGCAGCAGCACGATCCCGCCGACGTACCCGGCACCCCACCCGATGCCGCTGATGCGCCCGATGGTCCGCGGGCCGCTGATCTGCAGCAGCAGCGCGTTGTACGCGACCGACGCGATCTCGAACGCGATGGTGCCGACGGCGAGCAGCACGATGCCCAGCAGCACGGCCTGCGTCATGCCGCCCTCGACGGGCCGGACGAACCACAGCGCGAGCACCGACGCCCCGACGACGCCCGACGTCACCGCGAGCAGCGGCCGCCGCCGCCCGCCCGCGTCGGCGAGCGTGCCCAGCGCGGGCGCGGTGAGCGCGACGAGCAGGCCCGCGGCCGCGAGCCCCCAGCCGAGCCACTGGCTGTGCAGGGCCTTGGTCGCGGCCTCGTCGGCACCCGGCTCGACGAACGCCCCGCTCGTGAGGAAGACGGTGAAGACGAACGTCGTGACGACCGCGTTGAACGCGGCCGACCCCCAGTCCCAGGCCGCCCATGCGGCGACCTGCCCGCGCACGGGGGTGGGGGCGGGGTCGACGACGTCGTCGACGGTGGCCTCGGTGCCGGGGTGACCCATGCGCGCAGCGTAGGCCGTCGTCCCGACCGCCGGGAGACGCCCGGGTGAACGGCGTGCCGGAACCGGTCAGGTCACCCGGGGCCGGCGCCGGGCGCCGCCCGCCACGAGCGGGCCTCGTGCGCCCCGTGCGTCAGCGCGCCTCGCGCACCCCGTGCCCGACGGCCGCGAACGCCGCGACGGCGAGCCGCCGCGCGACCGGGGAACGCCACGTCTGGTCGAGGAACCCGTGCGGCATGCCGTTGGCGGTGAGCACCGACAGCGGCGCACCGGCGGCCCGTGCGCGCTCCGCGAACGCCTCCTCGCCCTCACGGAACGCGTCGAGCTCGGCGATGAGCAGCAGGGTCGGCGGCAGGTCCGCGAGCACCTCGGGCGCCGCGAGGACGGGCGAGACCAGGGGGTCCGTGCGCACGGCGTCGTCGGGCAGGTACGACCGCTCGAACAGCAGCCCGATCTGGTTGCCCGCCGCCGCACGCACGTCGACGTGGTCGACGTCGGGGTACGCCGCGAGCGCGAACGCCGGGCGCGGGCACTCGCCGCGCGTCGCGAGCTGGCACAGCGCGAGCGACACCGACGCACCGGCCGAGTCCCCCGCGACCGCGAACGGACCGGAGACCCCGACGGCCGCGCCGTCGGGGCCGGTGAGCCACCGCACGGCGTCCTGCGCGTCCTCGATCGCGGCCGGGTACGGGTGCTCGGGCGCGCGCCGGTAGTGCAGGCTCACGACCGGCAGCCCCGCGGTCCGCGCGAGCTCGGCGGCCGTGTGCTCGGACGTGTCGAGGTCGCCCAGCACGAACCCGCCGCCGTGCACCCACACCACGAACCCGGGCCCGTCGACCCCGGTCTGCGGGTGGTACACCCGCGCCCGGATCGACCCGGCACGCGTCGGGACCTCGATCTCCCGCCGGTCGACACCCGGTGCGGGCACAGGGCCGAACTGCCCCGTGTCGGCGCCGCGCATGCGCCGCACGGTGTCGAGCCGCTCCTGCGGCGTGGCGCTCGGGAAGTCCTCGGGCGGGGCGGACGGGTCGCGACGCGGCGGTGCGTCGACGAAGTCGGGGTCGAGCCTCATGACCCGCCATCGTAGGGGCGTGCCGCCGAGACCACCCGGGCCGCGCGTCCCGCGGTGTGCGGGCAGCGCCGGGCGTCGGCGTGGCGGAGGGCAAGGGATTCGAACCCTTGAGCACGGGGTCACCGCACCAACGGTTTTCAAGACCGTCGCTTTCGGCCGCTCAGCCAGCCCTCCCGGTGCCGTGCGGACGAGCCGACGGCGCCGACGATCCTCCCACACCGAGGGGCGCGGGTGGGGTGCGTCCGGCGGGCGACGCGGGCGACGCCGCACGGCAGGATGTCCCGCATGGTCGACGCCGCGCAGCCCGCCGCTCCCCGCCCCGGGCGCACCGCCCGCCCGCTCGTCGTGCTGGGTCTGGGGGTCGTGGCGACGGTGGCCGGGTGGTGGGTCGTCCGGACCCACCCGACGACCTTCGGCTGGTTCGCGTACGCGCCGCTCGCCGGGACGGTGTACGCCCCCGGCCGGCCGTGGCAGGCCCAGGCGGGCCAGGCGCTCGTCGTCGTCGGGATCGTGCTCGTGAGCGGCGCGGGCGGCTACCTGCTGGGACGCCGCTCGCGCTGATGTCCGCCCGCAGCCCGCGTCACACGGGCGTGGACGGCTCCTCGGCCGGCACCCGCAGGACGTGCGCCTCCGCATCCCCCGACGTCCGCACGCGCCACCGCTGCCCACCGCGCGGGTACGCGCGCAGCGTCGTGCTGCGCGCGGGCTCGAACGCCTCGAGCAGCGAGCCGTCGACCAGCACCTCGGCGGGCCCGTCCGACGCCCACACGCGCACCTCGTGCGCGCCGTCGACCAGCGACACGACGACCGCCCCGGCGGCCGCGACCCGGAACGACGGCTCGTCGGTGTCGAGCACGCCGTCCGCCAGCGGCAGCGCGCCGCCCCGCAGCCCCGCCAGCTCGGCGACGGGCCGGGTCACGGCCGTGCCCGCCGGCGTCAGCGCCAGCTCGCGCGGGCACGTCAGAACGCCCGCCCAGCCCGCGGCCGCGACCTCGTGCTCGGGCCGCTCGGCGTGCGCGTCGCCGCGCCCCTCCCACGACCAGCCCCACACCAGCACGCGCCCGTCGTCGGCGACGTACGCCTGCGGCGCGTACAGGTCCGGGCCCGCGTCCAGAGGTGCGGCGCGCTCGACGACGAACCGCGGCGCCTCCCCCGACACGTCGAGCCGCCCCGTGAACGCCGTGACGCCGAACCGCTCCGAGTCGCGTTCCAGCCACGACACCAGCAGCACCCACGCGTCGCCGACGCGCACGAGCTGGGGGCACTCCCACACGTGCCCGCGCTGGTCGCCGCCGGTCTGCGAGGCGGCCTCGTCGGCCGTGAGCAGCGTGCCCAAGGGCCGCCAGTCGTCGAGGTCCGCGACGTCGTACACGAGCACCGCGCCCCGGCAGTCAACCCCGGCGCCCTGGACGCCGAGCCGCCGGCCGTCGACCGTCAGCACGAACGGGTCGCGCACGTCCACGACGCCCGGCGCGTCCGGGTGCGGGGCGGCGAGCCGGTCCGGCTGCACCCACGAGCCGTCGGGACCGCGCCGCGCGACCGCGACGCCCGCGCTCGGCTCGCGGTCGCGCACCGCGCTGTACAGCAGCACGACGTCGCCGTCGTCGTGCACCGCGACGCCGCTCCACGCCCCGCCCGCGTCGATCGTGCCCGGACGCGGCGCCAGCGCCGTCGGCTCGTGGTCCCAGCGCAGCAGGTCCGGCGAGCTCGCGTGCCCCCAGTGGATGTCCCCCCACACCGGCGCGTGCGGGTTCCACTGGTACATCACGTGCCAGCGGCCGTCCCACCGGCCGACGCCGTTGGGGTCGTTGAGCCAGCCGTGCGGCGCGCGCACGTGCCAGCGCGGGGCGTGGCGGTCGAGGTCGGCGGTCACGGGACCATCCTCGCCCGCCGCACGTCCCCGGTCAGCCCCACCGGTCAGCCCCACCAGCGGGCCGGACGCCCCGGCGACACGACCGCGAGCCCGACAGCGTCGGCGGCGCGCGCGGTCGGCGCGTCGTACGTCGCGACGGCCCGGACGTCGAGGTGCGCCTGCGCGGCACCCACGTGCAGCGCCACGAAGGGTCCCAGCCCCGGCGGCAGCAGCACTGCACGGCGCAGCGCCTGGTCCGACAGCCGCAGCCGCGGCAGCCGCACGAGCGCGTCGAGCACCGCGAGCATCGCGTCGACACCCACGAGCCCGGCGACGACGCGCGCCTCCAGCACCGACACCTGCGAGACGGCCGCCACCGGCTCGTGCTCCGCGGCCCACGCCGCCCAGGCGCGGGCCTCGGGCGCGGCGGGGACGTACCGGCTCAGCGCCGAGCCGTCGAGGTAGACCTCGGCCACGGGGTCCCGGGCTCGCAGCACCTCCGCGTCGGGGGCGGGACGAGGTGCGGGCACACCCCCATCCTGGCCCCGGACGCACGGACGGCCGGCCCCCGTGGGGGTCCGGCCGTCCGTGGATGACGTGCTCACCGCTGACGCAGGCGCTCCATGGCGAGCTGCACCAGCGCGATGAGGGCCTGCTTGGTGGCCGCACGCGAGCGCGCGTCCGTGTACAGGACCGGGACGTGCGCCGGGATGGCGAGCGCGTCGCGGACGTCGTCGAGCTGGTGCTTGGCGATCCCGTCGAAGCAGTTGACGCCCACGACGAACGGGATGCCGCGCGACTCGAAGTAGTCGACGGCCGGGAAGCACTGGTCGAGCCGGTCGGTGTCGACCAGGACGACCGCACCGATCGCACCGCGCACCAGGTCGTCCCACATGAAGAGGAACCGGTCCTGGCCCGGGGTGCCGAACAGGTACAGCCACAGCGACCCCGGCAGGGCGATGCGACCGAAGTCCATCGCGACCGTCGTGGTCGTCTTGCGGTCGGTCACGCCGCCGGCGTCGTCGACGCCCACGGAGTGCTCGGTCATCGCGGCCTCGGTGTTGAGCGGCTCGATGTCGGAGATCGAGCCGATGAACGTCGTCTTGCCGACGGCGAAGCCGCCCGCGACGACGATCTTGACGACGGTGGGTGCGACGGCGCCCGCGGTCCCCGCCGGAGCGGCGACGGCGGCGTCAGAGGGCGGAAATGCCATTGAGAACACTCTCCAGCACGCTCAGGGACAGGGCGGGGGACTCACCGGTGTTGACCTCGACCGGCTGTGAGGTGTGCACGCGCACGTAGTTGGCATCGGTGAGGTCGGACACGATGATCCGGACGACACCGAGCGGAAGGTGGAGCAGCGCCGACAGCTCGGCGACCGAGATGTACCCGGCCGACGCGTGCTGGATGATGGCGCGCTTCTCGGGGGTCAGGCCCGTGCTCGCCACGGCGCCCGGCATGACCTCGACCAGCGCCTCGAGGGGCAGGTCGGAGCGGGCCGAGCGCACGCGACCGCCGGTCACGGCGTAGGGCCGGACCGTTCTGGCCTCGTACTCGACGTGTTCGCTCATCGTCGACGCCTCAGGCGACCGGGGCCCGGGTGGCGCCGTCGACGGGGAGCTGACCGCGCATCTCGGAGATGAGCTGCGGGGTGAGCGTCGCCTCGGTGCGGGACACGAGCATCGCCATCTCGTAGCCGATGAGGCCGACGTCGCACGTCGACTCGGCGACCACGGCGAGGACCGAGCCGTTCGACACGCTCATGAGGAAGAGGAACAGCTGGTCCATCTCGATGATGGCCTGCCGCACCTCCCCCGCACGCAGCTGCCGCGACGCGCCGCGCGTCAGGCTCGACATGCCGGAGACGATCGCCGCGAGCTGGTCGCCGCTGGTGCGGTCGAGCTGCTCGGACATCGCCATCAGGAGACCGTCGGCCGACACCACGAGCGTGTGGCGAGTGCCGGGCACGGTCCGGACGAAGTTGTCCAGGAGCCAGCCGAAGTTGGCTGCCTCGGTGCTGAGCGCGGTCACACTTCCTCCTTCATGGTGCAGTCTGGGCCGACTGCGGGCGGGGTGTCGACGGTGACACGCAGGTCACCGGGGATCTGGGGATGTCGGATCACTGGTGGTCACCGTTCTCTGTTCCGGTGGAGGCACGGCGCCCGCGCGACGTGCCGGACTGGAAGCTCGACAACCGGGACCGCAGCTGGTCGGCGTCGCGCTGGACGGGGCGCTCCTCCATCGGTGCGGGCGCGGCGGGCACCGCGCTCGGCACACGCTTGGTGAGACGCTCCGAGCCGCCTGCACCGACCGCGCTGGGCCGGTAGGCGGACAGCTGGCTGAGCTCCGAGAGCGCCTGCTCCTGGATGTCGGAGCGCAGGGCGAGCATCGCCGCGACCTCGTCGTCGAGCGTGCCCACGCGGGGCGCTGCCGACGGCGGGACGGACGGGTGCGGCACCGTCGCGGCGGGGGCGGCCGGCTGGTGCGACGCCCACTCCGGCGGCGACCACGACGGTGCGGTCCGCGCCCCGAGGGGTGCGGGCGCCGGGGCCGGTGCCTGCTGGGGCGCGGCCGGGGCCGACCACGCGGGCGCCTGCCAGGCGTCGGCGTCGGGCGCGGGCTGCGCGGGCGCCACCGGCGGGGCGGCGGCGTCCGGGCCCCACGCGGACGAGCGCACGGGCGTGCGCGGCACCGCGGGGGCGGCCTGCGGCGCCTCGGGGGCGGCCACCGGCTCGTCGCGCTTGCGGCTGAAGAAGCTGCCCCAGCGACGACGCGGCTTCTCCTCGGCCGGTGCCACGAGCTCGCTGAAGGCGGGCTGCGCGACGGGCGCCGCCGGGCCCGCGGGAGCCGCGGGCCACACCGGTGCCGGTGCCTCGGCCGCGAACGCGGCAGGAGCCTGCGGCGCAGCGGTCTGCGGAGCAGGTGCCTGCGGCGCGTCGAACGGTGCCACCGCGTCGGCGGACTCGATCGGCGAGAACATCTGCGTCGGCTGCTCGGCGTCGGCGGGGCGCGCCCACAGCGGTGCCGCGGGACGCCACTCGTCGCTGGCGGGTGCCTCGGGAGCGGCCTGGGCCGGCGCGGCGGGCGTCTCCTGCTGCCAGGACGGACGCTGCCACGTGTCGCGCGCCGCCAGGGGTGCCGGCTCGGCTGCGTCGGACGACGGGGTCGCGGCGACGGGCGCCCAGGGCGCGGCCACCTCCTCCTCGTCGTCGGGCTCCAGCTCGACCGTGGGCACCACGGGCTCGGACGCCGACGACGCGGCGGCCCAGGCGGGCTGCGGTGCGTCCGCGGGCGTCGCCCAGTCGGGGTGCGCGTCGGGCTCGGCCGCCCAGGAGGGCTGCGCGTCCGCGTCGGCCGACCACGCCGGCTGCGCGTCCGTCGTGCCCGACCATGCGGGCTCCGCGACGGGCGCGGGCTCCGGGACGACCGGGATCGCACCCGTGTGCCAGGCACGTGCCTCGTCGAGGGAGCGCCCGAACGGTGCGTACGGCTCGGTGTACTCCAGCGCCGGACGCTCCGCACCGCCACCGGCCCAGCCGGAGTAGCCGCTGTACGACGTGAACGACGGCGCCTCCTCGGCGGCCGGCGCCTGCTCGACGTCCTGCACCTGCTCGACGTCCTGCACGGGCTCGGCCTGCGACGCCCCCCAGGCGTCGGGCGCCGCGAGCTCCTCGGGAGCCGCGGGCTCGGCGTGCGCGGGGGTGTCCTCGGCGGCCGGGGCGCCCCAGGGGGTCGCCTCGGCCGACGGCTGCGCGTCCCACGCATGTGCGGCGGGCTGTGCCGGGGACCACGGCTGCTCGACGGGCTCGGGCGCCTGCCACGTCGGGGCGGAGGCCCACGACTGCTCGTCCGTGCGCACGGCCTCGAGCGGCTCCTGGACGTCGGCGTGCACGGGGGACCACGGCTGCTCGTCGGACTCGGGCGCCTGCCACGCGGGCGCCGAGGCCCACGCCTGCTCGGCCGGCTGCGACTCCGCCCAACCCTGCTCAGCAGGCTGCGACTCCGCCCAACCCTGCTCGGCAGGCTGCGACTCCGCCCAACCCTGCTCGGCAGGCTGCGACTCCGCCCAACCCTGCTCGGCAGGCTGCGACTCCGCCTGCACGGGAGACCACGCCTGGTCGTCGGGCTGCGGCGCCTGCCACGCCGCGGCCGCGGCCCAGGGCTGCTCGGGCTGCGTCGGCTCGGCGTGCGTGGCCTCGGGCTCACCGCCGCGCGTGGGGAGCGCGGGACCGTCGCCCTGCCACGCGGGGGCGGGCCACTCGGCGCTCGGTGCGGGTGCGTCGTCCGGCACCAGGCCCGGGACCTCGAACGCGGGTGCCGAGGCCGCCGCGGGCGCGGCGGGCGCGGCCGGCGCGACGTCGCGGCCGCGGAAGCCCGAGAACAGGCCGGCGCGGGCGGCGGGGTCGGCGGGCGCCGCCGGACGCGGGGCGTCGGGCGCGGGCTCGACGAGCGGCGCGGGCGCGGCCGAACGCGACCGCGTGGGCAGACCGCTGGCGCGCGTCGCGGCGGGCACGACCGGCGTCCACTCACCCGTGTCGACCGAGAGCTCGGGCGACAGGGTCGTCTCGGGGGCGGCCGGGAGGACGATCTTGTCCTCGTCGAAGGTCTTGCGAGGCCGCGTGGGCAGGCCGCCGGGCGCCCCGACGGTCGGCACCGGGATCGCCTCGTCGCCGGCCGGCACGGGGCCGGCGGCCGCGGGCATCGCGGTCTGCCGTGCGGCACCGGTGTCGTCGGCGCGGCGCCGGCGCGGGAGACCCAGGTCCGTCTGACCGTCGGTCAGCTCCGCCAGGTCGACCTCGCGCACCTCCGGCGCCTCGATCTGCGGCGCCGACGCGGGCTGGACCTGCGCCGCCGGCGCGGCGCCGTACGCGTTGACCTCGTTGGCCGAGAACAGCGTGCTCGGGAACCGCACGAACGCCTCGGTGCCGGTGCCGCCGACGCGCTTGCGCAGCGTCACCTCCGCGCCGAGGCGCTGCGCGAGGCGGCCGACGACGAACAGGCCGAGGCGCTGGGCGCCGAGCGCGTCGCCCGCCGAGACCGAGACGATCTTGGTGTTCGCGGCCTCGATCTCGGCGTCCGTCATGCCCAGGCCGTGGTCGGTGATCCGCACGATCACGGACCCGCCGGTGATGCCCGTGGTCACCACGACCGGGGTCTCCGGCTCCGAGAACACCGTGGCGTTCTCGAGGAGCTCGGCGATGAGGTGGGCGGCGGAGAGCGCGTTGAAGCCGAGCATGTGGGGGTCGACCTGCAGGTCGAGCTCGACGCGGTCGTACTGCTCGATCTCGGACGAGGCGGTGCGGATGACGTCGGACAGCGGCATCGCGTCGCGCAGGCGGCGGCCGGAGTCGATGCCCGCGAGCACGAGCAGGGACTCGGCGTTGCGGCGCATCCGGGTCGCGAGGTGGTCGAGGCGGAACAGGTTGGCCAGCGTGCCCGGGTCCTCCTCGGCGCGCTCGAGCGAGTCGATGAACGACAGCTGGCGGTTGAGGAGCACCTGGTCGCGACGCGCGACGTTGACGAACATCTCGGCGATGGAGCCACGCAGCGCCGCCTGCTCCTGGGCGACCTGGACGGTCGTCGCGTTCACCGCGTTGAACGCCTGCGCGAGCCGGCCGACCTCGTCGTTGGAGCGCACGGGGATCGGGGCGAGGGTGATCTCCGGGCCCTCACCGGGCGTCGACACCTGCTCGACGAGTCGCGGCAGCTGCTCGCGCACGTCGGCGGCGGCGCCGGTCAGGCGGCGCAGCGGCACGACGATCGACCGGGCGACGGTGATCGCGAGGAGGAAGGAGGCCACGAGGGCCGCGACCGCGATGCCGACGGTGACGACGGCGGTGTCCCGGGCGGACGACGCGGCGGCGGCTGCCGTGTCGGTCGCCTTCTCCAGGATCGCCTGGTTGATCGTCGCGAGGGCCGCGAACTGGCTCGTCGTCTCCTGGGACCACTGCTCCGCGTCGACCGAGGCGAACGCGGAGAGCGTGCCCTGCGTGAGCAGCGCCCGCATCGAGCGGAGCGCGGCGTTGGGGTCACCGGTGCTGACCGCGACGCCGTCGATGCGCAGGTCGCCGACGGCGGTCCGGGCGCGGTCACGTGCGAGCTCGGTGGCGGTCACGCGGTCCGCGAAGCTGCGGGCGGCGACGGGGCTGTCGACCTCGGCGGTCTTGAGCTCGACGCCCGTGACGTACTCGTTCACCAGGGCGTCGACCAGGAGCGCGACCTCGCGGTTGGCGCGGATGTACGTCGAGAGGTCGCGGTCGCGCAGCGAGTTCGCGACACCCTCGACGACGCGGTCCTGACCGTCGACGATGTCCTGGTAGCCGTTGCGCAGGATCGCGCGCTGCGTCTGGTTGTCGACGCGGTCACGGACCTGCTGCAGGCCGCCCTGGTACGTCTTCTGCTGGTCCTGGAAGTCACGGACGACCGAGGCCGGGAACTGCGACAGGTCGATGTCCTGGGTGACCTCGCGCGCAGACTTCAGCGCGGCGTCGGTGGCCTCCCGGGCGCCCGCGATCTGCTCCGCGGAGGCGCCCGTGAGGGACAGGATGCGTTCCTGCTGGAGCGCGGCGGAGACGGGGGTCATGACGTCGAGCGTCCGCACGACGTTCTGCGTCGCGCGGGCGTAGCGCAGGTCCTGGATCGCGGTGTAGGAGATGTACGTGCCCGCGAGGAGCAGGACGATCATGGGCACGGCGAGGACCGCCAGGACCTTGGCACGGATACCGAGCCGTCGCAGCATGTCGATCCTTCCCTTTCGCCCGACGTCGGACGCTCACGCGGGGTACCGCTCGCGCCCGCAACACGGTCACCGCAGGTGACTGCCGTCTGCGCTTCATCGGTACCTGAACACCGGACCATTAGCCCGCCGCCAGAGTTTGCCACGGACGTCACCCCCGCCGATACGCCACGTACGTCGCGAATCGGGCACGCCGGAAGCGCTGTCACCGGCGCGCCTGCGCGGCGTCACCCGACCGGTCGGCCTACGGTGCGGCGGTGCGCGCCGTCGTGGTCGACTCCCCCGGTGGTCCCGAGGCCCTGAGCCTCGTCGAGCTGCCGGACCCCGTGCCGGGCCCCGGCCAGCTGCTGCTCGACGTGGCCGCCGCGGGTGTGAACCGTGCTGACCTGCTGCAACGGGCCGGGCACTACCCGTCGCCGCCCGGCGCACCGCCGTGGCCGGGCCTCGAGGTCGCCGGCACCGTCGTGGCGGTCGGCCCGCCGCTCGCCGCGGACCGCGGGAGCACCGGGACGACCGGGACCGTCCCCGTGCCGGCCGTCGGCGACCACGTCGCGGCACTCCTCGCAGGCGGCGGTTACGCCGATCGGGTGACCGTGGACGCCACCCACGTCCTGCCGGTCGGGAGCACCGAGGACCTCGTCGACGCCGCAGGGCTCCCCGAGGCGCTCGCGACCCTGTGGTCGAACATGCGGGCGGCGCACCTCGCACCGGGCGAGACCGTGCTGGTCCAGGGCGGCTCGGGCGGCGTGGGCTCCGTCGCGGTGCAGGCCCTGCACGCGCTGGGTCACCGGGTGATCGCGACGGCGGGCGGCCCCGCGCGGTGCGCGCGCGTCGCGGACCTGGGCGCCGACGTCGTCGTCGACCACCGCGCGCAGGACCTGGCCGAGGTCGTGCAGGACGCGACGGACGGCCGGGGCGTCGACGTCGTGCTGGACGTGCTCGGCGGGCGCGCGCTGCGCGACAACGTGCGGCTGCTCGCCGAGGGCGGGCGGCTCGTCGTCATCGGGCTGCAGCAGGGCGCCCGCGGCGAGCTCGACCTGCCGTCGCTCATGGCACGCCGCGGCTCGGTGATCGCCACGACCCTGCGGGACCGGCCCGCGGCCGACAAGACGCGGATCGTCGCCGACGTGCACGAGCACCTGTGGCCGCTGGTGCGCGACGGCAGGGTCCGCCCGGTCGTGCAGGAGCGCGTGCCGCTGGCCGACGCCGGCCGCGCCCACACGATGCTCGAGGCGGGCGACGTCTTCGGCAAGCTGCTGCTGGTCCCCTGACCGGCGGCGCCCGGGGTCAGCCCAGCAGCCCCGCGGCGAGCGCCGGCGCGAGCACGGGCGTGAGCGGCAGCCGCGGGATCAACGTCGCCTGCACCGCGTGGTACAGGTCCGCCTTGCCGGCCCACACCGTGCGCGTCACGCGGTTGTCGGTGCCGAGCTCGTGCCACCACGACCCGCCGTCGCGGTCGATCACGTGCTCGCCGACGTACTCCCACCACTGCGTGTAGAGGTCGTCCCAGCGCGGGTCGCCGGTCGCGGCGTGCAGCGCCGCGACCGCGGCGACGGCCTCGGCGACGACCCAGTGCATGCGCTCGCGCACCACGGGGCGGCCCTGCCAGTCGACCGTGTAGACGAACCCCGGGGCGCCGTCGACGTGCCAGCCCTCGCGGACGCCCGCCTCGACCAGGGCCACCGCGTCGTCCAGCAGCCAGGCGGGGGCGACGTCGCCACGGGCGGTCAGCGCGGCGCGCGTGTGCAGCGCGAGCCGTGCCCACTCGAACCAGTGGCCGATCGTCGCGCCGTACGGGCGGAACGGGTGGGCCGGCGTGTCGGCGTTGTACCCGAGGTCCGGGGTCCAGGTCGCGTCGAAGTGCTCGGGGATGCGCCACGCGTTCCCGCGCGCGAAGCCGTGCACGACGCGCTCGACGATCCGCGCCGCGCGGTCGAGCCACACCCGCTCGCCGGTGACGTCGGCCGCCGCGAGGTACGCCTCGACCGTGTGCATGTTGGCGTTGACGCCGCGGTACGCGTCGAGGTCGGTGAACGTGCGGTCCCACTCCTCGACGACCATGCCCGCGGCGTCGTCCCAGAACCGCCGCTCCTGCACGGCGAGCGCCGCGTCCAGCAGCTCACGAGCACCGAGGCGGCCGGCGACGGTCGCGCTCGCGGCGGCCAGCACGACGAACGCGTGCGGGTACGCCGTCTTCGCCGTGTCGCGCGGCGAGCCGTCGGCGTCGACCTCGGCGAACCAGCCGCCGTGCTCGGCGTCGTGGAACGCACCGGTCAGCGCGGCGAGCCCGTGGTCGACCAGCGCGGCGGACCCGGGACGGCCCGTGAGGTGCGCGAGCGCGTACACGTGCGTCATGCGGCACGTGATCCACAGCTCGGCGGGGCCGGGCAGCGGGCGTCCGACGTCGTCGAGCCGGGCGAACCCCGTCGACGCGCGCGACGCGCGCCCGAAGTCCCACAGCCGGTCCGTCTCGCCCTCGAGCCAGCGCGCGTGCGCCGGTGTGCTGAGCCACGCCATGCCGGTCAGCGTAGTTGCGGGGATCGCGCGGCGGGGGCTGCGCGTGCCGTGCGTCTCCACCATGATGGGCCGGGTGAGCGACGGCGAGCAGCGCGACGACCGGACCACCGACGCGACGCGCCCGGGTCGGGTCCCCGACGGGCCGCGCGTCGTGGTGGTCCCGGCGGACGGCCCGGGGGCGGACGGCGGCACGCCCGCGGCGGCGCCGGACGGCACGCGTGACGGGGACGTCACGGGCATGGTCGAGCAGCCCGCCAAGGTCATGCGGATCGGCACGATGATCAAGCAGCTGCTCGACGAGGTGCGCTCGGCGCCGCTCGACGACGCGGCCCGCGCGCGGCTCGCGGAGATCCACGAGCGCTCGCTGCACGAGCTCGAGGAGGGCCTGTCCCCCGAGCTCGTCGCCGAGCTGCACCGCATCACGCTGCCGCTCGCGGAGGACTCGGCGCCGTCCGACGCCGAGCTGCGCATCGCGCAGGCCCAGCTGGTGGGCTGGCTCGAGGGCCTGTTCCACGGCATCCAGACGGCACTGGTCGCGCAGCAGATGGCGGCGCAGTCGCAGCTCACGCAGATGCGTCGCGCGCTGCCGCCCGGCGCCGGGGCCGGGCCGGGCGGGTTCGGGGCGTCGGCACCCCACGCCGGACCCGACGACCTGCGGCCGTCGACGGGGCAGTACCTCTGAGCGGTGCGCCGCGTCGGGGCCGACGTCGTCAGGCGGTCTCGGCCGGGGGCTCCCGCCGCTCGCGCGCGGTCAGCGCGATCGCGCCCGAGACGAGCACGAGGCCGACGAGCTCGAGCCCGTGCGGCAGCTGCCGCAGCACGACCGCGCCGACGACCGCGGCGGTCGCGGGCAGCAGCGCGAGCAGCACCGCGAACGTCGCGGCGCTCACGCGTCGCAGCACGACCTGCTCCAGCACGTAGGGCACGAGCGAGGAGCACACGGCGATGACGACGACGAGCAGCGCGAGCCGCGCGTCGTGCAGCACGGGGCCGGCGCCGCCCGCGAGGAACGGCGCGAGGACGAGCCCGCCGGCCGCCATCGCGACGGCGAGCCCGCTCGCACCGGGCGCCTCGGACCGCGCGACGCGCCGCCCGAGCAGGATGTACCCGGCCCAGCACGCCGCGGCCACGCCGATGGCGACCAGGCCCGTCGCCGCGCCGGGGCCGGTGTCGAGGCTGACACCGGCCAGCAGCACGACGCCGACCGCGGCCACGCCGATCGCCCCGCGCTCGCGCCACCCCGACCCGGTGACGGCCGCGACGGCCACGGGGCCGAGGAACTCCAGCGCGACGGCCGTGCCGAGCGGCAGCCGCTCGATCGCGACGTAGAACGCGACGTTCATGGTCGCCAGGACCACGCCGAACAGCGCGGTGACCGCCAGGCGGCGCGGCTCCCACAGGGCGCGCACGCGCCACGGGCGGCGCCACGCCAGCAGCAGGACCGCCGCGACCGCGACCCGCAGCCACGCGACCGTGCCGGCCGGCAGCACCGCGAACAGCCCGACCGCGACCGCCGCGCCGAGGTACTGCGTGAGCCCGGAGAGGACGAACAGCGCGGGGGCGGGCACGGCGCCAGGCTACGCGGCGCCGTGCCCGCCCCCGCGGGGCGCCCCGGTCAGCCCTTGACGGACCCCGCGAGCAGCCCGCGCACGAAGTACCGCTGCAGCGACAGGAACACCAGCGCCGGGACGATGATCGAGACGAACGCCCCCGCCGACAGCAGGAACCACTGCGAGCCGCGCGTGCCGGTGAGGTTGAACAGCGCCACGGTCATCGGCGCGACCTGGTTGGACGACCCCGCGAACGTCAGGGCCACCAGCAGGTCGTTCCACACCCACAGGAACTGGTAGATGCCGAACGCCGCGAGGGCCGGCTTGAGCAGCGGCAGCATGAGGCGGAAGAACACCGTGACGTGCCCGGCGCCGTCGACCCGTGCCGCCTCGATGAGCTCGCCCGGGATCTCCCGCATGAAGTTGTGCAGCAGGAAGACCGCGAGCGGGAGCCCGAACATGGTGTGCGAGATCCACACCGCCCAGAACGTGCCGGCGACGCCGATGTCGGCGTAGAGCGACAGCAGCGGGATGAGCGTGACCTGGATGGGCACGACCTGCAGCGCGAACACGGCGACGAACAGCGCGTCACGCCCGCGGAACTGCATCCACGCGAACGAGTACGCCGCGAGGGTCGCCAGGAAGATCGGCAGCACGACCGACGGGATCGTGATGACGACCGAGTTGATGATGAACGGCAGCAGCGACTGCGAGGAGTCGACCGCCATGACGGTCTGGTAGTTCTCGAGCGTGAAGTTCGGGCTAGTCAGGACGGTCCACCAGCCGGTGGCGTTGATGTCGGCCGCGGGGCGGAACGACGTGACGAGCAGCCCGAACGTCGGGATGGTCCACAGCACCGCGAGCACGACCGCGGCGAACGTGGCCCACGGCGACGTCAGACGCTTCTTCGTGGCCCGCAGGGTCGCGGCGACGTCGCCGCTCCCGGTGCGCGCACCGGCGCCGGCCGGGCCGACGACCTGGGGCGGGGGCGGGGTGGTGGTCATCGTGCCTCCGCTCGCCGCAGCTGCCGGACGTTGTAGACGATGATCGGGATCACCAGGATGAACAGCAGGACCGCGAGCGCGGCGCCCAGCCCCTGGTTCCCGGCCGTGAAGCTCTGCGTGTAGAACTCGTTCGCGACGACCGAGGTCCCGTAGAGGCCGCCGGTCATGGTGCGGACGATGTCGAACACCTTGAGGCACCCGATCGCGATGGTCGTGAGGACCACGACGAGGGTCGGGCGGATCGCGGGCACGGTGACGAACCGGAACATCTCCGAGGCGGTGACGCCGTCGAGCCGCGCGGCCTCGACGATCTCGCCGGGGATCGCCTTGATCGCGGCCGACAGGATCGTCATGGCGAAGCCGGCCTGGATCCAGATCATCACGACGATGAGGAACAGGTTGTTCCACGGCTGGTTCAGCAGGAACTGCTGGGGCGGCAGGCCGACCCACACGAGCAGCTGGTTGAGCAGGCCGATCTGCGCGGGGTTGTTGGCGACCGTGGGGTCGTAGAACCGGTACTCGTAGACGAACTTCCAGATGATCGAGGCGCCGACGAAGGAGATCGCCATGGGCAGGAAGATCAGCGCCTTGGCGGCCGCCTCGCCGCGGGCGCCGTTGACCCAGATCGCGTACAGCAGGCCGACGACCGTCGCGACGACGGGTGTGACGAGCACCCACAGCACGGTGTTGCGCAGCACCACGAGCTGGTCGGGCGAGCTGAAGACCGCCGTGTAGTTGGACAGGCCGATGAACGACGTGCCCGCCGCGTCGTACAGCGAGCGCACGACCGTGCGCCCCGCGGGGTACACGAGCCCGATGAGCAGCAGCACGACGGTCGGGCCGACGAAGAACCACGCGACGCGGCGGACGCCGCGCCGTTCCAGCAACGAGACGACCAGCAGGACCAGGCCGATCACCGCGGCGAACGCCACGAGCGCCAGCACCATCGCGACGAGCTTGTCGGCGACGTTCATCGAGCCTCCAGGGCAGGGGACCGTGGACGGGGTCGGGCCCGCGCGTGCGCGGCACCCGGTGGTGACGACCGGGCCGCTCCGCCTCGAGGAGGCGGGGCGGCCCGGTCGCGGACCGGACGGGCGGGTCGCTCAGGACCCGCGCGTCACGTCACCCGTCACGGCCAGGCGGCCTCGATCTTGTCGAGCGTCTCGGTCGTCGACTGCCCGGTGATCCACGCCGTGGCCTCGCGCCAGAACGCGCCGTTGCCGACGGCCGCGGGCATCTGGTCGGACCCGTCGAACCGGAACTCGGAGGCCGGGTCGAGCAGGATCTCGGCCGAGAGCTTGTCGATCGGGTTCACGAGGTTCGCGGTGTCGAGCCCCTTGTTGGCGGAGATCCAGCCGCCGTTCGTCTCGTCGGCCGACGCCTTGGCCTTGAGGTTCGCCCACGTGTCGGTGGACCAGAACTCGAGCAGCGCCTGCACCTCGGGACGGTCGGAGAACGCGGTGACGAACTCGCCGGCGCCCAGCACCGGCTTGGTCGAGGCGTCCTTGGCAGGCAGGTAGAACGCGAACACGTCGCCGTCCTCGGCGATGTTCGTGCCCTCGGGGAAGTTGGCGGCGTAGAACGACGCCTGGCGGTGCAGCGAGCACTGGTTCTGCAGGATCGGCAGGCCGCCGTCCTGGAAGGCCGTGGTCGCGATCGTCGAGACGTCGCCGAAGCCGCCGTTCACGTTGGCGGGGTCCTTGAGGTACTCCCCGACCATGTCGAGGGCCTCGGTCGGCACCTCGGAGTTGAACGCGATCTCGTGCTTGACCCACTGGTCGTACACGTCGCCGCCGCCGACGCGCAGGACGAAGTCCTCCATCCAGTCGGTGAGCGGCCAGCCGGTGGCCTCGCCCGACGCGATGCCCGCGCACCACGGCTTGTTGTTGCCGTCGGACGCGATCTTCTCGGTCAGCGTCTTGAGCTCGTCGAGGGTCGTCGGGACCTCGTAGCCGTTGTCCTCGAACTGCTTCGGCGAGTACCAGACCAGCGACTTCACGCTCGCGCCCGACGGTGCGGCGTAGAAGGTCCCGTCGATCGAGCCGAGCTCCTTCCACGACGGGTCCCAGAACTCGTCGACGTTCTTGGCGACGCCGTCGGGCGCCGCGACCACCGTGCCCGTCGCGACGAGCTGGGCGAGCAGGCCCGGCTGCGGCACGATCGCGATGTCGGGCGTGTTGCCCGCCTGCGCGCGGACCAGGATCTGCTGCTCGAACTGCTTGTCGGCCTGGTAGTCGACCTTCGCGCCCGTGCACTCCTCGAACGGCTTGAAGGACGTGATGTAGGGCGTGTCCTCGGGCGCGACGATCCCGGCGTAGACCGTGATCGTCTTGCCGCTGAGGTCGCCGTACTGCTTGTAGTCGGCGCAGTCGACGGAACCGCCGGCCGCGCCTCCGGACGTCCCGGTGCCACCCGGGGTCCCGCCCTCGCCCGTGCTGCAGGCCGCGAGCGCGAGCGCTGCGACCGTCCCGGCGACCAGTGCGCCGGCACGCCTGTTGATGTGCCTCATCGATCCCCCACAACGTCGTCGTCCTGTCGATAACCGGCGCCACGACACAACGCCGTCCCGGCTCGTGTCGCAAGCAGGACAGCGCTCGATTCGGTCACGATTCGGTCACACCGACCAGGACGCACACGGGAATGCGCTCACCTGGGACCTGGTACCCACGCCCCCCGCGCCCCGTCGTGCAGTCCGCGGCCGCACCGCCGCGGGTCGCGCGCCGCGCGTCAGCGCAGCACGCGCCGGAGGACCTCGACCGCGCCGTCGTCCTCGATGGTGCCCGTGACCTCGTCCGCCGCAGCCCGCACGGCCTCGCTCGCGTGACCCATCGCGACGCCGCACGCGGCCCAGCGCAGCATCTCGGCGTCGTTCTCGCCGTCGCCCAGCGCGAGCGTCTCGTACGGCTCGACGCCGAGCTCACGACGCACGTCCTCGAGCGCGCTCGCCTTCGTCACGCCGCCCGGCGTGAGGTCGAGCCACGCCGACCAGCCGACCGCGTACGTGACCTCGCGCAGCCCGACCCGCTCGACGAGCGCGTGGAACTCCTCGGGCGTGCTGTCGGGCGCCCGCACCACGACGCGCGTCGCCGGTGCCGACGCGAGCTCCTCGAGCGTCGCGACCGTCTGCTCCCCCGTGAGCTCGTTCTGCGGGAACGGCTGCGACACCAGGAACCCGACGCCGAGGTCCTCGACCGCGAACAGCGCGTCCGGCAGCTCCAGCGCGAGCGTCCGCAACGCCGGTCCGGGGTCGAACGTCACGGTGCGCACCAGCGCGTACCCGTCCGGCTCGTCGGGATCGAGGCGCGCCGTCACCGCGCCGTTCGACGCGACCACGTACCCGGACGTCAGGCCCAGGTCCGCGGCGACACGCGTCGCCGAGTGCACCGCGCGCCCCGTCGCGACCACCACGTGCACGCCCGCGTCGACGAGCGCCGCGACGCCCGCGCGGACGTCCGCGGAGATCACGCCGTCGTAGGACATGAGCGTGCCGTCGACGTCGAGCGCGACGAGGCGCGTGCGGCTCACCGGACCGGCTCCAGCACCTCGAGGCCACCCAGGTACGGCCGCAGGCCCTCCGGCACGCGCACCGAGCCGTCGGCCTGCTGGTGGTTCTCCAGCAGCGCGACGATCCAACGCGTCGTGGCGAGCGTGCCGTTGAGCGTCGCGACCGTGCGCGTGCCGTCCTCGGTGCGCTCGCGCACCCCCAGCCGGCGGGCCTGGAACGTCGTGCAGTTCGACGTCGACGTCAGCTCGAGCCAGCGCTGCTGGCTCGGCAGCCACGCCTCGCAGTCGAACTTGCGCGCCGCGCTGCTGCCCAGGTCGCCCGCCGCGGTGTCGATCACGCGGTACGGGAGCTCGGCGAGCGCGAGCATCTCCTTCTCCCACGCGAGGATCCGCCGGTGCTCGTCCGCCGCGTCCTCCGGGCGCGCCCACACGAACGCCTCGACCTTGTGGAACTGGTGCACGCGGATGATGCCGCGCGTGTCCTTGCCGTACGACCCGGCCTCGCGGCGGTAGCACGCGCTCCACCCGGCGTACCGCAGCGGACCGTCCGACAGGTCGACGATCTCGCCCGCGTGGAAGCCCGCGAGCGCGACCTCGCTCGTGCCGACCAGGTACAGGTCGTCGGCCTCGAGCCGGTAGATCTCGTCGGCGTGCGCGCCCAGGAACCCGGTGCCCGCCATGATCTCCGGCTTCACGAGGGTCGGCGTGATCGTCAGCGTGAAGCCGTTGCGCGTCGCGAGGTCCACGGCCGCGTTGAGCAGCGCGAGCTCCAGGCGCGCGCCGATGCCGGTGAGGAAGTAGAACCGCGAGCCCGAGACCTTGGCGCCGCGCTCGGTGTCGATCGCGCGCAGGCCCTCGCCCAGGTCCAGGTGGTCCTTCACGACGAAGTCCGGCCCGTACTCGGCCGCGAGGTCGCGCGGCGTGCCGACCTGCTCGAGCACGACGTAGTCGTCCTCGCCGCCCGCGGGCACGCCCTCCTCGACGACGTTGCCGATGCGCCGCGCGAGCTCGGTCGCACGCTCCTCGGCCGCGGCCGCGTCGGCCTGCAGCGCCTTGACCCGCGCCGCGAGGTCCTTGGTGTGCGCGAGCAGCGCCTGCTTCTCGTCGCCGGACGCCTGCGCGACCCGCTTGCCGAGGGACTTCTGCTCGGCGCGCAGCGTCTCGAACTCGGTGAGCGCGGAGCGACGACGCGCGTCCGCGTCGAGCACCTCGTCGACGAGGTGGGGGTCCTCGCCACGCGTCACCTGGCTGGCACGCACGACGTCCGGGTCCTGGCGCAGGAGCTGCAGATCGATCACCCCCCGACCCTACCGACCCGGCCGCGGGGACCGCCCACGGACGCCCCGCGGCGGCGTGCCGGGCACCGGCCGGGCGCACGTCGCGCGTCCCGCCCTGCGCGGGAGCCCGCGCGGCCGTAGATTCCGGGCATGTCATGGGTGGATTGGGTGGCGCTGGCCGCCGCTGTGCTGGCCCTCGTGGCCGTCGGGCTGGGGCTGTGGGTCTACCGCCAGCAGGGCCGCCTGCGTGCGCAGCTGGCACCGGACGCCGCCGCGGGGACGTCCGCCGCGCCGTCGCAGCGCGGCCAGCTCGTCGCGTTCGTCGCCAACCCCTCGAAGCCCGACGTGACGTCGCTGCGCGCGGCCGTCCGCAAGGCCGCGAGCGAGCAGTACCTGCCCGAGCCGCTGTGGTTCGAGACGACCGTCGAGGACCCGGGCGTCGGGCAGGCGCGCGAGGCGGTGGCGGCCGGTGCCGACCTCGTCGTCGCGGTCGGCGGCGACGGCACGGTGCGCGCGGTCGCGGAGGCGCTCGCGGGCACCGACGTGCCGATGGGCCTCATGCCGCTGGGCACCGGCAACCTGCTCGCGCGCAACCTCGACGTGCCGCTCAACGACCCGATCGGCGCGATGCAGCTCGCGGTCGACGGGCAGGACAAGCGCATCGACGTGGGCTGGCTGCGGGTCCTCAAGCACGAGTCCGAGATGGACGACGACGTCGCCGAGGCCGCGGACGACGAGCCCGCCGACACCGACGAGCCGCGCGACCACATCTTCCTCGTCATCGCCGGGCTCGGGTTCGACGCCGCGATGGTCGCCGACGCTGACGACCAGCTCAAGGCACGCATGGGCTGGATCGCCTACTTCGTCGCGGGGGTCAAGCACCTGCACGGCCGCCGGCTGCGCGTCCGGCTCGCGCTCGACGGCAGGCCCGCGCAGCAGGTGCGGCTGCGCAGCCTGCTCATCGGCAACTGCGGGCGCCTGCCCGGCGGCATCACGCTGCTGCCCGACGCGGTGCTCGACGACGGCGTGCTCGACGTCGCCGTGATCGACACGCGTGCCGGCATCGCCGGCTGGGCGCAGCTGCTCGGCGAGGTCGTGCTGCAGGGCGTCGGCGTGCGCAACGAGCTGCCCAACAAGATCGGCCGCATCGACCACGCCCGCGCGCGCGAGCTGCACATCGAGGTCGCGGGCGGCGAGCACGTGCAGGTCGACGGCGACATCGTGGGCCGCGCGCGCGAGGTCGCCGCACGCGTCGACCCCGGCGCGCTCGTCGTGCGCGTCGCGCGCTGAGCCGCGCCCGGCACGGGCGCCGGCGCGAGCACGACGCCCCGGACGTCGCGCGTCAGGTCGCGTCGCCCGCCCGCAGCCGCGACAGCCAGCGCCGCGCCTCGACGAAGTCGGCGTCCGCCGTGCCCACGTGCACCAGCGGTGCGACCGCGTCCGCGCGCGGGTAGGACCCGAGGAACCGCACGTACGGGCAGCGCCGGTGCAGCCCCATCAGCACCTCGCCCATGCGCTCGTCCGTGACGTGCCCCTCGGCGTCGATCGAGAACGAGTACCGACCCAGCGCGTCGCCGATCGGGCGCGACTCGATGCGCGAGAGGTTGACGCCGCGCGCCGCGAACTGCTCGAGCATCGCGAGCAGCGCACCCGCCTCGTTGTCGGGCAGGTGCACCACGAGCGTCGTCTTGTCCGCGCCCGTGGGCGCCGGCACCTCGCCCGGCGGGCCCACGACCACGAACCGCGTGAGCGCCGACGGGTTGTCCGCGACGCGCTCGGCCAGCGGTGCGAGCCCGTACGTCGCGACCGCCGCGGGCGGGACGAGCGCCGCGTCGAACGCGAGCCCCCGGGCCGCGTCCGGGTCCCCCGACGCGAGCGCGTCGGACAGCAGCGCCGCAGGCGCGGTGTTGCTGGTCGCGGGCACGTGCACCGCGTCCGGGACGTGCGCCGCGAGCCACCGGCGGCACTGCACCCACGCGTGCGGGTGCGCCGACACGCGCCGGACCTCCGCGAGACGCGTGCCCGGCGCCGCGACCAGCGTGAACTGCACGGGCACCAGCACCTCGCGCAGCAGGACGAGCGGCGTCCCCGTCGCGAGCGAGTCGAGCGTCGCGGTCACGCCGCCCTCGGCCGTCGACTCGATCGCGACCACCGCACGGTCCGCCTCACCCGCGCGCACCGCCGCGATCGCCGAGCCCACGTCGGTCTGCGGGAGGTACACCGCGTCGTCGCTCGACGCGACCTGCCGCAGCGCCTCCTCCGTGAACGTCCCCGCCGGCCCGAGGTACGCGTAGCGCAGCGCCGTCATGCCCACTCCCTCCGCACGTCGTCCCGCCGTGGCTCGCGTGCGGCCGACCTGTGCGTGCGCCGCGAGGGCTTCGCGTCCGCTCGGTGCGCGGCCGCGTCCCCGGCGCCGCCGAGCCTAGTGCCCGCACGTACGCTGGGGCGGTGCCCCGGACCCTCCGCGCGCTGACCGCTGCCCTCGTCACCGGCCTCGCCGTCCTCGTCGGCGCCCCCGCGCACGCCGCCGAGCCGGACGCCGCACCCGGGCCCGTCGTGCTCGTCGGCGTCACCGGGCTGCGCTGGGACGACATCGGCTCCCTGACCACCCCCGCCCTGTGGGGCCTGTCCCGTGAGGGCTCGGTCGGCACCGTCACGACGCGCTCCGTGCGCTCGCGCGCTTGCCCCGCCGACGGGTGGCTCGCCGTGTCGGCCGGCAACCGCGCCGCCGACCTCCCCGCCGAGGACGGCACGTGCCGCACGCTGCGCGACCCCGGCGAGTCCGGCCAGGTGCCCGGGTGGGACGACTACCGCGCCGCCGCCGCGGGCGAGTCGTACCGCGCCCGGCTCGGCCTGCTGGGGGACGAGCTCCAGCGGTCCGGCACCGTCGCGACGGGCATCGGCCCGGGCGCGGCGATCGCGCTCGCCGGGACCGACGGCGTGCCCGTCGGCACGCACCTGCGCATGCCCGAGCAGGCACGCGACCTGCAGCGCGCGGTCCGCGACGCCTCGGCCACCTCCGGGCTGATCGTCGTCGACGCGGGCGTCGTCCGGGACCCGGGCTGGGCGACCGCGGCGCGGCCCAGCACCCCCACGCCCACCGTCACGCCCGGCGAGGAGGAGGAGGACCCCGGCCTCGGCCTCGGCGGCTCCCAGGAGCTCCCCGGGTCCGAGTCGATCGTCGAGCCGACGCGCGCGCAGCAGGCCGTCACGATCGACGCGCACGTCGACGCCGTGCTCGACGGCCTGCGGGGGCGTGACGCGACCGTGCTCGTCGTCTCGCTCGCCGACTCCGGTCGCGTCGCGCTGCAGCTCGTCGCCGCCACCGGGCCCCGCGCGAGCGGCGACGCGTACGGCGCGAGCCTGCTGACCTCCGGCTCGACCCGGCAGCCCGGACTCGTGCAGACCGTCGACGTCACCCCGACCGTCCTGTCGCTGCTGGGCCTGCCGGACGTCACGACGATCCCGGGAGCGACCGTCGTGCCCACGCCCGGCCCCGACACCGGCGGCGCGCGCGTCGCACGCGTGCTCGACATCCAGGAGGAGGCCAGCGCGATCACCCGGGTGCACGGCGCGTTCTCGGCCCGCATGGTGCTCAGCCAGGCCGCGCTGTTCATCGTCGCCGCGATCGTCCTGCTCGTGCGCGGCCGCACCGACCGCGCACCGCTGCGACCCGCGCTGCGGGTGCTGCAGGTCGCGGCGCTCGCGCTGGGCGCCGCACCCGTCGCGTCGTTCCTCGCCGGGACCGTGCCCTGGTGGCGCTCCGACCGGCCCGCGACCGCGTTCTGGGCGGTCGTCGTCGGCTGGATCGCCGTGGTCACCGTCGTCGCGCTCGCCGGCCCGTGGCGGCGCCACGTGCTCGGCCCCGCCGGCGTCGTCGCGGCGGTCACGGTCGGCGTCATCCTCGTCGACGCCGTCACGGGGTCGAACCTGCTGGTGGACTCGCCGCTCGGCGCGCACCGGATCCTCGCGGCGCGGTTCTACGGCATGAGCAACCAGGCCTTCGCGCTGGTCCTGGCCGCGGGCGTGCTCGTCGCGGTCGTCGCCGCCGACGCCCTGCTGCGCCGTGGGCACCGCCGCGCCGCCGTGGCCGCCGTCGCCGGGATCGGGCTGGCGATCGTCGTGGTGAACGGCTCGCCGTCCTGGGGCGCCGACTTCGGCGGCCCGCCCGCGCTGCTCGTCGCGTTCGCGATGCTCGCGGTCGCCGTGAGCGGGCGGCGCGTGTCCTGGCGGACCGTGCTCGTCGTGTGCGCGGTCGGCGCCGCCGTCGTGCTCGGGTTCGCCTACCTCGACTGGCTGCGGCCGGCCGCCGAGCGCACGCACGTCGGTCGGTTCCTCGACACCGTGCTCGACGGCGGGCTGTGGGACGTCGTCTGGCGCAAGCTGTCGGTCAACCTGCGGGTCCTGACGTCGTGGCGCTACCTGGTGCTGGCCATCGGCGGGGTCGCCCTCGTGCTGCTGGTGCTGGTCGGGCCCCGGCCCCGGCGCGGCGCGCTCATGGGTGAGGGCTCACCCCTCGCCGGGCTGCAGCGCGCGGTGCCGCTGCTGCGCCCCGCGGTCGCCGCGACCGGCGTCGCGCTCACGGTCGGCTTCCTCATGAACGACTCGGGGATCATCGTCCCGGCGATGGGCATCGCGGTCGCGGTGCCGTGCCTCGTGGCCGCAGCCGCGCAGTGGCGTCTCGACGCGCGCGACGACGACGAGGCGATCGCCGCCGGGCCCGGTCGGGACCCGGACGCGGCGGTCAGCGACCGGCCGGACGCTCCCGCGGGGTCGTCGCCCGCCTGAGACCGCCCACCGCGGCGCGCGCGCGGCGCGCGTTCACGGCGATCTGCACGTCGCGGTACTGCGCCGCGCGGTGCAGCTGACCCTTGAGGTCGGAGCCCGAGGGGCGGTGCCGCAGCTCGCACGGCACCTCCAGCACGCGGAACCCCTGCCGCAGCAGGTCGATCGTCATGCCGGTCTCGACGCCCCAGCCCCGCGCGAGCGGGGTCGCGGCCTCGAACGCCTCACGGGTCAGGCAGCGCATGCCCGACAGCGGCTGCGTGGGGGTCCAGCCCGTCATCGACGCGATCGCGCGGCGCGCCGCGCCGACGACGATGCCGCGCCCGCCCGCGCCGGGCTGCGGCGGCAGCAGCGCGATCGTCAGGTCGGCGACGCCCTCGAGCACCGGCGGCACGAGCGGGGCCGTGTTGACGGCCGTCTCGGCGAGGTCGCCGTCGATGAACAGCAGGTGCCGCGGCGCGCGGTCCGGAGCGTCGCGCATCGCGACGACCGCGGCGCCCGTCTCCATCGCGGCGGCCTTGCCGCGGTTGTGCGAGTGCCGCACGACGACCGCACCGGCCTCGCGCGCGACGTGCTGCGTGTTGTCCTCCGAGCCGTCGTCGACCACGAGCACGAGGTCCACGTACGGGATGGCACGCGCGGCGCGGACGGTCGCGGCGATGCGGCGCGACTCGTCCTTCGCGGGGATGATCACCGCCACGCGCTGCCGCGGCGCGCGAGCCCCGCGCGGTGCGGACGCGCGGCGCTCCGCCGTCGGGGGGGTCGCGGTCGCGTCGTCGGTCGCGTCGGCCCCCGGTCGGACGCCCTCGCTCCCCGTGCCAGTCACGGGCACCACCCTAGCGAGCGCCGGCGGGTGGTCGCCTCACGAGCGACGGGGCCGGGCGCGCGCTGCGCCCCCGACCCCGTCCGCGACCTGCCTGCGTGCCGTCGCGCTCAGCGCAGCGTGACCTGCCGGGCCACGAGGCCCGCGCGGGCGCGACGCGCGTCCGCGTCGAGCGGGGCGTCGTCGGCGAGGGCCGCGGCGAGCAGGGGCGCGAACGCCTTCACGCCGTCCTCGACGTCCTCGGCCTCGGAGCCGCGCGCCAGCTCCCACACCGGGACGACGATGCCCGCGGCGCGGAAGTACCCGATGAACTTGTGGCCGTCGAACCCGGACTCGCGGCGGCCGTGCAGCCGCGCGAGGCCGTCGAGCACGACCTGCTCGTCCTCGGCCTGCGCCCACCGCAGGTACTCGCGCGCGCCCATGCGGCACCAGTAGGCGGACTCGGCCGACGCGAGGCGGCGGGTGTCGATGATGCCGGCGTCGGCGTCCTCCATCGCGGCCTGCAGGTCGGGCGTGATCTCGGTGCTCGGGTCCAGCCAGTACGAGAAGCTCTCCTGGACGGTGACCTCGAACGGCACGGTCAGGTCGAGGACGTCCTGCAGCCGCGGGCCGGGCGTCGGCAGGCCGATCGTCTCGATCGCGCTGCCGGGCTCGGCGTCGAGCGCGAGCAGCAGCGCCGCCGCGACGTCGCGCGACGCGTCGCCCGAGCTCGTCCCGGTCTGCAGCGCGACCAGCACGACGCCGTCGGCACGGTGCAGCGCGGCCCAGCTCTCGGGCAGGACCGTCGTGACGACGACGTCCCGCGCGCCGTGCTCGGCGGTGGTCCGGGCGGTCGCGGTCGCGGCGGGCACGAGCTCGCGCATCGCGACCCAGTCGGGCTCCCCGGGCAGGCCCTCGAACGGGCGCAGCACGAAGTCGGTCGTCTTCTTGGCCATGCGCGTCAGCCTAGCGACTCCGCTCCCGCCGACCTCCGCCGCTCCGACCGCCCGCCGACCCACCCCACGCCGACGGGCACCCGCACGGACGACGGACAGCGGCACGCACCTGTCCGTCGTCCGTACGCCTGTCCGTCGGCGAAGAAGGGCGGTGGGCGAAGAGGCGGGGCGGCCCGCGCCGGCGGGTGTCGGGCCGAGGGCGGAGGCGAGCGGTCCGAGCGGGTGCGCGGCGGGCCTCGGCTGCGGGAGGATCGGGGCATGGACCCGCGCGCCGGCACCCCCGCCCAGCCCTCCGACCTCGTCGACGTCGACGCCCTGCTCACCGCGTACCACGACCGCTCCCCCGACCTGGACGACCCGGCGCAGCGGGTCGCGTTCGGCACGTCGGGCCACCGCGGGTCGTCGCTCGACGGCGCGTTCAACGAGGCGCACATCGTGGCCATCACGGCGGCGATCGTCGAGTACCGCCGCACGCAGGGTACCGACGGTCCCCTGTTCATCGGGCGCGACACGCACGCGCTGTCCGAGCCCGCGTGGACGACCGCGCTCGAGGTGCTCGCGGCGGCCGAGGTCGAGGTGCACGTCGACGCGCGCGACTCCTGGACGCCGACGCCCGCGGTGTCGCTCGCGATCCTGCGCCACAACGGCGCGGGCACGGCCGCGGGCGTGCGGACGCAGGGCCCGGGCCTGGCCGACGGGATCGTCGTCACCCCGTCGCACAACCCGCCGCGCGACGGCGGCTTCAAGTACAACCCGCCGCACGGGGGCCCCGCCGGCTCGGACGCGACCGGGTGGATCGCGGACCGCGCCAACGAGATCCTGCGCAGCGGGTGGCGGAACGTGCCGCGCGTGGGTGTCGTGCAGGCGCTCGCGGCGCCCACGACCCGCAAGCACGACTACCTCACGTCGTACGTCGACGACCTCGCGAACGTCGTCGACCTCGACGCGATCCGCGCGGCGGGCGTGCGCATCGGCGCCGACCCGCTCGGCGGGGCGTCCGTCGAGTACTGGGGTGCGATCGGCGAGCGCTACGGGCTCGACCTCACGGTCGTCAACCCCGAGGTCGACCCGCGGTGGGCGTTCATGACGCTCGACTGGGACGGCAAGATCCGCATGGACTGCTCGTCGCCGTACGCGATGGCGTCGCTGCTCGAGCGCATGCAGCCCGGCCCGGACGGCCGGACCCCGTTCGACATCGCGACCGGCAACGACGCCGACTCCGACCGGCACGGCATCGTCACGCCCGACGCGGGGCTCATGAACCCCAACCACTACCTCGCCGTCGCGATCGCGTACCTCTACGGCGGCGCGCGGCCGGGCTGGCCCGCCGGCACCGCGATCGGCAAGACGCTCGTGTCGTCGTCGCTGATCGACCGCGTCGCGGCGTCGCTCGACCGCCGGCTGCTCGAGGTGCCGGTCGGCTTCAAGTGGTTCGTGCCCGGGCTGATCGACGGCTCCGTCGGGTTCGGGGGCGAGGAGTCCGCGGGCGCGTCGTTCCTGCGCACCGACGGCACGGTGTGGACGACGGACAAGGACGGCATCCTGCCCGCGCTGCTCGCCTCCGAGATCCTCGCGACGACGGGGAAGAGCCCGTCGCAGCACCACGCCGAGCTCGTCGACCGGTTCGGCGAGTCGTTCTACGCGCGCGTCGACGCCGCGGCCACGCGCGAGCAGAAGGCGACGCTCGCGGCGCTCTCGCCCGAGCAGGTCACGGCCACCGAGCTCGCGGGCGAGCCCATCACGGCCAAGCTCACGCGCGCGCCCGGCAACGACGCCGCGATCGGCGGCCTCAAGGTCACCACCGAGAACGCGTGGTTCGCGGCGCGGCCGTCGGGCACCGAGGACGTCTACAAGATCTACGCCGAGTCGTTCGTGTCCCCCGAGCACCTCGCGCAGGTGCAGGAGGCCGCGAAGGACGTCGTCGCGCAGGCGCTGCAGGCCTGACGCCGCCGGGGAGGGTGACCGGATCGCACTCTCACGCCCCACGGGGACGGGTGACCCGATCGCACCCTCACGCCCCACGGGGAGGCTGACCCGATCGCACCCTCACTCCCCACGGGGAGGCTGACCCGATCGCACTCTCACGCCCCACAGGGAGGCTGACCCGATCGCACTCTCACGCTCTTCAAGGAAGGGGTGAGAGTGCGATCCGGTCACCGGGTCAGCGGTGGTCCAGCAGGTCCTGGTACTCGGCGTGCCGTGCGACGTACGCCTTGACGAACGGGCACAGCGCGACGACGCGGCGCCCCGACGCGCGCACGTCGTCGAGCGCGCCGCGCACGAGCGCCGAGCCGACGCCCTGCCCCTCGGCCGCCGGCTCGACCTCGGTGTGCGTGAACACCACGCGCCCGGCGTCGACCACGTAGGCCGCGAGGCCCAGCAGCTCACCGTCGGGCGTGCGCGCCTCGAACCGGCCCTCGGCGGGCACGTCGGTCACCACCACGTCGCTCATGGCGACGATCATCGGCGCTCGTCGCGTCCCGCGCACGCGTGGTCCCGAGGTGTCGGCGACGGGTGCGACAGTGAGCACATGCTCAAGCCCTACCGGGACGTCCTCGCGCGCCCTGGCGCACTCGCGTTCTCCGCCACCGGTGTCGTCGCCCGTCTGCCCATGTCGATGGTCGGCATCGGCATCGTCCTCATGGTCTCGTCGTTGTACGGGTCGTACGGCCTGGCCGGGCGGGTGTCCGCCGCGATGGTCGTCGCGCAGGCCGCGGGCGGCCCGCAGATCGCGCGCCTCGTGGACCGGTACGGGCAGGCGCGCGTCATGCGCCCCGCGATCGTGGTGTCGGCGTCGAGCATCGTGGGGCTGATCGTCGCGGCGTCGGTGCACGCGCCGTCCGCGTGGCTGTACGTCACCGCGGTGCTCGCGGGTGCGACGATCGGGTCCTTCGGCTCGCTCGTGCGCGCACGCTGGACGCACGTGCTGGGCGACGACCCGCGGCGCATCCACACCGCCTACTCGCTCGAGTCCGCGCTCGACGAGCTCGTGTTCGTGGTCGGCCCCGTCGCCGCGACCGCGCTCGCCACGAGCGTCGCGCCGACCGCCGGGCTGATCGTGCCCGTCGTCGCGATGCTCGTCGGGGGCCTGGCGTTCCTCTCGCTGCGCCGCACCGAGCCCGGCGTCGCCGCCGCGCACGAGCCGCGCCCGCGCGGCAGCGTCCTCGCGCGGCCCGGCATGCTCGTGATCATCCTGGTGTTCGTCGCGATCGGCGGGATCTTCGGCGCGACCGACGTCTCCACGGTCGCGTTCGCCGAGGAGCAGGGCAGCAAGGGGTCGGCGGGCCTGATCCTCGCGGTCTTCGCGCTCGGCTCGCTCATCTCCGGCCTGCTGTACGGCGCGCGGCACTGGGTGTCGCCGCTGCACCGACGGTTCGCGATCGGCGTGGTCGCACTCGCGCTCGGGGTGTGCGCGTTCTTCCTCACGCAGTCGCTGTGGGTGCTCGCGGGCGTCATGTTCGTGGTCGGGTTCGCGATCGCGCCGTCGATCATCAACGGCAACGCGCTGGTCGCCGAGCTCGTGCCGTCCGGTCGGCTCACCGAGGGTCTGACGTGGGTCGGCACGGGCCTGAGCGTCGGGGTGTCGGTCGGCTCGTCGCTCGCCGGCACGCAGATCGACGCGGGCGGCTCGCACGCGGGCTTCCTCGTCGTCGTCGTGTCCGGCGCGGCCGCGCTCGTCGCGACGCTCGTCGCGCTGCCGTCGCTGCGCCGGCAGGCGGCGGTGCGGTCCGCGGACCCGGCGGACGACGCACCGGGGGACGCGCCGACGGCGGCCGCGGACGCCCGGCCCGCCACGCACGGGCACACGTCCGCCGACGCGACGTGCGTCGAGGACCAGCCGACCAGCCCCACCGCCGGCGCGGCGGTCGCGGCGGCCGAGCTCGCGACCGACCGGACGGCCGAGACCTCCGAGCGCTGAGCCGCCCGCCGCCGCGCGGCAGGTCGTCCGTCCGCACGGCACGTCCGTCCGTACGGCTCGTCCGTCCGCACGGCACGTCCGTCCGTACGGCTCGTCCGTCCGCACGGCACGTCCGTCCGCACGGCACGTCCGCGACGCGGCGTCGAGCACGTCGCGTCCGGCAGCCTCCGGCACGTCCGTCGCGCTGCGCACACCGCACCCCGGCGCGGACCGCGACACCCGGGTGACCCTGCGCAAAGTCCTGGGCCGGGGCCGGTGGCGCCCCTAGGGTGACGGCCGTGAGCAGCGCCGCCATCGCCCCGACCGTCGACGACGCGACGATCGCCGCCCTGACCCGCGTGGTCGCCCCCGTCGGGGAGCTGACCGGCGCGACCCCGCTGACCGGGGGCTACTTCGCCACGACCTACGCGGTCGACCTCGCCGACGGCACGCGCGTGGTCGTCAAGACCGCGCCGACGGCCTCCGAGCGGCTCATGACGTACGAGCTGGACCTCGTGCGCTCCGAGTCGCTGGTCTACGAGCTGGCCGCCGACCGGCCCGAGCTGCGCATGCCTCGGCTGCTGCGGTTCGACGGCTCGCGCACGGACCTGCCGGGCGACGTCGTCGTCGCGTCGTTCCTGCCCGGCACGCCCTGGCAGGAGGCGGGGTTCGGCAAGGTCGACGAGGACCCGCGCGCGGCGCGCACGCAGCACGAGCTCGGGGTGCTCATGGCGCGCCTGCACGCCGTGACCGGTGAGCGCTTCGGGTACGTGCGCTCGGTCGCCGAGCCCGCGGGCACCGACGGGCCCGCCGGTGCGCGGCTGCACGGCGACACGTGGCCCGAGGCGTTCGGGCGGATGGTCGAGGCGATCCTCGGCGACGGCGTGCGGTGGGGCGTCGACCTGCGGCCCGACGACGTGCGCACCGTGCTCGCGCGCCACCACGACGTGCTCGCGCGGGTCACGACGCCCGTGCTGGTGCACGGCGACCTGTGGGAGGGCAACGTCTTCGTCACCGCCGAGGGCGAGCTCGTCGGCGTCATCGACCCCGAGCGGGCGCTGTGGGCGGACCCGCTGATGGACCTGATCGGGGCCGACCAGTTCGGGCGCGACACCCCCGCGCCGCGGCTGCTCGCGGGGCTGCGCGAGGGCGGCGCACCGCTGAGCATCGACGACGAGGACGCCTACGTACGCTTCATGCTCTATCGCATGTACATGAGCATGATCCTGCACGTCGAGGCCGAGCCCCGCGGGTACGACGGCGAGGGCGGTGCGTGGTACCGCCGCACGTCCGGCGAGCTCCTGGGCTGGGCGCTGGACGAGCTGCTGCGTCGCTGAGCGTGGCCGGCCGCGTCAGGCCCACGGCCCATCCGGACCCTGGTCACGCCCGCGGACGACCGACCGCACGCACTACCCTGACCAGGTGACGGCGACCCCGACGGCAGAGACCTCCGGGTCCCCGACCCCCGCCGCACGCAGCCCCCGCGGCCGCCCGCGGGACCCCGACCTCGCGCGACGGGCGCACCGCGCCGCGCTCGGGCTGTTCGCCGAGAAGGGCTGGGCCGGCTTCACGCTCGACGGCGTCGCGGCCCGTGCGCGCATCGGCAAGTCGGCGATCTACCTGCGGTGGTCGGACCGCGCCGAGCTGCTGGTCGAGGCGCTGCGCCGCGTCCAGGACGAGGACGAGGGCGCGACCGGTGGCGCCGCCGCCCCTGGGGAGGCGACCGGCGCCGAGGCCGGCGCCGCACCCGGCACGGCGTCCCCCACCGCCGACGGCACCGCCGCGGCGTCGGCCGACACCGAGTCCGCCCCTCGCACGCTGCGCGACTACCTGGTCCGGCACGCGCGTCGCCGCGCGCAGCAGTACCTCGGCGAGAACGGCATGGCCATGATCCGCCTGTACGCCGAGGCGCAGGCGCACCCCGAGCTGCTCTCCGAGGTGCGTCGCCAGGCGCTGACGAGCTACGTGCTCGCCGAGCGCGAGCGCGTCGCCGAGGCGGTGCGCCAGGGCGAGCTCGCGCCCGACGCCTCCCCCATGCGCATCCTCGACGCGGTCGAGGGCGCCGTGCTCATGCACGTCATCGTGACGCCGCCGCACCTGCGCGACCGGGTCCGGGACACGATCGACGAGTACGTCGAGCTCATGGTCGACGACCAGCTGCGCGCCGCGGGGTACGCGTTCCCGTCCACCGGGCCCCGGACCCCGGCGACGCCCCCGACGCCCGCCACCGCCACGACGGACGACGGCACCGGCACGCGCTGACGCGTCCCGGTGCCGTCGAGGCTCCCTCGGGGAGAGAGGAGCCGTCCTCAGCCCTCGCGGAAGGCCACGCCGAAGCCCCCGCGCGGGTAGTGCCACCGCAGCGCCCCCGGCGCCGCGACCGCCAGGCACGTGCCGCACTCCAGGCAGGCCGCGTACTCGGCGTCGATCGTGCCGTCCTCGCGCTCGGTGTAGACCCCGGCGGGGCACACCGCCACGAGGCGCTTGCCGGTCCCGGTGCTGCGGCACACCTCCTGGTCGATCTCGATGTGCGACTCCTCCTCGTCGAGGAGGAACCGGTTGCGTGCCAGCCGGACCGTGACCGTCTGCGACGTGCTCACAGCGCCCTCACCCCTGCCCATCCGTCGGAGACCAGCTGACGCACGGTCACGGGTGACCGCTTGAACGCCCCGAGCGCGACCTTCGCGAGGTGGCGCCGCGGCGTGGTGTCGAGGCTGAACACGTCGCGGAACAGGTCCGCGGCGAGCTCGCCGTACGCGCCGTACATGCCGGTGCGCTCGAGGAACGCGGGCGCCTTGGCGTACGTGCGCATGTCCGCCATGACGAAGGACTCGTCGAGGTGGCGGCGGTAGGCCGCGAGGCCGTCGCGGCTGACGTCGCCGGCGGCGATCGCCTCGGCGACGCCCGTGGCGGCCGCGAGCGCGGAGCCCACGGCGAGGTCCATGCCGCGCACGGTGAGCCCCGAGTTGATGGTCAGCCCGGCGGCCTCGCCGACGACCACGAGGCCGTCGGTGTGCACGTCCCCGACCATCGCGAGGCCGCCCTCGGCGACCAGGTGCGAGCCGTACTCGGCGATCTCGCCGCCGCGCAGGTAGGGCGCGAGGCCGGGGTGGTCGAGGTAGTCCTCGAACACCTCGATCGCGGTGCGACCCGAGCGCAGCAGGTCGTCGAGCCGCAGCACGACGCCCACGGACAGCGAGTCGGTGTTGGTGTAGAGGAACCCGCCGCCGCCGATGCCGTGCGTGCAGTCCCCGACGATCGCGTGCGCGGCGCCGTCGTCGCCGCTGACGCCGAAGCGGTCCTCGACCGCCTCGCGCGGCAGCCGCACGACGGCCTTCACGCCCACCGCGAGGTGGTGCTCGGGCGGCTGCGGGCGCAGACCGATGCTCCGGGCGAGGAACGAGTTGACGCCGTCGGCGGCGACCACCACGCGGGCGCGCAGCTCGTCGTCGCCCGCGCGCACGCCCACGACCTGCGGGCGGCCGTGCGGGCCGGGCTCGCGCAGCAGCTCGTCGACGCGGACGCCGGGCATGACGAACGCCCCGGCCTCCTCCGCGCGCTCGACGAGCCACGGGTCGAGCTTCGCGCGCAGCACCGTCACGGCGTTGACGGGGTCGGCCAGCGGGCCGCCGCGGTAGTCGAGCGACACCGCGGAGTCCGGTGTGAGGAACGTCGTGACGTGCCGCGTGATGCGGCGCTCGACGGGCGCCTCCTGCGCGAACCCGGGGAAGACCTGGTCGAGCACGCGCCCGTAGAGCACGCCGCCGGACAGGTTCTTCGAGCCCGGGGTCTCGCCGCGCTCGATGAGCACGACCGACAGTCCCGCGGTCGCGAGCTGGTGCGCCGCGACCGCGCCGGCGGGGCCGCCGCCGACGACGATCACGTCGAAGTCGGGCTCCGGGCTGGTCATGCCCCGCCCCCGAGCGCGGCGGTCAGCGCGGGCACGACGTCGTACAGGTCGCCGACGATCCCGTAGTCGCACTGCGCGAACACGGGCGCGTCCTTGTCGCTGTTGATCGCGACGACGGTGCCGGCCCCGCGCACGCCGACCATGTGCTGCAGCTGGCCGGAGATGCCGATCGCGAGGTACAGGTCGGGCGAGACGCGCTGGCCGGAGATGCCGATGTAGCGGTCCTTGGAGACCCAGTCGACGCCCTCGGCGAGCGGGCGCGAGCACGCGAGCTCGCCGCCGAGCGCCTCGGTGAGCGCGGTGACGATCGCGAGGTCGGCCTCGGCGCGCAGTCCGCGACCGATCGCGACGACCGTGCGGGCCGAGCCGAGGTCGCCGCCCGTGCGCTCGCGCGGGCGGACCTGCGTGACGGTGACGCCCGCGAACGGCGTCGCCGGGGCCTCCTCGACCGTGACGGCCGGGCCGTCGGCGGGCACGGCGCCCGCGTCGACCGCGAGCACCGGGACGCCAGCGACGCCCGTGCGGTGCTCGACGAGCCCGCCGAGCACGGCGTGCGTGACCACGGCGCCGTCGGCCGCCGCCTCGACCTGCTGCACGTTGCTGAGGACCGGTGCGCCGAGGCGTGCCGCGACGGCGCCGAGCAGTGCACGCGCGGCGGGGCTCGTCGCGCCGACGACGGCCGCGGGGGCGGCCGCGGCGACGACGTCCGCGACGGCGGCCGCGTACGCCTCGACGGGGACCTGGCCGGGCTCGCCCAGCCACACGACGCGGTCGGCCGCGCGTGCGGCGGCGTCGGCGGCCTCACGCGACCCGACGACGACGGCCACGACCTGCGGCGCGAGCTCCCGTGCGGTGGTGACGAGGCCCGTGACGGCGGGCTCGTCAGCGACGACGACCCACGACTGGTTGCTGTTCATGACGTCTCCTTGGGTGCCGCGCGTCAGCGCGCGCCGGCGAGGTCGAGTGCGGCGACGAGGTCGGCGACGGCCGTCGGGCCCTCGAGCACGACGCGACGGCGCTCGCCCTGCGAGGGGCGGGCGGTCGCGAGCGTGGTCAGGGCGGTGCCGGGCGCCGGCACGTCGAGCGCCGCCAGGGCGAGCGCCTCGACGGGCTTCTTGGCCGCGGCGAGGATGTCCTTCATGCCCGCGACGCGCGGGACGACGGCGTCGGCGGTCGCGGCGAGCACGACCGGGCCGGCGACGTGCAGCACGCTGACGCCGGCCGGCAGGTCGCGCTCGACGACGAGCCCGCCGTCGGCGGCCTCGACCGCGGCGACCCGGGCGAGCCCGAGCCAGCCGAGGTGCCCGGCGAGCGTGAGCGGCACCTGCCCCTCGGCGACGTCGATCGACGAGTCGCCGGTGAGGACGACGTCGACGTCGCCGATGCCGCGCACCGCGGCGGCGAGCACGACCGCGAGGCGTGTGGAGTCGGCGCCGACGAGCGCGTCGTCGGCGACGACCACGAGCCGGTCCAGGCCGCGGGACAGCGCGGCCTTGCGGGCGAGCGGGGTGTCGATCGCGGCGGGCCCGACCGTGAGGCCGACGACCTCGCCACCGGTCGCGTCGGCGAGCCGGCGCGCGAGCTCGAACGCGACCGGGTCGTACTCGCTCACGGCGGGCTTGGCGCGGCCGGCGTCGACGGTGCCGTCGGGCCGGACCTCGAGGTCCTGGGGGTTGGGCGCCCACTTGTAGGCGACGACGATCTTCATGTGCGGGCTCCTTCGTGGTGCCGAGCCGGGGCTCAGGCGTGGTCCTTGACGATCTGGCGGCCCGCGATGTGGACCATGATCTCGTCGGTGCCGCCGCCGAAGCGGTGGCCCCGCAGGTCGCGCCACAGGCGCGAGACGCGCGTGCCGACGGTGACGCCGACGCCGCCGAAGATCTGCATGGCCTCGTCGGCGACCTCGAACGCGGCCATCGCGGCGTACCGCTTGCACAGCGCGCCCTGGCTGCGCAGCGGCAGGTCCTGGTCGAGCAGCCACGCCGTGCGGTAGACGAAGTTGCGGATGTTCTCGAGCTTGATCGCCATGTCGGTGAGCTTGAGCTGGATGAGCTGGAAGTCGCCGATGGGCCGGCCGAACTGCACGCGCTGCGCGGCGTAGGACGCGGCGTCGTCGAACGCGCACTGCGCCAGGCCCAGGCAGGTCGCGGAGATGACGAGGCGCTCGAACTCGAAGTTGCGCATGAGCTGCTTGAAGCCGTTGCCCTTGACGCCGACCAGGCAGCTCTCGGGCAGCGTGACGTCGTCGAGGAAGATCTCGCAGCTGTCGGAGATGTGCCACAGGATCTTGTCGAGCTGGTTGGTGGTCAGGCCCGGCGCGTCCATCGGCACGAGGTACATCGAGATCGCGTGGCGCTTGTCCTCGACCTCGGGGTTGCGGGCCATGAGCAGCAGGTACTTGGACTGCAGCGCGTTGGTGATGAGGGTCTTGGTGCCCTTGAACGTCACCATGCCGTCGTGGTGCACCGCGGTGGTGGCCATCGCGGAGTTGTCGGAGCCGGCGCCGGGCTCGGTGAAGCCGAGCGCGAAGGGCACCTCGCCGTTGGACAGCAGGCCGAGGATCTCGTCCTTCTGCTCGGTCGAGCCGAACTCGAGGATGTCCATGGCCTGCAGGAGCTCGAGGCCGAACCCGTTGTTGAGGCCCTGGCGGCACACGCGCTCGGCGAGCAGCACGAGCGTGACGGCGTCGGTCGGCATGCCGCCGTACTCCTCGGGGAAGCCAAGGGACATGAAGCCCGCCTCGTGCATCGCCTTGCGGAAGCTCGTCGGCGGCTGGTGGTGCAGGTCGAGGTCGGCGACGTAGGACTCGGGACACTCCCGCTCCAGCAGCTCGTCGAGGCTCGACAGCAGCAGCTCCTGCTCGTCGGTCAGTCCGAAGTCCATGGTCCGCCCCTTCGCGTATCCGGTGGTCGTTCAACGGACGATCTTCGTCCGCAACACCTGCCGACCATGGTGGCGCGACCGCCACGGGGGCCGCGCAGGACGATGGTCCCCGTTTCGGACGCACCCGGTCCGGAAGGTCAGGACGATGGTCCTCATTGCGGACGCGCACGGTCCGGAACTGTGAGCACGGGTCACCAGACGAAGGAGTGTGGACCGTGGCACGTGTCATCACCGCCCAGGAGGCGGCCGCCCTGATCGGCGACGGAGCGACCGTCGGCCTCTCGGGCTTCGGGCTCGCGTGCGTCAACGAGGAGACGATCGCGGCCGTCGAGCAGCGCTTCCTCGCCGACGCATCGCCGCGCGACCTCACCGTCGTGCACGCCTCCGCCGTGGGGAACCGGCGCGACAAGGGCATGAGCCACTGGGGCCACCCCGGGCTCATCAAGCGCTGGATCGGCGGCATCGCGATCGCCTCCCCCGCGCTCGCGAAGCTCATCGAGGCCGACGGCTGCCAGGCGTACAACCTGCCCCAGGGCGTCATCACCCAGCTCTACCGCGAGATCGCCGGCGCCCGCCCGGGCGTCATCACCAAGGTCGGCCTCGGCACGTTCGTCGACCCGCGCGTCGAGGGCGCGCGCATGTCACCCTCCTCCACCGACGACGTCGTGCAGGTGCTCGAGCTCGCGGGCGAGGAGTGGCTGTTCTACCCCTCGTTCCCGATCGACGTCGCGCTGATCCGCGGCACCGTCGCCGACGAGAACGGCAACCTCACGCTCGACCACGAGGGCCTCAAGATGGAGGTCCTGCCGCTCGCGCAGGCCGCGCACAACTCCGGCGGCGTCGTCATCGCGCAGGTCGAGTCGGTCGCCGCCGCGGGCACGCTCGACCCCAACCTCGTCAAGGTCCCCGGCGTGCTCGTCGACTACGTCGTCGTCTCGCAGCCCCCGAGAACCACTTCCAGACCGAGAACACGCACTACAACCCGTCGTTCTCCGGCCAGCTGCGGGTCCCGCTGTCGTCCGTCGCACCCATCGCGCTGTCCGAGCGCAAGATCATCGCGCGCCGCTGCGCGATGGAGCTGCGCCCCGGCGACGTGCTCAACCTCGGCGTCGGCATCCCGTGCGACGTCGGCACCGTCGCCGCCGAGGAGGGCTTCGCCGACCAGGTCGTGCTCACCACCGAGGCCGGTGCCGTCGGCGGCGTCCCCGCGGGGCTGCGCGACTTCGGCCACGCGTACAACCCCGAGGCCCTGGTCGACATGCACGCGCAGTTCGACTTCTACGACGGTGGCGGCCTCGACGTCGCGGTGCTCGGGCTCGCGCAGAGCGACGCGCACGGCAACGTCAACGTCTCGAAGTTCGGGTCACGCGTCGCCGGGTGCGGCGGGTTCATCAACATCTGCCAGTCCGCGACGACCCTCGTCTTCGCCGGCACCTTCACCGCCGGCGGGCTCGAGGTCACGGTCGAGGACGGCGAGCTGCGGATCCTCACCGAGGGCCGGGCCCGCAAGTTCCTCGCCGACGTCGAGCAGATCACGTTCTCCGGCCCCTACGCCGCCCGACGCGGGCAGCGCGTGCTCTACGTCACCGAGCGCGCCGTCCTCGAGCTCGTCGACGGCGTCATGACGCTCGTCGAGATCGCGCCCGGGGTCGACCTGCAGCGCGACGTGCTCGACCTCATGGACTTCGCCCCGGCGGTGTCCCCCGACCTGCGTCCCATGCCCGCGGGGATCTTCCGCGAGACCTGGGGCGAGCTGTGCACCGTCACGTCCACCGAGCGTCCGGCCCCCGCCGGCGCGACGCTGTAAGAGAGGCACCGAGATGCCCACCGTCAACCGCTGGCGGGTCCTGTCCGGGTCCGTCCTGATCCTGCTCTGCACGGGCGCGATCTACGCGTTCTCCGTGTTCGCGGTGCCGCTCACGCAGGCTCACGGCTGGACCATGCCGCAGGTCATGCTCGCGTTCACCATCAACGGCGCGGTCGCGCCGCTGCCGATGATCTTCGGCGGCTTCCTCATCGACCGGGGCGGCGCACGCTGGGTCATCACGATCGGCGCCGTGCTGTTCGCCGCCGGGTTCGTGCTCACCGGCACCGCGACGACCCTCACGCAGCTCTACCTGTTCTACGGCGTGATCGCCGGCCTCGGGCAGGGCTTCGCGTACGCCGGGTGCCTCAACAACACGATCAAGCTGTTCCCGGACCGGCGCGGCATGGCCGCCGGGATCATCACCGCCGGCATGGGCGCCGGGTCGGTCATCGCGGCGCCGGTCGCGCAGCAGCTCATCCGCACGTCGGGCACCGACGCGGCGTTCCTGCGCATGGGCGCGGTCTACGCGGTCGTCGTGGTCCTCGGCTCGCTGCTCGTGCGGCCCGCCCCGGTCGGCTACGCGCCCGCGGGCTGGACCCCGCCCACCGGGGCCGCCGCCCCGGTCACCATGACCTGGACGCAGATGCTGCGCACGCCGAGCGCCTACCTCATCTTCGTGATGCTCGGCGCCGGTGCGTTCTCGGGGCTCATGATCGCCTCGCAGCTCTCGCCCATCGCGCAGACCGCGTCCTTCGGCATCTCGGCCGCCACCGCCGCCGTGCTCGTGTCGGTGTACTCCGTGTGCAACGCCACGGGGCGGTTCGTGTGGGGCGCGGTGTCCGACCGGCTCGGGTACACCAACGCGATCGTCTGCATCTACGCGGTCGTCGCGCTGTCCATGGTCGTGCTGCTGACCATGCACTCGACGCTCGGGTTCGTGCTCGGAATCGTCGGGCTCGGCCTGTGCTTCGGCGGCGTCATGGGCGTGTTCCCCGCGCTCACGATGAAGACCTACGGCCCCCGCTTCCAGGGGGTCAACTACGGGATCATGTTCAGCGCGTACTCGATCGCCGCGTACTTCGGGCCGAAGGTCGGTGCGACCCTCGGCGGCGGCGCCACGGGCGACTACACCCGCCCGTTCGTCATCGCCGTGGTCGTGGCGCTGGTCGGCCTCGCGCTGACGGTCGTGCTCGCGCGCGTCGGGCGCGCCACCACCGCCCCGACACCCGCCGCACCGGCCCGCGCGGCCGCCTGACCCCGCCACCGTCCGACACCGACCGGGCGCGGCCGGCCCTCCACCGGCCGCGCCCGGCACCCCCACCACGCAGGACCGACGGGAGACGACACATGGCGCACGAGCGGTCGCTGCTGGCGGCGATCGACCGCCGCGCGACCACGGCCCCCGCCGCGCTCGCGCTCGTCGACGACGACGGCACGACGCTGACCGCCGCGCAGCTGCGCGACGCGGCGACGGCCCTCGCCGGGCGCCTGCACGCGGCCGGGACCCGCGCGGGCGACCGCGTCGCGTGGCACGGCCGCAACCACCGCGGCACGGTCGTCACGCTGCTCGCCGCGCAGCACCTCGGCGCGGTCTTCGCCCCCCTGAGCTTCCGCGCCGCCCCGCGCGAGCTGACCGACGCGTTCGCGCTGCTCGAGCCGCACGTCGTCGTGACCACGCCCGACGTGGTCACCGCACCGTGGGGCGACGGCGGCCCCCGGCATCTGCCCTGGTCGGACGCCGCCGCGGCCCCCGAGGCGCCGCGCGCGCCCCTGCACGACGACGACCTGGCCGTGCTGCTGTGCACGTCGGGCTCGTCCGGCCACCCCAAGGCCGTCATGCTCAGCCACACCAACCTGTGGTGGAGCACCCACAACCTCGAGGACACGCTCGACCTGCGCCCCGACGACGTCGCGCTCGCCGTGGCACCGCTGTTCCACGTCGGCGGCCTCAACGGCGTGATGCTCGGCACGCTCGCGCGCGGCGGCACCGTGCTGCTGCGCGCCGGGTTCGACCCCGCCCGTACGCTCGTCGACCTGCGGGACCACGGCGTCACGACGATGTTCGGCGTCCCCGCGATGTTCGGCGCGGTCGCGCACGAGCCCGGGTTCGACGACGCCGACCTGTCCGGCCTGCGCGCCGGGATCGTCGGCGGCGCACCCGTCCCCACCGCGCTGCTGCGCGCGTGGACGGCCCGCGGCGCGCGCCTGCACGCGTCGTGGGGCATGACCGAGACGGCACCGGCCGGCACGCTCGTGCGCGACCCGTGGTCGGTGCCGCGTCCGTGCGGGATCGGCACGCCGCTGCCGCACCTCGAGGCCCGCCTGGTCGAGGTCGAGACGGGCGCCGAGGTCACCGTGCCCGGCCGGGTCGGCGAGCTCACGGTCCGCGGGCCCCAGGTCATGCTCGGCTACTGGCGCGACCCGGTCGCGACCGACGCGGCGCTGCGCGACGGCTGGCTGCGCACGGGTGACCTCGCCACGTGGGACGCCGACGGCGCGCTGCGGATCTCGGGGCGGCTCACCGAGGTCGTCAACACCGGTGGCGAGAAGGTCCCCCCGGTCGAGGTCGAGGCGGCGCTGGCCGACCTCGACGTCGAGGAGGTCGTGGTCGTCGGCGTGCCCGACCCCGCGTGGGGCGAGGTCGTCGTCGCGGTGGTCGTGCCGCACGCGGGGCGCCCGGTCGACCTGGCGACGGCCCGGGCGCTCGCCGAGCGCTCGATCGCGCGCTACAAGCTGCCCAAGCACCTGGTCGAGCTCACGGAGCTGCCTCGCACCGCGAGCGGCAAGGTCGACCGCCGGTCCGTGCGCGAGCTCGCCGCGTACCTCCTGGGCCGCCGGGCGTCAGCACCGTGCGTGGTGGAGCGGCCGCCGGCGCGCTGAGCACGCCCCCGGGCGCGCCGCCGCTGCAGGACGGCGGCGCCGACGTCTCGCGGCTCACACCCCGTGCGGGTGCGGGCACCCGGAGGCGGGCCGACGATGAGGAGGAACCCCACCACCCCTCGGAGGTCACCGTGGCACGTCGTACCGTCGCCGACCAGCTCGTCTCGCAGATCATCGCCGCGGGTGCGCGGCACGTGTACGGGATCGTCGGGGACAGCCTCAACCCCGTGGTCGACGCGGTGCGGCGCGCCAAGGAGGGCGGCGCCGACATCGAGTGGGTGCACGTGCGGCACGAGGAGGCCGGTGCGTTCGCGGCGGCCGCCGAGGCCGAGCTCACGGGCCGGCTCGCGGTGTGCGCCGGGTCCTGCGGGCCCGGCAACCTGCACCTCATCAACGGGCTGTACGACGCGAACCGCACGCGCGTGCCCGTGCTCGCGATCGCGTCGCACATCCCCTCGGCGCAGATCGGCACGCAGTACTTCCAGGAGACGCACCCCGACCGGCTGTTCCTCGAGTGCTCGGTGTACTCCGAGCTCGTGTCGACCGCGGAGCAGGCGCCGCGCGTGATCCGCTCGGCGATCCACCACGCGTACGGCGCACCGGGCGTCGCGGTGCTGAGCCTGCCGGGCGACGTCGCCGACCAGGCCGCGCACGACGACGGCGTCGACGTGCTCACGCCGCCGCCCGCGCCACGGGTCGTCCCCGACGCGGACGCCGTGCAGGCGCTGGCCGACGCGATCGACGCGGCCGACAAGGTGACGATCTTCGCCGGCGCGGGCGTCGCGGGTGCGCGCCCCGACGTGCTCGCGCTGGCCGACCTGATCGCCGCGCCCGTGGGTCACTCGCTGCGCGGCAAGGAGCACGTGCAGGTCGACAACCCGTTCGACGTCGGCATGTCCGGGCTGCTCGGGTACGGCGCCTGCCAGGCCGCGATGGAGGGCGCCGACCTGCTGCTGCTCCTGGGCACCGACTTCCCGTACGACCAGTTCCTGCCGGGCGACGTGCGCACCGCGCAGGTCGACGTCGACCCCACGCGGCTGGGCCGGCGCACGCGCAACGACCTCGCCGTGCTCGGCGACGTCGGCGAGACGGTGCGCGCGCTGCTGCCGCTCGTGCAGCGCAAGCGCAGCCGGCGGTTCCTCGAGAAGATGCTCGACAAGCACCGCAAGGCGATGAGCGGGGTCGTCGGGGCGTACACCAAGGACGTCGAGCACCACACGCCCATCCACCCCGAGTACGCGGCCGTGCTGCTCGACGAGGAGGCCGCCGACGACGCCGTGTTCACGGTGGACACCGGCATGTGCAACGTGTGGGCCGCGCGGTACGTCACGCCCAACGGACGACGCCGCGTCATCGGGTCGTTCCTGCACGGCTCGATGGCCAACGCCGTGCCGCACGCGATCGGCGCCGCCCTCGCGGCGCGCGACGACGGCGGCCCGCAGCGCCACGTCGTCGCGATGGCCGGCGACGGCGGCCTGTCGATGCTGCTGGGCGAGCTCATCACGCTCAAGCACTACGACCTGCCGGTCAAGGTGATCCTGTTCGACAACGCGACCCTCGGCATGGTGCGCCTCGAGATGCTCGTCGACGGTCTGCCGTCGTACGCGACCGACTCGCCGCACGTCGACTACGCGGCCGTCGCGCAGGCGGTCGGCATCCCGTCGGTGCGCGTCGAGGACCCCACGCAGATCCGCGCGGCGCTGCGGCAGGCGTTCTCGCACGACGGCCCCGCGCTCGTCGACCTCGTCACCGACCCCCGCGCGCTGTCCCTGCCGCCCAAGATCACGCGCAAGCAGGTCGCCGGGTTCACCGCCGCGATGAGCAAGGAGGTGCTCGGCGGCGGGATCGGCGAGGTCATGGCGATGGCGCGGTCGAACCTGCGGAACGTCCCGCGCCCCTGACCGGCGCCTGACGCCCCGGACGACGTCAGCCCGCGTCGAGCGCCGCGTACAGGTCGATCGCGTTGCCGTCGGGGTCGAGCAGCACCGCGTACCGCTGACCCCAGAACGCGTCCCACGGCGCGCGGTGCCCGGTGTGCCCGGCGGCGACCATCGCGGCGTACGTCGCGTCGACCCCGGCCGGCGACCCCGCGTCGAACGCGAACGCGACATGGTGGCCGCCGGTCGGCGGCACGTAGCCCGGGTCGAACGAGCGGATCGCCTCGACCGTGTCCCACGCGAGCAGCGTGCCGTCGTCGAGCCGCGCCTCGACGTGCGGGGCGTCGTCCTGCCCGTCGTCGATCGCGACCCCGAGGGACCGGTAGAAGCGGAGGGACGCGGCCATGTCACGCGTGACGATGCCGAGCAGACCGAGCGAGAGCGCCATGCGGGGAACCGTACGGCCCGGCACCGACACCGGCACTGACCGCTGGCCGGCGGACACCGCACCGCACCGCACCGCACCGCACCGCACCGCACCGCACCGCACCGCACGCGAGCCTTGCACGACGCGATCGTCAAACAGGCAAATTTGTGATTTGCTTGCTTTGTCATCCGGAAGCGCTCGCTTCCCCGAGCCCGCCCTGAGGGCCGAGCCGCAGGAGGCCGCATGGGCCGGTGGGAACGCGTCGCCGTGGCACCGGACTTCCAGGGATACACGCGTCGCGAACGCGAGGGCGGGCACTACCTGCGGTACCACCCGTCGCCGATGCCCACCGCCTACCGGACGCCCGATCCGGCGCTGGGTGAGCTGGTGACCGATGCGTCGGCGCGGGTGGCGGCGCTCGGTCAGCGACTCCGCGACCGGCCGTTGCGTCTGCTGTACGCCACGCTCCTGCGGTCCGAGTCGATCGCCTCGTCCTGGATCGAGGGCCTGCGTGACACCCCGAGGAACGTGCTCGCCGCACGACTCGACGAGGTGCACGGTCTGGGGTCGACCTCCCACGAGGTGCTCCGCAACATCGACGCCATGTCGAGCGCCGTGACGACCCTCGCCCGCTCGTCGTGGCAGCACACCGACGTCCACGCGGTGCACGACGCCCTCCTCCCGCACGACGCCCGGTCGAGCTACCGGGACGAGCAGGTGTTCATCGGTGGCCGGTCGCCCCTGACCGCGTCCTACGTCGCGCCTCCGCACGGTGACGTCACCGGACTCATGGACGACCTGCTCGGGTACGTCCGCAGCACGGGTGACCCACCCCTCGTCGCCGCAGCGCTCCTGCACGCGCAGTTCGAGACCATCCACCCGTATCCCGATGGCAACGGCCGAACGGGCAGGGCCCTGTTCCACGCGTACCTGGCACGATCCGGGCTCGTCGACCACGGCGTGCTCCCGCTGTCGCTCGTGCTGCGCGACGACACGCAGGGATACGTCGACGCGTTGACCGGGTTCCGGTCGGGATCGGCAGCCACCTCGGAGGTCGATGCCGCGCGGGGCGCGTACCTCACCTACATGCTGAACGCCGTGGTCGACGCCGCCCAGATCGCCGACGCGACGTTCGCCGGCGTCGACGACGTGCTCGCTCGGTGGGGGCCGTACGTCGGCAGGCTCCGCGCCGACTCCAGCATCCACCGGCTCCTCGACGTCCTCGTCGAGCAGCCGGTCGTCACTCCCGGATACGTCATGGACGCCCTGGGCGTCACCCGCACCACGGCGAGCAACTCCCTCGTCGAGCTGGAGCGCGTCGGCATCGTGCAGCGTGCGGGCGGTCGGTTCCGACGTCAGGTCGTCTACCAGGCCAACGACGTGCTCGCCATCCTCGACCGACACGTCCCGGGCCCCCCGACGGTCACGGTCAACCCGATGCCGCCCGTCGCGCCCGTCCGACGCTACGGCGGTGCGCGATGCGGGGCACTCCTCTCCCGCAAGGGCGTGCCGTGCACGCGGACGGCGGGACACCCCGGACCGTGCCGGGCCCCGTAGCTTCTCAAGGCGTCGGGTGCAGCGCGTCGTAGCGCCAGAACGTGCGCTGCGCGCGCACCAGCACCCACAGCAGCACGACGCACGCGACACCGCCCAGCACCGCCGCCCAGCCCTCGCCCACGCGCGTCGCGAGCGCGCCGAGCACGAGCTCGCCCAGGCGCGGCCCGCCCGCGACGACCACGACGAACACGCCCTGCAGGCGCCCGCGCATGTCGTCGGGCGTCGCGGTCTGCAGGATCGTCTGGCGGAACACCGCCGACACGGTGTCCGACGCGCCCGCGAGCGCGAGCGTCACGACCGCGAGCGCCAGCGCGACGGGCAGCACGTGGTCGGGCGTCGTGCGGCCCGCCGTCACGAGCACGAGGCCGAACGCGACGATCGACAGCCCCCACGCGGTGATCGCGACGGCGATGATGCGGCCCTGCCAGCGCACGCGCGCGAGCCCCCCCGAGAACAGCCCGGCCACGATCCCGCCCACGGCGATGGCCGCGACGAGCACGCCCGTCGTCGTTTCGCCGCCGCCCAGGTACAGCACGCCGACCGCGGGGAACAGCACGCGCGGCATCGCCGTGATCATCGCGACCAGGTCGACCAGGAACGTCATGCGCACGTTGCGCTGCGTGCCCAGGTACCGCAGGCCGTCGACCACCGACCCGAGACCGAGCCGCTCGCGGCGGTGCGCCGACGGCTCGGGCGGCACGGGCGGCAGCCGCAGCAGCGCGGTCAGCGCGAACGTGAACAGCACCGCGTCGACCGCGTACGCCCACGCGTACCCGACGCCCGCCACGAGCAGCGCTCCCGCGAGCGGCCCGACCGTGAGCGCGGTGTTCCAGCCGATGGTCTGCAGCGCGTTCGCCGCGGGCATGAGCCGCGGCTCGAGCAGCCGCGGGATGATCGCCGACCGCGCCGGGGAGTTCACGGCACCGGCCGCGGACTGCACGGCGACCAGGCCGTACAGCAGCCCGACGTGCTCGTTGCCGAGCGCGGCCTGCGTGACCAGCCCCAGCACCGCGACCCACGACACGACCGACGCGACCAGCGCGACGGTCCGGCGGTCGTAGTGGTCGACGAGCGCGCCGCCGTACAGGCCGAAGACGACGAGCGGCACGAGCGCGCAGACCCCGAGCACGCCGACCGCCAGCGTCGAGGCCGTCAGCGCGTAGACCTGCAGACCGACCGCGACGACCGTGAGCTGCGAGCCGAGGTTGGCGACCGAGAGGCCGAGCCACAGCCGCCGGAACGCCGGGCTGACGCGGACGGGGGTCAGGTCGACGAGCACGGACGGCACCCGCAGCAGCCTACGGGCGCCCGACGACGGCCGAGGTCACGCCCGCCCGGGGACCGGACGGCGGTCCGGACGGCGGTCCGGCCGCGGGACCCGACGTCAGGCCGGGCGCCACGCCTCGAGCGCCGCGAGCGCGTCCGCCACCACGACGTCGGGCGCCCCCGCGACGGGCACGGTCACGCCGTCCTCGTCGACCTGCAGCGGCTCGAGCGTCGCGAGCTGCGACTCCAGCAGGCTCGGCGGCATCCAGTGGCCCGAGCGGTGCAGCATGCGGTCGCGCAGCACGTCGGCCGGCACGTCGACCAGCACGAACCGCACCCGGCCCTGCGCCTCGCGCAGCACCGCGCGGTAGACGCGCCGCAGCGACGAGCACGCGACGACCGTCGACGTGCCCGCGGCCGCGTGCTCGCTCATCGCGTCGCGCAGGGTCCGCAGCCACGGCCACCGGTCGTCGTCCGTGAGAGGCACGCCGTCGCGCATCTTGACGACGTTCGCCTCGGGGTGGAACGCGTCCCCCTCGAGGAACGGCCGGCCGAGCCGGTCCGCGAGCGCCTGCCCGACGGTCGACTTGCCGGTCCCGGAGACGCCCATGACCACGATGTGCTCGACACCCACGGCCCTACCCTGCCATCGACCGGGCCGTGGGTGCCGGGACGTGTCAGGGACGCGTCGCGTCCGGGTTCGCGTCGTCCGCGTCCACGAGCGGCCCGTCCGACGGCTCCCACGTGCCCGCGGTCGGCGCGGACGCGTCGTCGTCGGACCCCGAGAACCGGGCCTTGGCCGTCTGCACGGCCTTGTCCTTGAGCGCCGAGCCCTGCGTGCGCGCGAACTCGGTCGCGGCCTGCTCGGCGTCCTGCACGTAGCCCTGGACGCGCGGGTCGTGCCACGTGTCCGACGCCCACGCCTTGATCTTCTCGAACTGCTGTCGTCCCGCGCGGGTGCCCAGCAGGTAGCCGACACCGGCACCGACGACGAACGCGGCCTTGCCCTTCATGGGTCCTCCTTCGCGCCGTGCCCCCACGGGCCGGCGGGTCGTGTGCGAGCGGGTGGGCGGACGACCCGGCCCACCGGCACGCACGGCCGGGCGCCGGGCCACGCCGCCGGGGCTGCGAGCGTAGGTCGGCGGTGCCGCGCCCGCTCGCCGAGCGGGCCGACCGACCCGGCGTGACACTGACGGCAGCGACGGCGCCGGGCCGTCCGACCCCGGGAGGTCGCCGTGGCCCTCGACCCCACGTCCGCCGCCGCGGACCGCACGACCGGTGCCCCGGACGGGGGCGAGCCCGCCCTGCGTCGCACGGTCGGCCGGAAGATGCTCCTCGTCTTCGTCGTCGGGGACATCCTCGGCGCCGGGATCTACGCGCTGACCGGCAAGGTCGCCGCCGAGGTGGGTGGGGCGATCTGGATCCCGTTCGTCGTGGCGTTCGGGCTCGCCGCGCTCACGGCCACGGCGTACGCCGAGCTCGTGGGGCGGTTCCCGCGTGCGGCGGGCGCAGCGGTGTACGCGCAGCGCGCGTTCGGGCGGCCGTTCGTCACGTTCCTCGTCGCGTTCGCGGTGCTCATGAGCGGCATCACGAGCGCGAGCGCCGCGGCCCGCGCGTTCGGGGGCGACTACCTCGCCGAGCTCGTCACGGTCCCGACCCTCGTCGCGGCGTGGGCGTTCGTCGTGCTCGTCGCGGTCGTCAACGCGATCGGCATCAGCGAGTCGGTGCGCGTCAACCTCGTGCTGACGGCCGTCGAGGTCACGGGGCTGGTCGTCATCCTCGTCATCGGCGTGCGCGCGTTCCTGGCCGGCGAGGGCGACCCGTCGCGCGCGATGACGCTGACGACCGACGGACCGGCGTGGATGGCCGTGCTGGGCGGCACGGCGCTCGCGTTCTACGCGCTGCTCGGGTTCGAGGACTCGGTGAACCTCGCCGAGGAGTGCCGGGGCCCGCGCCGCGACTTCCCGCGCGCGCTGTTCGGCGGCATCGCGATCACGGGCGTCATCTACCTCGCGGTCGCGTTCACGACGTCGATGCTGGTCGAGACGGACACGCTCGCCGGGTCCAGCGGACCGCTGCTCGAGGTGGTGCGCGTCGCCGGTCTGGTGTTCCCGCCGTGGCTGTTCGCGCTCATCGCGCTGGTCGCCGTGTCGAACACGGCGCTCATCAACATGATCATGGCGTCGCGCGTCGTCTACGGGATGTCCCGCGAGGGGATCGTGCCCGCGTGGCTGGGCCGCGTCGACCGGCGTCGGCGCACGCCGTGGGTCGCGATCGCGTTCACGACCGTCGTCGCGCTCACGCTCGTCAGCACGGGCGACCTGTCGGGCCTGGCCGACACGACCGTCCTGCTCCTGCTGCTGGTGTTCGCCGTGGTCAACGTGTCGGTGCTCGTGCTGCGCCGCCGCCCGCGGGACGAGGACGAGCGGGTCGAGGGTGACGCCGCCCGCGGCTTCCGGGCGCCGACGTGGGCGCCCGCGCTCGGGGCCGTCGTGTCGCTCGTGCTGGCCTCGCCGCTGACCGGCCGCGACGGCGACGTCTACGCACGCGCCGGGCTGCTGCTCGGCATCGGCGTCGTGCTGTACGTCGTCAACCGGCTGCTCGTCGGCCCCGCGCGCCAGGCCGACGCGGTCGCGGCGACCGCCCACCACGACCCCCGCTGACCTCGCGCGGGCGCCCGCTCGCCGGCGGACCGCGGTACGGCCCCACGGACAGCGGCGTGCGCGTGTCCGTCGAGCGTGGCGCCGTCCGTCGACCGGGCGGGGGCGACGCGGGGGCGTAGGTTCACCTGTGACCCTGCCGCGCCGACCGTGAGGTGACGCATGGACCTGGTGGCCGCCGGCGTGCTCGCCGTGCTCGTGATCGTGGCGGTGACGACGTTCGCCCCGCGGGTCGGCGTCGCGGCGCCCCTGCTGCTCGTGCTCGTCGGCGTGGGCGTGAGCTTCCTGCCGTTCGTGCCCGAGATCGAGATCCAGCCCGAGTGGGTGCTCGGGATCGTGCTGCCACCGCTGCTGTACTCCTCGGCCACGAACATGCCGACGATGGACTTCCGGCGCGACCTGCGCACGATCTCCGCGTTCTCGGTCGTGCTGGTGCTCGTGTCGACGGTCGCGGTCGGGTTCGCGCTCGACGCGCTGCTGCCCGACCTCGGCCTGGCCACGGCCATCGCCGTCGGCGCGATCGTCAGCCCCACCGACGCGGTCGCGACGTCGATCGTGCGCAAGGCGGGCGTGTCCCCGCGGATCGTCACGGTGCTCGAGGGCGAGTCGATGCTCAACGACGCGTCGGCCCTGGTGCTGCTGCGCTCGGCGATCGTCGCGACCGCCGGCACCGTGTCGCTGTGGGGCGTCGCGGGCGACTTCGTGTTCGCGGTCGTCGTCGCCGTGGTCGTCGGGTACGTCGTGGGGCGCCTGCACGTGTGGGCCCGCGGGCACATCACGCAGACGACGTCGAACGTCGCGATCTCGTTCGTCGTGCCGTTCGTCGCGTACCTGCCCGCCGAGCACCTGGGAGCGTCGGGCCTCGTCGCGGCCGTGACCGCGGGGCTCGTCACGGGGCACGCGGCACCGGCTGCGCTGCGGGCGCGCGACCGCGTCACCGAGCACGCCGTGTGGCGCACGGTCGAGCTGCTGCTCGAGGGCGCGGTGTTCCTCGTCATGGGGCTCGAGGTGTTCGGCCTGGTCGTCGACGTGCGGGAGGCGCACGGCAGCCTGTGGACGGCGGTCGGGCTGGGCGTGCTGGCCGCGACGATCGTCATCGTCGTGCGCTCGGCGTTCGTCGCGTGGTCGGTGTGGGAGCTGGCGCGCCGCGCCGAGCGCACGCCCGAGCTGCGCGACTGGCTCACGCTCGCGCAGGAGCGCCTGGACGACGGGCAGATGCCGCAGGCACCCCGGATCGCCGGGCGGCGTCGGCGGTTCCGCGCGGGGCGCCGGGTCGCCGCCGCCGCGATGCCCGACCCGGCGGACCGTGCGCAGGCCGTCGGACGGCGCGTGCGCCGCAAGATCGCGGACATCGACTACCTCACGGCCGAGCGGTTCGGCCCGCGCGAGGGCGTCGTGCTGGTGTGGGCGGGGATGCGGGGCGCCGTGACGCTCGCGGCCGCGCAGTCGCTGCCGTCTGACACGCCGCAGCGCTCGCTGCTCGTGCTCGTCGCGTTCGTCGTGGCGGCCGGGACGCTCGTGGTGCAGGGCGGCACGCTGCCCTGGCTGACGCGTCGGCTCGGCCTGACCGCGCGCGACGACGACGACGCCGAGCAGCTCGCCGCGCTGCGCACCGAGCTGCGGCGGGCCGCGGTGCAGCGGCTCGACGACCCGGGGCTCGCGCAGCCCGACGGCACGCCCTACCCGGGGGTGACGGTCGAGCGGGCGCGCCGCCGGCTCGCGGCGATCGACGCGGCGGTCGAGGCGGACGACGAGCAGCACGCGGCGCAGCGCACCTCCGACCAGCGGCTCATGGTCACGCTGCTGGCGGCGCAACGCGCCGAGCTGCTGCACCTGCGCGACCTGGGCACCTACCCGTCCTCGACGCTCGACCGCGCGCTCGCCGAGCTCGACGCGGTGCAGATCGGTGTCGAGCTGCGGGGCTGAGCCGCGCCTAGCATGGGCGGGTGCACCACGGTCGCAGCGGGTTGGCCCCGCTCCTCGCCGTCGGCCTCGTCATCGTGGTCGGCGTGGTGGCCCTCCTCGTCGCGGGGCCGCTGGCCGAGCGGTGGGCCCGCACCGACCGGTCGTGCGAGGACCTGGTCCCCCGCGCCGAGGTCGAGGCCGACCTCGCCGCGAAGGCCGACGCCGTCGCCGAGCTCGAAGCCCTCTCGCCCGACGTCCGCGTGGGCGTCGGCGAGCCGTGCGCCGAGCAGCCGGGCATGGCCCGCATCGAGGTCACGTACGGGCCGGGCACCCCGCTGGACGTCGTGCGGCGGAAGATCTCGACCTCCGGGTTCGACGCCCCGCTGGCACTCCTCGCCCCCTGACGTCACGCGCACCGGTCCGGTGCGACACCCGCCCGAGCCACGCGCTGCCCGGGTGAGGCTCTCGGCCGTCGACGCGGACGACATCGTGGACGACGAGCACCGTGCGACCCACCGCACGTCCCACCAGCGGCCCATGGTCAGCGCCCGGCGCGCCGCGCTGCTGCACCTGACGCAGACCTAGCATGGCGCCGTGCAGAACGGCCGGAGCCAGCGGCTCCCCCTCATCCTCATCGGCGTCATCATCATGATCGGCGCGGTGGGCTACCTCGTGGCCGCGCCGCTCATGGACCGCTGGGCCGGCGCGGACCGCTCGTGCGAGAACCTCATGCCGCGCAGCGAGGTCGAGGCCGCGCTCGCCGCGAACCCGGACGTCGCGGCGAAGCTCGAGGCCGTCTCGCCCGACGTCCGCGTCGAGGTCGTCGAGCCGTGCGCCGAGAAGCCCGGCATGGCGACCATCCGGGTCAGCTACGGGCAGGAGGCCGACCTGGAGTACCTGCGCAGCACCCTCATGGTCAGCCGGTTCGGTGACGCCCCGACGGTGCTCCGGTCCCGCTGAGGGCACGGCCGTCGGGCCGGTGAGACACCGGCCCGAGCCTCGCACGACCGGCGTTATGGTGCGGGCATGGATCCCATGAGCAGCCTCGGGTGCGCGGCGCGCCGCGGCCCCTGCGCCCGGTAGCGGGCCCTCCCCCGGCGGACGCACGGCGTCCGCGGCTCGACGGCCCGCGCTGATCGACACCACCCCCGCCGGCGGCGTCCGGCTCGATCACCCGGGACCTCTCATGACCTTCCTGTCCTCCTTCCGTGCTGCCCACCCGCGCTCGGGCCCGCTGCTCGCGCTGGGCCTCGTGCTCGTCGGCTCGTCGAGCATCCAGGTGTCGGCGGCGCTGTCGTCGTCGCTGTTCGCGACCGTCGGGACGCTCGGCGTCAGCGGTCTGCGCATGGCCGTCGCGGCGCTCGTGCTGCTGGCCCTCACGCGGCCGTCACTGCGGGGTCGTCCACCGCGCGCGTGGCGCGGCGTCGTGCTCTACGGCGTCGCGATGGCCGCGATGAACGTGCTGTTCTACGCCGCGGTGCAGCGGCTGCCGCTGGGCCTGGCGGTGACGCTCGAGTTCCTGGGGCCGCTCACGGTGGCCGCCGCGGGGGTCGCGCGGCGGCGCGAGCTCGCGCTGCCGGCCGCGGCGCTCGTGGGCGTGCTGCTGGTCGCCGGACCGGTGGGCGGCGTCGACGCGCTCGGCGTCGGGTTCGGCCTGGGCGCGGCGGTCGCGTTCGGCGCGTACACGTTCCTCGCGGGCCGTGTCGGCGACGACACCGCGGGCCTCGACGGGCTCGCGCTGTCGGTCGCCGTGGGGGCGCTCGCGCTGCTGCCGTTCTCGGTGCCGGCCGTGCCGCGCGTCGCGGCCGGCGGGTGGGGCGTGCTCGTCGTGTCGGGCCTGCTGGGCGTCGCTCTCGCGTTCTCGCTCGACTTCCTCGCGGTGCGGGTGAGCTCCACGCGCGTCGTCGGCACGCTGTTCGCGATGGACCCCGTGACGGGCGCGCTCGTCGGGGCCGCGCTGCTGGGCGACCCGCTGGGCGTGCGAGCCGTCGCCGGGATCCTGCTGGTGTCGGCGGCGGGCGCCGCGACGATCTGGGTCGCGGGGCGGGCCGCGAGCGGGGCAGCGGACGACGCCATCGACACCGCCCCCGTACCGGCCCCGCTCGGCTGAGCCGGTCCCGGGTCGCCCGTCGGTCACCGCTCCCGACGGGCGACCCGGGGCCGTCAGCGTCCGGCGAGCAGGTCCTCGACCCCGGCGCGCAGCGTCGTGCGGGCCTGCTCGACGTCGCCCAGGTAGGCGCCGACCATCGCGCCGTCGCGCAGCGTCATCCACCGTCCGCCCGCGGCCCGCGGGTCGGGGTGGCCGGTGCGCGCGAGGGCCGCCGTCGCGGTGCCCTGCAGCCACTCGCGGTGCTCCCGCACGGCGACCCGCACGGGGCTGGCGGGGTCGGGGTACTCGGCGGCGGCGTTAATGAACGCGCAGCCGCGGAAGCCGGGCCGGCACAGCTCGTCACCGATCTGCGACGTGAGCCTGCGCAGCCACGACGCGACCTCGGCGGGGTCGTCGGGCTGCTGCCCGGCGCGCGAGCGCGTGGCGTCGTCGACGGCCTGCAGGTAGGCGACGACGAGCGCCTCCTTGCCGGCGAAGTGCCGGTAGAACGTCGCGCGCGTGACCGACGCCTCGGCGACCACGCGGTCGACGCCGACCGCGCGCACCCCCTCGGCGTAGAACAGCGCGGACGCGGTGCGCAGCAGCCGGTCGCGCGCGGCCGACCTGGGCGGTCCCGGTGCCGGTGGGGTCTGCTCGGCCATGGTCGAACCGTAGGCGGCGTCGTGCGTGCTTGACATCCCGACCTCCTCGGAGTGAAGTGTACGCCGTAGGTAGAACGATCGTTCTTTCTCTTGTCTTTCTCTTGGAGGCCTCCCGCATGACCGCCGTCTACACCGCCGTCGCCACCGCCACCGGCGAGGGCCGCGAGGGCCACACCCGCACGTCCGACGGGCTGCTCGACCTCGACCTCGCGGTCCCCCGCGAGCTGGGCGGCCCGGGTGGCGGCACCAACCCCGAGCAGCTCTTCGCCGCCGGCTGGTCGGCCTGCTTCCACAGCGCGCTCAAGAGCGTCGCGCGCCGCGACAAGGTGACGTTCACCGACTCGGCCGTGACCGCCGAGATCGGCATCGGCCCGAACGGCGAGGGCGGCTTCGGTCTCGAGGCCACGCTGCACGTCGAGCTGGGCGGGATCGACCAGGCCGGTGCCGAGCGCCTCGTCGAGGCCGCGCACCAGGTCTGCCCCTACTCCAACGCGACCCGCGGCAACGTGCCGGTCACGCTCGAGGTCGTCACGGCCTGACGCGCCAACGCCCCCGTGAGAGGTCGATCCAGCTCCGTGCCGGATCGACCTCTCACCACCGGGCGGAGGACGCGCGCGACCGACCCGCGGCCCTGACGCCCGCGGGCGCGGAGCAGGGCGCCCGACCTACACTGGCCACCGGTGTGCCGGGAAGTCTGGTCGGCTGGCGCTGCGACGCGCCATCGACGTCCGGACGACCCGAGGAGCGCCGTGCGCCCCACCTCCCCTGCCTGCCCGCGCGCCACCACCACCCTCCCGGGGCGGTGAGCGGCGTGACCGAGAGCATCTACCGGACGCTGCACGACCCGCACGCCCGGCGGCGGATCGACGACTGGTGCGACGCGCGGATCTCCGCGTGGGACGTGCCCCACCGCCGCGAGCACCGCGACACCGTCGCCGGCCCGACCCACGTGCTCACGGCGGGCGACGCCGACTCATCCGTCACGACCGTGCTCGTGCCCGGTGCCAACGCCTGCGCCGCCGCGCACCTGCCCGCCCTCACGGCGTTCGCCGCGCGCGGGCAGGTCGTGGCCCCCGACGTGCCGGGCGAGCCCGGGCTCAGCTCGGGGCGTCGCGTCGAGGGGGCCCGCGTGCACCAGCTCGGCGCGTGGCTCGACGAGGTCGTCGCGCGGCTGGACCGGCCCGTCGTGCTCGTCGGGCACGCACTCGGTGCCGCCGCCGCGCTCGCGACCACGTCACCGCTCGTCGTCGGCCGCGTGCTCGTGTGCCCCGGCGGCCTGCGCCGGCCCCGGCTGCCGCCGCGCGTGCTCGCCGCCGCGGCGCGCTGGCGCGCAGCACCGCGGCCGGCCACCAGCTACCGGCTGCTCGAGCACCTGGTAGCGCCCGCGGAGCGGGTCGACCCGGAGCTCGTCGAGTGGCTCACGCTGGTGGGTCGGCACGTCCGGCCCGGCTTCGTCCCCGGGCGGCAGGCCGACCGGATCACGGACGCGCTGCGGTCGCGGCCGCCCGTGGTCGCGGCCGGCGTGCACGACCGGCTGCTGCCCCCCGCCCACGTCGCACCCGCCGCGCGGCGCCTGCTGGGGACGGACGTGGTCCCGCTCGCGTGCGGGCACCTGCCCGACGCCGCCGCGTGGGGCCACGTGGCCGCGACGGTCGACGCGCTCGTGGCACGACGGGCCTGACGCCCCGCACGGTCCCGCCCGGCGTCCGGCGCCCGGGCGGGACGGTGCGGCGGTCAGCCCAGCGGCGGCACCGCGGCGACCAGGTGCTCGACGAGACCGACACCCGCGGTGTCGTCCTCGTCGTCGTCGCCGACGTGCAGCGTGCGCCGCGCCAGCCACGCCAGCGCGGCCATCACGGCGCACGCGGCGAGCAGCACGAGACCACCTTCGCGGTGCCCCCACTCCCGGTTCTCCTCCCGTGCCGGCATGAGCACGTCGTCACTCCTCCGCGTCGGGCGCGTCGGGCGCGTCGAGCGCGCGCGTGTCGGTGCCCGGCGCGAACCGGTGGCCCGACCCCACCGCGGCGCGGGCGATCGCGATGCCGCCGACCGCCGAGGTCAGCAGCTGGAGCACCACCGCGACGGCGACCTTGGCCGCGCTCGCGACGGACGGGTCGAGCAGGACCGCCCCGACGGTGAGGCAGGCGACCCCCAGACCGCCGGCCGTCGCGACCGCCGAGATGCGCATGTAGGGGTCCTGGAGGCGTCGGAGCCCGAGCGCCGCGACCACGAACACCGCGGCACCGAGCAGCACCAGCACCTGACCGACCAGGTCCGCGGCGCTCACCGGTGGCCCCCCGTCAGCGCGCGGGCCAGCGAGACCGCCGCGAGGAACGCCACGAGGGTCGCGACGATCACGAGGTCGAACGTGCCCGCACGGGCCAGCCGCGTCCCGACGAGCGCGACCAGCCCGATGAGGCTGAACGTCAGCAGGTCGGCCGCGACGACGCGGTCGGCGGGCGTCGGACCGGCGACGACCCGCCACGCGGCCACGAGGAACGCCACGGCGAGGCCCGCGACGGCGATGTCGATGACGATCACGGTCGTCCTCCCAGGGTCAGGCCGCGCACGAGCCGGTCGTCGAGGTCGCGCAGGTCGGCGACGGCGGTGGCCTCGTCGCGGTGGTACATCGAGTGCACGAGCACGGCACGCGTGCCGCCGGGCTGCTCGACGACGCCGAGCACGAGCGTGCCGGGGGTGAGCGTCACGAGGACGCCGAGCGCCGTGACGTGGTGGTCGCCGGCGTCGGCCAGGTCGAGCCGGACGACGCGGGGCGTGCTGCGCCGGCCGGAGACCAGGACGTCGGCGAGCACGGCCGCGGACGAGAGGACGACCTGCCCGGCGAACCACAGCAGGAACGCCGCGGCACGGACCGGGAGGGTGAGGGCGCGGAGGATCACGGCAGCACCGCCTCGACGTAGCCGGACGTGTCGAGCAGACCGTCGGCCGCAGTCGACGTGAGACAGAGCAGCCCCTGCGCACCCAGGCCCAGCACGACGGTGACGCCCGCGAGCGCGACCGCGGGCGCCGCCAGGGCGGCCCGGGTGCGGCGCGTCCGCGTCGTCGTCAGCGTCGCGACGCCGCCGCCGTCGCCCGTGCCGTCGGCGGGAAGGTCGCCGCCGTCCGGGCCACCGGGGTCGTCGGCCCGGCCCGCGGCGCCCGTGAGCGTCGGGGCGAAGACCTTGCCCCAGATCTTCAGCATCGACAGCAGCGTGACGAGGCTGACGACGAGCGCGAGCGCGACGACGACCAGCTGGTCGGCCCGCACCGCGGCGAGGACCAGCGTGAGCTTGGCGACGAAGCCGGAGAACGGCGGCAGCCCGGCCAGGGACAGCGCGGCGACGCCGAACGCCGCCGCGAGCACGGGCTCGCGGCGCACCCGGCCCGCGAGGTCGTCGAGCTCGTCGGTGCCGTACCGCTCCTCGATCGCGCCGGCGGACAGGAAGAGCGACGCCTTCACGACCATGTGGTGCAGCAGGTAGAAGATCCCGGCCGTGAGCCCGGCGTGGGTGAACAGCGCGACGCCCAGCAGGATGTAGCCGATCTGGCTGACCATGTGGAACGCGAGGATCGCGCGCATGCGGCCCTCGCCGGCCGCGCCGAGGACGCCGACGACCATGGTCGCGGTGAACAGCACGAGCCCGATCCACAGCCACCGCTGGTCGCCGTCGAACACGACGGCGTAGACGCGGTAGATCGCGTAGATCGCGACCTTGGTGTGCAGGCCGGAGAACAGGGCCGTCACCGCGGGGGACGTGCTCGGGTAGGTGCGCGCGAGCCACCCGTGCACGGGCACGACCGCGGCCTTCATCGACAGCGCCGCGAGGCACAGCCCGGCCGCCGCCGCGACCGTCGGCGACTCGGTGGCCGCCCCGGCGAGCTCCGCGAGGTTCACGGTGCCGGCCGTGCCGTAGACCAGCGCGACGCCCGCGAGGAACACGGTCGAGACGAACAGGTTGAACGCGACGTACAGCCGCGACCCGACCACGGACCGTTCGGTGCCGCGGCGACGCCGCGCGAGCACGAGCAGCCCGTACGACGGCAGCAGCATGACCTCGACGAACACGAACAGGTTGAACAGGTCACCCGTGACCAGCGCGCCGTTGACGCCCGCCAGCAGCACCAGGACGAGCGGCCCGAACAGCGGCAGCCGGCCCGGGCCGGACGCGACCGCGAACGCGGTGCACGCGAGCGTCAGCAGGCCCGCGACCGTGAGCATGAGCGCGGCGAACGCGTCGACGACCACGGGGATCGCGATGCCGCCGGGCCAGCCGCCGACCTGGTGGGCCAGCACCTCGCCGCCGCGCGTGGCCGCGACGAGCGCGACGCCCGCGGCGACGTCGGCGACCAGGAGCGCGAGCGTCACGGCCACGACCCGCGCCGGGCGGGCGCGCAGCAGCAGGACGACGCCCGCGCCGAGCAGCGGGACGGCGACGAGCAGGGGCAGGAGGTGGTCGCTCACGTCGGGCTCCCGTCGTCGTCCGGCCCGGCCACGTCGCGCGCGGTGCCCGTGACGGCCAGGACGAGCAGGTAGATGGTGATGGCGAACGCGATGACGATCGCGGTCAGCACGAACGCCTGCGGCAGGGGGTCGGCCGTCACGGCGGGGTCGGGGCCCTGCCCGAGCGGCTCGCCGCGGCGACCGGTGCCGCCGGCGGAGAAGAGGAGCAGGTTGACGCCGTGCCCGAGCAGCACGAAGCCGAGCACGACGCGCAGCGCGTCGCGCTGCAGCAGCAGGTGGACGGCTCCCGCGACGAGGAGCCCGACGGTCAGGGCGAGGATCATCGGCGGGCTCCGCTCTGCTCGGCCGGGGTGCGGGTGGCGGGTGCGGCGGCGTCTCGCGCCGCGCGCGCCCGGCGGGCGTCGGCGCGCCGGTCGGAGGCGGGCGACAGCCCGAGCCGGACGACCGCGGCCAGCAGCACGCCGAGCACCGCGAGGTACACCCCGACGTCGAAGACGAGCGCGGTCGTCACCTTGAGCCCGAGCACGTCGAGGTGCAGCGGGCGCAGGAACGAGCCCTCGGCGAGGCCGAGCAGCCCCGTGCCGACCGCGACGACGACGCCCCAGCCGGCGATCGTCAGGTACGGACGCTCGACGCGCGGCACCTCGTCGGTCGCGGCCGACAGGTACGCGAGCACGAGGGCCGCGGCCCCCAGCAGCGCCGCGATGAACCCGCCCCCGGGGGCGTCGTGCCCGCGCAGCAGCAGGAGCACCGACCCGACCAGCATGAGCGGGACGAGGTACCGGTCGAGCACGCCGAGGAAGACGGCGTTGGGCCCGGCCGGCACGAGCGGCGTGCGGGCGAGCGGCACCGACCGCCGGTCGACCGCGCGGCGCGCGTCGAGCAGCGCGGTGATCGCGACGGCCCCGACGGCCAGCACGACGAGCTCGCCGAGCGTGTCCAGCGCGCGGAAGTCCACGAGGATCGTGTTGACCACGTTGGTGCCGCCCGTGAGGTCCTCGGCCCGGCGCAGGTAGAACTCCCCGGCGCCAGACAGGGGCCGGTGCCCGGTGAGCGCGAGCGTCGCGACCGTGGCGGCGGCGCCCGCGGCGAGCGCGACGACGGCCGTCACGACCTGGCGCCGCGCGCGCACCGGACGGAACGTGCCGGACATGCGGCGCAGCACCAGCACCATGACGACGACCGTGAGGATCTCGACGAGCAGCTGGGTCATGGCCACGTCGGACGCACCGAGCACGACGAACCACAGCACGACCCCGAAGCCGGCGACGCCCGTCGCGATCACGGCCGTCAGCCGCTGCCGCGCGCGCACGACCCCGACGACGCCGGCTGCGACGCCGACCAGCAGCGCGACCTCGCCCGGCGTGACCGGGCCGACGTCCGGCAGCCCGGACCACAGGCGGGTCAGGCCCAGGGTGCTCGCACCGACGAGGACCACCGGCACGGCCAGGTGCGTCGCCGGGACGTCCGACCGCGTGATGTCGCCGACCCGGCGACCTCCGGCGATGACCCCGTCGACCGCGCGCTGCACCACGGCGGTGCCGTCGACGGGGAACAGCCGACGCCCGACCAGCAGCGCGTCGACGCGGCGGCGCGCGAGCGTGAGCCCGACGCCGCCGAGCACCGCGGCGACCGACAGCAGCAGCGCGGGCGTCACGCCGTGCCAGAGCGTCAGGGACGGGACCTGGTCGACGTCGACGCCGCCGACCACCGCCGCCGCGGGCGCGACGAGCGCGTCGAGCGTCCCCGGGAGGACGCCGGCGACGAGCCCGCCGAGCGCGGTCACGGTGATCGCCGTCGTCATCGCGGGGTCGGCGCGGCGCACGGGCGGCGTGGGAGCGGGTCCGGGCAGGGTCGTGACGACCATGCGCAGGCTGTACGCGACCGTGAGCGCGGCGCCGACGGTGACGACGGCGACCGTTCCCCAGCCGAGCACGGCGCCCGGCTCGGCCGTGACGAACGCGTCGAGCACGAGCTCCTTGCTGACGAACCCGACCGCGGGCGCGACGCCGGCCATGCTCACGACAGCGAGCACGAGCATCGCGGCGGTCCACGGCATGGCGCGCGCGAGGCCGCGCAGCTCGCGCAGGTCGCGGGTCCCCGTGCGCTTCTCGATCACCCCGACCGTCATGAAGGCGGCGGACTTGAACAGCGCGTGCGCGACGACGTGCAGGCAGGCCGCGAGCAGCGCCCCCGGCGTGCCGACGCCGATCACCGCCACGAGCAGCCCGAGCTGGCTGACGGTCGAGTACGCGAGCAGCTCCTTGAGGTCGGTGCGCTGCAGCGCGAACACCGCCCCCACGACGGCGGTCGCGACGCCGACGACCACGAGGGTGCCCGACCACAGGGGCGACGCCGACGCGGCGGGCGCGAGCACGAGCAGCAGGTAGATGCCCGCCTTCACCATCGCGGCCGCGTGCAGGTACGCGCTGACGGGTGCGGGCGCGACCATCGCGTCGGGCAGCCACGCGTGGAACGGCAGCTGCGCCGCCTTCGTCATGGCCGCGAGCGCGACGAGCACGGCGACCGCTCCGGCGAACGCCGGGTCCTGACCCCAGACGGGCGACGCGAGCGCGGCGGTCAGCTCGGTGGTGCCGGTGCGGACGACCACGAGCGCGACGGCCCCGAGCAGCGCGAGCCCGCCGAGCGCCGTGACGAGCAGCGTGCGCGTCGCGGGGGGCCCGGCGGCGGGCCCGGACACGAGGATCAGCAGGTAGGAGCACAGCGTCGTGAGCTCCCACGCGACGAACAGCACGACGAGGTCGTCGGCGAGCACGAGCGTGAGCATCGCGGCGGCGAACGCCGTCATGAGCACGAAGAAGCCGACGGGCCGCGGCGAGCGCACGTACCCGGCGCTGTAGACCATGACGACGGCGCCGACGAGCAGCACGAGCAGCGCGAACAGGAAGCCGAGGCCGTCGAGCCGCAGCCGCAGCGCGACGTCGACCGCGGGGATCCACGGGACGGACGCGGTGACGTCGCCCGAGGTCGCGCGCACCTGGACGAGCGCGGCCGCGAGCGCGGCGAGCCCGGCGGCGACGACCCAGCCCGTGCGGGGGCCGAGGAGGCGTGCGAGGACGGGGGTGATCGCGACCAGCGCCCAGGCGCCGGCCACGAGGACCACGAGGCTCACGGCGTCGTGCGGTGCAGGAACGGCTCGTGGAGGGCGGCCGCAGGCATGGCGGCAGGAAGGTCAGGACTCACGGCAGGCTCCGGGCGGGTCGACGACGGGACTCGCCGACCAGACTTCCCGGCACACCGCCGTCCACCGTACGGGACGGGAGAGCGGCCCGCGCGGGCAGATCCTGACGGAACCCTGACGCCCGACCTCCGCGTCGGGGCGACCCGCCGACGGCGCCGCGCCCTACGCTCGACCGGCTGGCCGGGCCGGGCGCGGAACCGGACGGCACCACCCCCGCACCCGAACGAGGTCTGGCGACATGGTCGAGCCGTTGCGCGCACTCGCCGGGCACCGCCGCCCGCGGCCCGCCCCACGGCGGGTGCGGCTCGCGACGCGACGCCCGGGGCTCGTGGTCGTCGCGGCGTTCGCCGCCGGCGTCGGGCTCGGGACGCTGCTGCTCGCGCTGCCGGTCGCGCACCGCGGCCCCGGGTCCGTCGGCCTGCTCGAGGCGCTCTTCACGGCGACGTCGGCGCTGTGCGTCACGGGCCTCGCGGTCGTCGACACCGCGACGGCGTGGTCGCCGTTCGGTCAGGTGGTGATCCTCGCGCTCATCCAGGTGGGCGGGTTCGGCATCATGACGCTCGCGTCGCTGCTCGGGCTGGTGATCTCGCGCCGGCTCGGCCTGAGCTCACGCATGGTCGCCGCGGCCGAGACGAAGAGCCTGGGCCTGGGCGACGTCCGCACGGTGCTGATCGGGGTCGCGCGGATCAGCGTGGCCGTCGAGGCGTCGATCGCCGCCGTGCTGACCCTGCGCTTCGCGACGACCTACCACCACCCGTGGGGCGAGAGCCTCTGGCTGGGCGTGTTCCACGCGGTCTCGGCGTTCAACAACGCCGGGTTCGCGCTGTTCAGCGACAACCTGGTCGGTTTCGCGACGGACCCGTGGGTGTGCCTGCCGCTGTGCCTCGCGGTGATCGTCGGCGGGCTCGGGTTCCCGGTGCTGCTCGAGCTGCTGCGGCACCGGCGCCGCACACGACGCTGGAGCGTGCACACCCGGCTCACGCTCGCGATGACGGCGCTGCTGCTGGTCGGCGGGACGCTGTTCGTCACCGCCGCCGAGTGGCGCAACCCGGGGACGCTCGGCGCGCTCGACGCGCCGGGGCGTCTGCTGGCGGGGTTCGTCCAGGGCGTGATGCCCCGCACCGCGGGGTTCAACTCCGTCGACACCGGCGCGATGAACACGGGCACGCTCCTGGGCACGGACGTGCTGATGTTCATCGGTGGCGGCAGCGCGGGTACCGCGGGCGGCATCAAGGTCGGCACGTTCGCGGTGCTGCTCGTCGCGATCGTCGCCGAGCTGCGCGGCGACCCCGACGCGGTCCTGTTCGACCGCCGGCTGCCCGCGGGTGCGGTGCGGCAGGCGCTGGCCGTCGCGCTGCTGAGCGTGGCCGTGGTCGTGCTGGCGACGGTGACGCTGTCGATGACGACCGACCACGACCTCGACGCCGTGCTGTTCGAGGTGGTGTCGGCGTTCGCGACGGTCGGGCTGTCGACGGGCATCACGCCCGACCTCGCCCCCGGCCACCAGCTCGTGCTCGTGGTGCTGATGTTCGCGGGCCGCGTCGGCCCCGTCACGTTGGCGTCCGCGCTGGTGCTGCGGGAGCGGCGCCGCCTGTTCCGGCACCCCGAGGGACGCCCGCTGATCGGCTGACGCACGGCCGGTAGGGTCGACCACCGGCCGCGCCGCTCCGCGAGCCCGCCCCCTCGCCCTCGCGCAC
>NZ_LNTD01000005.1 GCF_001462455.1 Cellulomonas sp. B6
GCGCCGGGCACCCGACGGGCCGCCGCACCCGCCGACTCCGCCACGGGCACGCCGCGCTCGGCCAGCGCGCGCAGCACCCCGACGCCGCCGAGGTTGTTGGTCGCGACCACCGCGTCTGGGCGCGGCTCGCGGTCGAGCAGGGCGACCGCCGCGTCGTGCGCGCCGGCGACGCGGAAGTCGCTGCGCACCAGCAGGTCGTCAGGCACGGGGAACCCGGCGTCCGCGAGCGCGTCGCGCCACCCCTGCGCGCGCTCGACCGCCGTGCTCGTCGCGGCCGGGCCCGTGACGCACGCGATCCGCCGGAAGCCGCGCGCGAGCAGCCCCTGCGTCGCAGCCCGGCCGAGCGCGACGTTGTCGAACGTCACGAGGTCGACGTCGGCGGCCACCGCGCGGTCCACCGCGACCACCGCGCGGTCGCGCGCGAGCAGCGGGCCGAGCGCGGGCCGCCCGGACGCGGCCGCGATGACGACGCCGGCCATGTTCTCGTCCTGCGCGACGGCCAGGTAGCGGGCCTCCTTGGCGGGGTCGTCGTCGGTGTTGCACAGCACCACGGACACGCCGTGCGCCTGCGCGACGTCCTCGACGCCGCGGGCGACCGCGGTGAAGAACGGGTTCTCGACGTCCGGCAGCACGAGCGCGACGACGTCGCTCGACCGGCGCCGCAGCGAGCGCGCGGTGCGGTCGGGCGTGTAGCCGAGCTCGGCGGCGGCCGCCGTGACGGCGGCCAGCAGCTCGGGGCGTACGGGCTTGCCGTTGAGCGCGCGCGAGACCGTCGCGGTGGACACGCCCGCGCGGCGGGCGACGTCGACGATGCGGGGCACGGTCCTCCTCGGTCGGGGCCGCGGGCGCGCGAGGAGCGCGCCGGGCCCGCCACATCGTAGGTCCGGACTTCACCCGTCCGGGCGGGTCCCCGGGTCTTGGCCGAGCGTCCAGTAATCGATTACAGTCACCTGTTAACAGTTGACGCAACGTTCAAGGGAGAACGTCGCATGACCTGGTCCTCGCTCGAACCGGTGCCTGCCACCGCCCTCGGCGACGTCATCACCGAGCGGCTGCGCCGCATGATCATCGCCGGCGACGTCCCGGCGGGCGCCCACCTGGCCGAGCCCCGCCTCGCGGAGTCGTTCGACGTCAGCCGCGGCCCCGTGCGCGACGCGCTGCGGCGCCTCGAGTCCGAGGGGCTCGTCGTCGTGCGGCGCCGCAAGATGTTCGCCGCCGGGCTCACCACCGACGACGTCGTCGAGCTCTACGCCATCCGCGAGGCCGTCGAGACGCTCGCGCTGCGCCTCGCCCACGACCGCGCGGCCGACGCCGACTGGGGCGAGGCGCTCGACGCGCTCGCCACCATGCGCCGGGCCGCCGACGCCGCGCGCTACGCCGACTACGCGCACGCCGACCTCGCGTTCCACACGTCGTTCTACGCGCTGTCCGGCAGCCGCCGGCTGCTCGACATCTGGCGCCAGTACGAGCCGACGTTCGCCGTCCTGCTGGAGATCACCAACGCCGAGGACGTCGACCTGGGCCCGTCGCTCGCGTCGCACGTCGCGATCCTCGAGACCGCCCGGGCCGGGCGCGTCGACGAGGCCGTGGTCGAGCTGCAGGGCCACCTGCTCGGCGCGCGCACCCGCATGGTGCACGCGCTGAGCCGCCTCGACACCGGTCGCGCCGCGACCCCACCGGACGGAGAGATCCCGGCATGAGCACCCGCCCCCACCTGCTGCCCGCCCTCGCGACCGCGTTCGCGCACGACGGCACGCTCGACGTCGCGTCCTGCCGCCGGCTGTTCGCGCACGTCGCCGACCTCGACGTCGAGGCGCACTTCGTCGCCGGCACCACCGGCGAGTTCGTCGCGCTGTCCGACGACGAGCGGATCGCGGTCCTCGAGGCCGCGGTCGAGGAGATCGGGGCGGCGCACGTGTTCGCACACGTCGGCGCCGCGTCCACGCACCAGGCCGTGACGCTCGCGCACCGCGCGCGCGACGTCGGCGCCACGCGGTTCGCGGCCGTCACGCCCTACTACACCGACGTGCCGGGCGACGCGCTGCTCGACTACTACGTGCGCCTGCGCGACGTGCTCGACGGCGACGACGAGCTGTTCGCGTACGTGTTCCCCGCGCGCACCGGCGTCGACGTCGACCCCGAGCGGCTCGCCGACGTCGTCGTCGCCGCGGGGCTCGACGGCGTCAAGGTGTCGATCCCCGGCACCCGCTACGTGACCGATCTCGTCGCCGCCCTGCCCGCCGACGTGCCCGTCTACTCGGGCAACGACGCACTGCTGCCCGAGGTGCTCGACGCGGGCGGCGCGGGCGTCGTCTCGGGCGTCATGCAGGTCGGGCCCGTGCCGTTCCTGCGGCAGGCCCAGGCGCTGCGCGCGGGTGACCGCGCCGCCGCCCTCGCGGCGCGCGCCGACGTCGACCCGCTCGTCGCCGCCGTCGGGCCCAGCCTGCGCGCCACCAAGCAGCGGCTCGTCGACGC
>NZ_LNTD01000006.1 GCF_001462455.1 Cellulomonas sp. B6
CTCAGACCCCCGCCGCGAGCGCGGCCCGCCACCCGCCGGTCGCCGTGACGTCGACCCCGCCGGAGGCCGCCTCGGCCGTGCAGCCGAAACCCGTGACCCAGGACCCGTCGGCGAGCTCGACGGCGCCGAGCGTCATCGGCGCCGGCAGCGCGGCCAGGAACCGGCCGAGCGCACCGGGCGACAACCGCCAGACCTCCCCCGCGATCGACGCTCCCCGGCCCGGCCCGACGCGCACGAGCCCGGGCTTGCGGGGCGTCGTCACCAGGGCGACGAGGCGGTAGGCGTCGGACGTCGTGACCTCGCGCTCGAACCGCGCGCCGAGGTCGGTGAGCTGGCCCTGCAGGGGCTGCCCACGCAGGTGCGCGCCGACGACGAGCAGCTCGACCGTGCCGGGTACGAGCAGCGGGGCGCACGCGTCGCCGTCGACCAGGCGCGCCGCGAGGTCGAGCGCGAGCTGGTCCTCGTGCGCGCGTGCCAGCACCGTGACGCCGAACGGTCCGCCGTCGGCCTCGCCCGCGGGGACGGCGACGGCGGCGAGGTCGAGCAGGTTGACGAAGTTCGTGTACATGCCCAGGCGGCGGTTGACCTCGACCGGCTCGGCGGCGACCTGCGCGAGCGTCGGGTGCTCGGTCGTCGTGGGCAGCAGCAGCAGGTCGCACCCGCGCAGGACGCGTTCGGCGTCGACCCGCGCGGCGTCGAGCGCGAGGCGGTCGCGCACGTAGTCGGCGGCCCGGACGCCGCCGCCGGCCAGCACGATGCCGGCGACCGTGGGGTCGGCGTCGGGCGGGTCGGTCGCGAGGAACGCACCGACCGCGGCGTAGCGCTCGGCGACGATCGCGCCGTCGTACAGCAGCCGGGCGGCGTCGAGCATGCCCGAGACGTCGACCTCCCGCACCGTCGCGCCGGTCGCGACGACCTGGTCGACCGCCGCGGCGAACGCGCTGCGCCATCCCGGTGAGAGCGGCGCGAGGTCGGCGGCGCGCGGCACCGCGACGACCGGGTCGTCACGCAGCGCGACCCGCACGTCGGCGGGCCACGTCCGCCGACGGGCCCGCGGGTCGGCGACGTCGGCAGGGTCGGCCGGCGCGGCGTCGGGCACCTGGCCGGCCGGGGAGACGCCGCCGCCCGCCATCAGCCGGGTCGCGAGCACCCCCGTCCCGAGGTCGCGCGTGAACGTCGTGACCACGTCGTACGACGCGCACGCGGGCACGACGCCGTCCGTGGGCACGAGCCCGACCGTCGTCTTGATCCCGACGAGCCCGTGGAACGCCGCGGGGACGCGGCCCGAGCCGGCGGTGTCGGTGCCGATGCCGACGTCCGCGACGCCGAGCGCGACGGCCACCGCCGACCCCGACGACGACCCGCCGGACACGCGGTCGGGCAGGGTCGCGTGACGCACCGCGCCGAACGGGCTGCGGGTGCCGACCAGCCCGGTCGCGAACTGGTCGAGGTTCGTCTTGCCGAGCACCACGGCGCCCGCGTCGACGAGCGCCTGCACCGCGGGGGCCGTCGCGGACGCCGGCCCGGGGCGCCCGTGCGGCGAGGTCGCGTACGACGGGCACGCGGCCGTGGTGGGCAGGCCCGCGACGTCGACGTTGTCCTTGACCGCGAGCGTCGTGCCGGCCAGCGGCAGGTGCTCGCCCGCGGCGACGCGCGCGTCCACGGCCGCGGCGGCCGCGAGCACGTCGGCCTCGGGCAGCAGCAGCGTCCAGACCTCGGGCCGGTCGACCTCCCGCAGCCGCGCGTGGGCCGCCCGGACGCGGGCCTGCGCGGGCCCGTCGGCGACGCGCGCGCCGACGGGGGCGTGCGGGTCGTCGTGCGGGGCGTCGTGCGCCCCGACCGCCTGCGACGGCACGGCCGCGCGCGCGTCCGTCGTGCTCACGCGTCCACCGCCAGCACCGCGAGCGGGGCACCGGGGCCGACCTGCTGCCCCGGTTCGACGAGCACGCGCACGACCCGCCCGTCCGACGGCGCCGGGACCGCGAGCTCGAGCTTCATGGCCTCGAGCGCGACGAGCAGGTCGCCGGCGCGCACGTCGGCGCCAGCGGCGGCCTCGACGCGCCACACGGACCCGACCATCGGCGCCTCGACGAGCACGTGCCCGTCCAGCAGCTCGACGGTCGCGTCGTCCACGACCGCGGGCGGCGCGTCGTCGCCGGCGTCCGCGTCGAGCTCACCGGCGGCGGCCCAGGCCGCCCGCTCGGCCCCGAACGCGGCGGCCTGGCTCTCCTGGAACGCCGCGATCTCGGTGGCGTGCTCGGTCAGCAGGGCGAGGTGCTCGCGGTAGCTGAACGTGCCGTGCTCGACGCGCACGTCGAGCCTCCCCGCGGCGAACGCGGTGCGCTGCTCGGCGAGCTCCTCGGCCGTCACGGGGTGCCACACGATGCGGTCGAAGAACCGCAGCAGCCAGGGCACGCCGGGCTCGAACACGCCGTGCTGGCGGTGCCCGGACCAGATGGGCACGGTCCGGCCGACCAGCTGGTACCCGCCCGGGGAGTCCATGCCGTAGACGCACAGGTACTGCCCGCCCAGGCCCACGGTGTCGGCGGCGGTCCACGTGCGCGCCGGGTTGTACTTGGTGGTCATGAGCCGGTGGCGCGGGTCGAGCGGCACCGCGAGCGGCGCGCCCAGGTAGACGTCGCCGAGCCCGAGCACGAGGTACTCGGCCTCGGTCATGGTCCGCAGCACGTCGTCGCCCGAGCCCAGCCCGTTGACGCGCCGCACGAACTCGACGTTGGACGGCAGCCACGGCGCCTGCGGCCGCACGCCGACCGTGTACCGCGCGATCGCGTCGGCCACCGCGGGGTCGTCGAACGCGAACGGCAGGTGGACGCGCCGCGAGGGCACCACGAGGTCGGCCGTCGCGGGCAGCTCGGCCTCGAGGTCGACGAGCGCGTCGACGAGCTCGCGCACGGGCAGCAGCGCGGGGTCGACGTGCACGTGGAGGCTCCGCACACCGGGCGTCACGTCGACGACGCCCGGCAGGTCGAGCGCACCCAGCGCCTCGGCGAGCGCGTGCACGCGCATCCGCAGGCCCAGGTCGAGGACCATCGGGCCGTACTCGACCAGCACGTTGTCGTCCGCGCCGCGCAGGTAGACGACCTCGGGGCGGCCGAGCGGGTCGGACGGGTCGGCGGGGATGCGCGCGAACACGCCGTCGTCGCCGTCGGGACCGGTGGCGAGGTCCGCCGGGACGGACGCGGCCGCGCGCCGGACCGTCGAGACGCGCAGCGCGTCGGCGGTCGCCTCGGGCACGGGCACGAGCCGCACGGTGTCCCCCGGGCGGATCTGCCCGAGCTTCCAGCGGTGCCCGGCCACGACGGTGACGGGGCACGCGAACCCGCCCAGCGACGGACCGTCGGGTCCGAGCAGGATCGGGGTGTCGCCCGAGACGTTGAGCGCGCCCACGGAGTACGGGTTGTCGTGCAGGTTGGACGGGTGCAGACCGGCCTCACCACCGTCGGGGCGCGCCCAGCGCGGCTTGGGCCCCGACAGCCGGATGCCGGTGCGGTTGGCGTGCGTCTGCACGTGCCACGTCGCGGCGTAGAGCATGGTCATGTCGTCGCGCGTGAAGTACGTCGGTGCGGGCTGCGGGCCCTCCTGGACCGCGAGCTCCCAGGCGTGCACGAGCGCGGGTCGCGCCTCGGCGGGGACGACGGCCGCGGCGGGTGCGTCGTCCGGGACGGGCGCGGGCACCAGGACGTCGCCCGTGGCGAGCGCGCGGCCGGTGTAGCCGCCGAACCCGCCGAGCGAGAACGTCGCCGCCGACCCGAGGTACGCGGGGACGTCGAGACCCCCGCGGACCAGCACGTACGTGCGCAGGCCCGCCCCGCCCGGCGTGCCGACGTCCAGCACGGCGCCGGCTGGCACGTCGACCGGCTCCCACTGCGGGACGCGCACGCCGTCGACCGTGACGGGTGCGTCGGCACCGGTCACGCACACGACCGCCGCGTGGCTGAACCGCAGGCTCGGGCCCGCGAGCGTGCACTCCAGGCCCGGGGCGCCCTCCGGGTTGCCGAGCGCGACGTTGCCGAGCCGGAACGACAGGTCGTCCATCGGCCCCGACGGGCTGATGCCCACGTCCCAGTGCCCGAGGCGGCCGGGCCAGTCCTGCACGGTCGTCATGACCCCGGGGCGCAGCACCTCGACCCACGGCTCGTCGTCCGTGACGCCCGCGAGCGTGCCGGTCGTGTGCGCGGCGGCGCGCACGTCGTCGTCGACGACCGCGGCGCGCAGCAGCGGCAGGTTGGTGACGACGCCGTGCAGCGCCGTGCCGGCCAGCGCGTCGGACGCCGCGGCGAGCGCGGCCGTGCGGTCGTCGGCGCGCACGACGACCTTGGCGAGCATCGGGTCGTAGTGGCTCGTGACCTCCTGCCCGGCCTCCGCCCACGCGTCGACGCGCACGCCTGCCGGGTACTCGACGTGCGTGAGCAGGCCCGCGCTCGGGCGGTAGCCGCGGCGCGGGTCCTCGGCGTAGACGCGCGCCTCGACCGCGTGCCCGCGACGGGGCGGGCCGTCGTCCGGCAGGGCCGCGAGCTCGGCGGTCAGGTCGGCGTCGCCGCGTGCGAGGCGCAGCATCCAGCCGACGAGGTCGACGCCCGTGATCTCCTCGGTGACCGGGTGCTCGACCTGCAGGCGCGTGTTCACCTCGAGGAACGACACGTCGCCGCGCTCGACGTCGTACACGTACTCGACCGTGCCCGCGGACCGGTACGCGACCGACGCCGTCAGGGCACGGGCCGAGGCCGCGAGACGCTCGCGCACGTCGTCGGGCAGGCCCGGGGCGGGTGCCTCCTCCAGGACCTTCTGGTGGCGACGCTGCAGCGAGCAGTCGCGGTCCCCCAGGCTGACGACGCGCCCGGCGCCGTCGCCGAACACCTGCACCTCGAGGTGCCGCGCGCGCCGCACGAACCGCTCGAGGAACACGCCTCCGCTGCCGAAGCTCGCGGTCGCCAGCCGCTGCACGCGCCCGTACGCCTCGCGCAGCTCGTCGGGCCCGTCGCAGGCCTGCATGCCGATGCCGCCGCCCCCGCCGACGGCCTTGAGCATGACCGGGTACCCGACGGTCTCGGCCGCCGCGAGGGCAGCGTCGACGTCGCCGAGCAGCCCGCTGCCGGCGATCAGCGGGACACCGGCAGCGCGCGCCGCCTCGCGCGCCCGGTGCTTGTCGCCGAAGACCTCGAGGTGCGCGGGCGTCGGCCCGACGAACGCGATCCCGGCGGCCTCGACCGCGGCGGCGAAGCCCGCGTTCTCCGACAGGAACCCGTAGCCGGGGTGGATCGCGCCCGCGCCGGTGTCCAGCGCCGCCTCGAGCACGGCGTCGGCGCGCAGGTACGACTCGGCGGCCGGTGCGGGCCCGAGCCGGACCGCGGCGTCGGCGAGCCGCACGTGCGGTGCGGCGGCGTCGGCGTCGGAGAACACGGCGACGGTCCGCAGGCCGAGAGCGCGCGCGGTGCGCAGCACGCGGACGGCGATCTCGCCACGGTTGGCCACGAGGAGGGTGTCGAACACGGGCTGCCCCTGGGGTCGGTCCGGGCGGGGCCCGGAGATCGACGGGGCTGTATACACCCCGGTATCCCGACCGTAGGAACCGGGTGTTTCGACGCCGACGCACGGGCGTGAACGATGCGTTACGGCCGGCGACCACAGTGGCCCTGCTCGGCGACCAGGCTGTTCGCGAATGATGAACGTTCATAGATGATGAACGTTCACGAATCGTGAACTATGCTCGTGGCGGGAGGAGTGAGATGGATACCGAGAAGCTCCGCGAGTCCGCGGCCGAGATCGCTCGAGCACGTCACGTGAACCTTCACTTCGAGGGCGACGAGGCCGTGCTCGAGTTCAGCGGGACGCGGGTCAGACGCCCGACGACATCGGTCCCCACCCCCGCGCACCTGAACCGAAGCGCATGGGTGGCACGACGACAGCCAGTCGAGGGACACCTGGTGCTCTTGGAGTCGGCAAGTCCTGCCGCGGCGCAGCACCTCCGCAGCAGAGGGGCCTGGTTCATCGACATGACAGGGCGCATGTACATCGAGGCACCCGGCCTCCTGATCGATGTCGACCGCCCCTGGCGAACGGGACCGAACGCCGACAAGGCCTCACGAGCCGCTCGCCCCGGCGGCGCCAACCGCGAGCCGGTGAACCTGATGAGCGCCGGACGCGCGCGCGTGATCTTCGCGCTCCTGTCGTGGCCAGAGCTGGCGGCCGCCCCTGTGCGGATGCTCGCCACGATCGCGGGAACCTCGATCGGAGTGGCCCAGCAGGTGCGGGTCGCGCTGCGCGAGGACGAACACCTCGCCAAGCGTCCTGCCGTCCTCTTGCGCCCGGACGACCTGCTCGACCAGTGGGCCGCAGCGTTCCCACGCGGGATCGCCTCACGAACCGAGCTGAGTCGATTCGCTGGCGAACCCTCCACCGCTGGGTGGTCAGCTACGGGAGTGCCCGTCCACGTCAGCGGTGAAGCAGCCGTGAACGGCCTCCACGGGCCCGGGCTCGTGCTCTACGTCCCGGACCTCGCTCCGCTGGCCGTCGTGCGCTCACGGTGGAAGGTGGCGACCGACCGCGAAGCGAACATCATCGTCCGCAGACAGTTCTGGAGCACCGGCACCGACGTCCCCGTGACGAATCCCGGGCGTTGGGGACGGCGGGAGCTGACCGCCAGCACCTCACCCCTCGCACCCCGCCTCGCCCCCGACGTCCTTGTCTACGCCGACCTCCTTGCGGATCGGGACCCCCGCCACCTCGAAGCGGCCAGCAACCTCCGGAAGGACATCCTTGCTCGACTTCACGCGCGGTGACGCTGCCGCCCTCCTCGATGAGACCGTCGCACCGGTGGTCACCGAGCTCCGCACCCACGGCGTCTCGCCTGACGCGCTCATGCTGTACGGGGCGGTCTGCCGTGACCTTCTTCACGCGGCGGCAGGGCACGTCAGCAGGCTGCGACGTACAGGTGACCTCGATCTGGCGATCGTCGTCACCGACCTCGAGGCATACCGCGAGCTCACGCAGTCGTTGCAAGGACCTCACGGCGCCTCCGCCTACCGCTTCCTCATCCGAGGGAGACCCGTCGACCTGATCCCGTTCGGCGGTGTCGAGAGACCTCGAGGCGTCGGCCCCTGCCAGGAGAACGTCTTGGGCTACCAGGAGGTGCACGCAGGGGCCCGGCCCATCTCCTCCCAGCATCCGGACCTCGGGGTGCGGGTTCCAAGCGTGCCGGGATACGTCGCACTCAAGTTGTCCGCGTGGGCGCACCGGCGGGACGTCCGCGACGCCGAGGACCTCAAGTACGCACTCTTCTGGTACCGCGAGAACCCCGACGTCGTCGACCGGCTCTACGACCTCGAGGCAGACGTCGACGTGGTGGAGCAGCTGGCCGGGCGCCCCGAAGCCGGGCTCGTGCACCTTCTCGTCCGCGACGCCCATGCCGTGCTCGGCACGGAGGCGGCGGCGGGTCTGCGCGACCTCTGGTCGGCTGAGGCGCCGAACGCCGTCGCCCGCGTCGCTCCGTTGGCCCGAGCCTGGGCCAAGGCGGACCTCGACGGCTGGCGGCTCACCGCGCGCGAGCCCGTCGACCTCGCGGCCCACGTCGACCTGGCGGTCATGCTCCTATCGCCAGTGACGCTTCTCTCCGTGGCCGACGCCGACCGGACCGCGGAGAGCATCGATCTCTAGCCCAGGCCGCGGTCGCCGGTGACGTTCAGATCCTCAGCCCGCCGTCGCCATGCGCGCCATCGCGTGCGTCGCACGCTCCATGACGACCTCGAGCGACTCCCCCACGTGCTTGTGCAGGGCCGTGAGCGACTCGGGCAGCCGCCGCTCGATCACGAGCCCGAGGATCTCGCGGTGCTCGTCGATCGTCGCGGTGATGCGGTCCTCCTCGACGAAGTCGTGCATCCGCACCGCGCGGATCTTCTGGTTGACGGTGACGAGCGCGTCGGTGAGCTGCGCGTTGCCCGACGCGCGGGACAGCACCTGGTGGAACCCCTCGTCGCGCAGCACGAAGCTCGGGTCCGGGTCGGGCACGACGTCGCGCATCTCGTCCCAGCGGGCCAGCTCGGCACGCAGCAGCACGTCGTCGTGCCGGACCTGCGGGTTCTCGATCGCACGGGCGATGCCGCGCAGCTCGAGCGTGATGCGCAGCTCGTACAGGTTGCGCAGGTCCTCGAGCGACGGCACGACCACCGCGTAGCCGAAGTCGGTGCGCTCGACCAGACCGTCGGACAGCAGACGCGACAGCGCCTCGCGCACGGGTGTGCGCGACACCTCGAACGCCTTCGACAGCTTGGGCTCGGTGAGCCGCTCGCGCGGGGACACCCGCCCGTTGAGGATCTCGTCGCGCAGCCGGTGGTAGACCTGCTCGCGCAGCGAGACCACCGGTGCGTCGGCGCCCGGCACGTCGGCCGCGAGCGCGTCACCGGCACCCGGTCGCAGCCCGTCCACCATGGTCACGACCCTAGACCTCCGCCCGACCACGGGCCGTGCGCGTCACCCGGCCGGGCCGGCACGGTCCGCGCGGCGCGGGCCGCCGCCGTGCTGCTCACGGCGCGGCTCACAGCGCGGCTCACAGCGCGGCTCACAGCGCCATGGCCGCGCGCACGTCGGCCTCCCGCTCGGCGCCACCCGCACCGGTCGCGGTCACGCGCCCCGACTCCAGCACCGAGTAGCGCGACGACGCCGCGAGCGCGAAGCCGACGTGCTGCTCGACCAGCAGGACCGACAGCCCGCCGGTGGCGGCGAGCTGCACGATCGCGTCCTCGATCTCGGCGACCACCGACGGCTGGATGCCCTCGGTGGGCTCGTCCAGCACGATCAGCCGCGGCCCGGTGACCAGGGCGCGCGCGATCGCGAGCTGCTGCCGCTGCCCGCCGGAGAGCAGCCCCGCGCGCCGTCCCAGCAGCCCGCGCAGCGCGGGGAACAGGTCGAGCGCGTCGTCGACGCGGCGTGCCCCGGCCGCCCCCTGCACGTCGGCGACGAGCTGCAGGTTCTCGCGCGCCGTGAGCTGCCCGAACGACTGCTGCCCCTGCGGCACGTACGCGAGCCCGGCCCGCACCCTCCGGTGGGGGCGCCACCGCGTGACGTCGTGCCCGTCGAGCAGGACCGTGCCCGCGCGCACGGGCAGCAGCCCGACGGCCGCGCGCAGCAGCGTCGTCTTGCCCGCGCCGTTGTGGCCCATGACGGCGACGACCGACCCCGTCGGCACCTCGAGGTCCACGCCGTGCACGACGGCCGTGCGCCCGTACCCCACGTGCACGTCCCGCAGCTGCAGCATCACTCCACCTCCGTGCTCGGGCCGCCCGCACGCGCGGCGCGACCGCGGCCGTGCGCACCCGACCCCAGGTACACCTCGACGACCCGCGGGTCGGCCTGCACCTGCGCGACCGTGCCCTCGGACAGCACGCGCCCCTGGTGCAGCACCGTGACGGACGCGGCGAACGCCCGCAGGAACTCCATGTCGTGCTCGACGACGACGACCGTGCGCTGCTCGCCGATGCGCTGCAGCAGCAGGCCCGTCTCCTCGCGCTCGGCCTGGCTCATGCCCGCGACGGGCTCGTCGAGCAGCAGCAGGCGCGCGTCCTGGACCAGGAGCATGCCGATCTCGAGCCACTGCTTCTGCCCGTGCGCGAGCACGCCCGCGGGCAGGTCGCGCACGTGCGCGAGGCCGACGGTCTCCAGGGCGGCCTCGACCTCGGGCGGCACGACGTGCCGCCGCCGCAGCAGGGTGAGCGGACCGCGCCCGGCGCCGGCGGCGATGTCGAGGTTCTGCAGCACCGTGAGCTCGTCGAACACGCTCGCGGTCTGGAACGTGCGGCCCACCCCGGCCCGCACGATCCGGTGCGACGGCCTCCCCAGCAGGTCGACCCGGCCGAACTGCACCGACCCGGTGGCGGGCGCCAGGCCCGTGATCGCGTCGACGATCGTGGTCTTGCCGGCGCCGTTGGGGCCGATGAGGAACCGCAGGTCCCCCTGCGTGACGGTGAGGTCGACGCCGTCGACCGCGACGAACCCGTCGAACACGACCCGCAGGCCGCGGACCTCGAGGTAGTCGTGCCGGAACCGGGAGCCCGGCGCGGCGATGACGGCCTCGAGCGCCTGCGGGTCCAGGCCGCCGGCGTCCGGCGGCGCGGTGGGCTGCTCGGTCATGCGTGCCTCCCGGCGGTGCGGGCCGCGGTGGCGGCGTCCTGGGCGGGATCGGGCCCGGGGTCGTCGGCGTGGGCGGACGTACCGGCGGGCGGGTCGGCCGGTGCGTCGCCCGGACCGGGGACGGCCGCGCCGCGCCGCCTGCGCCACAGCCCGCCGAGCGTCGCGAACCCGTTCGGCAGGAACGCGACGACGAGGATGAACAGCGCCCCCTGGAAGTAGGTCCAGAACGACGGGAACTGCTCCGAGAGCCCGGTCTGCGCCCACGACACGGCGATCGCGCCGAGCACGGGGCCGAGCAGGGTCGCGCGGCCACCGATCGCGACCCCGACGAGGAACCCGATCGACGGGATCACGCCCACGTCGGCGGGCGAGACGATGCCGACGACGGGCGCGAACAGCGCACCGCCGACACCCGCGAAGCACGCGGCGACCGCGTAGGCGACGACCTTGACGTTCGCGGGGTCGTAGCCGAGGAACCGCACGCGGTTCTCCTGGTCGCGCACCGCGACGAGCAGCTCGCCGAACCGCGACACCATGAGCAGCCGCACCACGGCGACCATGACGAGCAGCACGCCCGCGGCGACGTAGTAGAGCATCCGCTTGTTGACCGGGTCGGCCAGGTCGTACCCGAAGAACGACCGGAACCCGTTGAGCCCATTGGTGCCGCCCGTGACCTTCTGCTGGCCGACCAGCAGGATCGCGAACGCCGCCGCGAGCGCCTGCGACAGGATCGCGAAGTACGCGCCGCGCACGCGCCGGCGGAACACCGCGAGCCCCAGCAGCGTCGCGACGCCCGCGGGCACCAGCAGGATCGCCAGGACCGTGACGACGGGGTCGCGCAGCGGCTCCCACCACGCGGGGACCACTCCGTCGCCGTACAGCAGCATGAAGTCCGGCACGCCGCCGGGGCCCGCGTCGGCGAGCTTCATGTGCATCGCCATGAGGTACCCGCCGAGGCCGAAGAACACGCCCTGCCCCAGCACGAGCATGCCGCCGCGGCCCCACGCGAGGCCGATGCCGACCGCGACCATCGCGAGGCACAGGAACTTGGCGAGCAGGTTGAGGCGGAAGTCGCTGAGCACGACGGGCGCGACGCCCAGCAGCACGGCGGCCGCGAGCGCGAACCCGCCCCACACGCGCACGCGCGGGTGCCGCCACCATGGGCGCGCGGCGGCGTTCGGGGCCGGGGCCGTCGTCGCCGGGGCGCTCACGCGAGGCTCCGCGTGCGGACCGAGACCAGGCCCTGCGGGCGGACCTGCAGGAACGCGACGATGACGACGAACAGCAGCACCTTGGCCAGGCTCGCGGTCGTCGAGTACTCGAACGTCGCCTGCAGCAGGCCCAGCGAGAACGCCGCGACCACCGCCCCCTTGAGCTGGCCGATGCCGCCGACGACGACCACGAGGAACGCATCGACGACGTAGCTCGTCCCGAGCGTCGGCCCGATGGACCCCAGCAGGGTGAGCGCGACGCCCGCGACCCCGGCGACGCCCGAGCCGACGAAGAACGTCAGCCGGTCGGTCGCGCGGGTCGAGACGCCCGAGGCCTCGGCGAGGTCGCGGTTCTGCACGGTCGCGCGGATGCGCCGCCCGAGCGGCGTGAGCTTGAGGACCAGCGCGAGCACCACGACGCACGTGACCGCCAGCGCGAGGATGAACAGGCGCGTGCGCGGCAGGTTCATGCCGAGCACGGGCACGGCGCCCTGCAGCCACGCGGGCGCGCGCACGTCGACGTTGGGGGCGCCGAACACGTCGCGCGCGAGCTGCTGCAGCACGAGCGCGACGCCGAACGTCACGAGCAGCGTGTCGAGCGGCCGCCGGTACATGCGGGAGATGAGCGTGACCTCGAGCAGCAGGCCGAGCAGCCCGCCGACCAGGAAGCCGAGCGGCAGCGCGACGAGCAGCGAGACGCCCGCGTCGCCGATGAGCGCCTGCAGCACGAACGCCGTGTAGGCGCCGGCCATCATGAACTCGCCGTGCGCCATGTTGATGACGCCCATCTGGCCGAACGTCAGCGCGAGGCCGAGCGCCGCGAGCAGCAGCACCGAGCCGAGGCTCAGGCCCGCGAAGAGCTGGGAGAACAGCGCGTCCATGCGCACCGCCTTCGTCGTGGTGGGTGGGGACGCGCCCGCGGGGCGGCGACCCGGCACGACCGAGGGGTCGAGCCGGCCGGGTCGCCGCGGTCACGGGCGGGTCCGGGACGGGACCGCCGGGTGCCGACGGGCGGTCAGGACAGGCCCTCGGCCCAGTCGTAGCCCTCGAGGAACGGGTCCGGCTCGATCGGGCCGTCGGACTCCCACACGGGGTAGATGAGGCCGTCCTCGCGGATCTCGCCGATGTACGCGGTCTTGGCGATGTGGTGGTTGTCGCCGTTCACGGTGACGGTGCCCTCGGGGGCGTCGAACGTGACCCCGTCGGCGGCCTCCTGGATCGCGGCGACGTCGAACGACCCGGCCTTCTCGACCATGCCCTTCCACAGGTGGAGCGAGGTGTAGGCCGCCTCCATCGGGTCGGACGTGGGGCGCTTCTCGCCGTACTTCGCCTTGAACGCCGCGACGAACGTGGTGTTCTCGGGCGAGTCGACGGTCTGGTAGTAGTTCCAGGCCGTCAGCTGGCCCGCGACGTTCTCGACGCCGATGCCGCCGACCTCCTCCTCGGCGATCGACACCGAGACGACCGGCACGGCGTCGGCGGTGAGGCCCACGTTCTTGAACTCCTTGAAGAACGCGACGTTGGAGTCGCCGTTGAGCGTGTTGAACACCGCGTCGGCGCCCGAGGCCTTGAGCTTGTTGACGATCGTCGCGAAGTCGGTGTGCCCCAGCGGCGCGTACTCCTCGCCGACGATCTCGATGCCGTTGGCCTCGGCGTACGCGTTGATGATCTTGTTCGCCGTCCGCGGGAAGACGTAGTCCGAGCCGACGAGGAAGACCTTCTTCTTGCCCTGCTCGGCGAGGTAGTCCATGCCCGGGATGATCTGCTGGTTCGTCGTCGCGCCCGTGTAGAAGATGTTGGGCGACGCCTCGAGGCCCTCGTACTGCACGGGGTAGAACAGCAGCGCGTCCTTGGCCTCGAAGACCGGCAGCATCGCCTTGCGGGACGACGACGTCCAGCCGCCGAACACCGCCGCGACGCAGTCGGACGCGATGAGCTTCTCGGCCTTCTCGGCGAAGACGGTGGGCTCGGACGCACCGTCCTCGGCGACGACCTCGAGCTGCTTGCCGAGCACGCCGCCGGCGGCGTTGATCTCCTCGGCGGCGAGGTCGAGCGAGTCGCGCACGGTCTGCTCGGAGATCGCCATGGTCCCGGACAGCGAGTTGAGGAAGCCGATCTTCACGGTGTCGCCCGACGTGTCGACGCACGACGCGGCGCCCGTCGACCCGGCGGTCCCGGTGTCGCCGGCGGCGGTGCGCGCACCGCACGCGGACAACGCGAGGGCGGTCGCGACCGCAAGGACGGGCAGTGCGAGGGAGCGCGCGCGGGACGACCGCGGCGGTGTCGGCGCGGGGAGCGATGAGGAGGTCAACGGAGTGCCTTTCGCTGGGGAGGAGCTGAGGGGCAGTGCCGGACTCGGGTCACCGACCGCCGCGCTCACCGCGCTGTGTCCCGCGGCGTATACAGGTCGGTGCCCCTGCCGCAGGACGCTAGGGACCGCGTGTTTCGCGGGTCCCGCCCGCGGCGTAAACACTGGGTTTCGTCGGTATACAGCGCGGGATACGCGTCGCGGTCGCGGCGGGACCGCGACCGGGCCACGACTCGCGCGGTGGCCACGGCGCGAGCCGGCACCCCGGCGATACGCTCGCGGCATGCCGCTGCGCCCGCTCGACCAGTCCGCCAAGCTCAAGGGAGTGCTCTACGAGATCCGCGGCAAGGCCCTGGACGAGGCGGCACGCATGGAGGCCGAGGGCCGCAAGGTCCTCAAGCTCAACACCGGCAACCCCGCGGCCTTCGGCTTCGACGCGCCGCACCAGATCGTGTCCGACGTCATCGCAGCCGTGCCGCACGCGCACGGGTACACCGAGTCGCGCGGCATCCTGTCCGCCCGCCGCGCGATCGTCACGCGCTACGAGACCGTCGAGGGCTTCCCGACGTTCGACGTCGACGACGTCTACCTCGGCAACGGCGTGTCCGAGCTCATCACCATGACGCTGCAGGCCCTGCTCGACGAGGGCGACGAGGTGCTCATCCCGTCCCCCGACTACCCGTTGTGGACGGCCATGACGAGCCTGTCGGACGGGAAGCCGGTGCACTACCGATGCGACGAGTCGACCGGCTGGGAGCCCGACGTCGAGCACATCCGCGAGCAGATCACGCCGCGCACCAAGGCGATCGTCGTCATCAACCCCAACAACCCCACGGGGGCGGTGTACCGGCGCGAGGTGCTCGAGGAGATCGCGCAGGTCGCGCGCGAGCACAGCCTGCTGCTGCTCGCGGACGAGATCTACGACCGGATCCTGTTCGACGGCGCGACGCACATCCCGATGGCCTCCGTCGCGCCCGACCTGCTGTGCCTCACGTTCAACGGCCTGTCCAAGACGTACCGCGTCGCCGGGTTCCGGTCCGGGTGGGTCGTGGTCACCGGCCCGCAGGGGCACGCGCAGGGCTTCCTCGAGGGCATGACGCTGCTCGCCTCGACGCGGCTGTGCCCCAACGTGCCCGCGCAGCACGCGATCCAGGCGGCGCTGGGCGGCGTGCAGTCCATCGAGGCGCTCATCGCCCCCGGCGGGCGGCTGCACGAGCAGCGCCAGGTCGCGTGGGAGGGCCTCACCAGCATCCCCGGCGTCACGTGCGTCAAGCCCGACGGCGCTCTCTACCTGTTCCCGCGCCTGGACCCCGAGGTCTTCGGCATCGTCGACGACGCGCAGCTGGTCTACGACCTGCTGGTCAGCGAGCAGATCCTGCTCGTGCAGGGCACGGGCTTCAACTGGCCCACGCCCGACCACCTGCGGATCGTCACGCTGCCCGAGGCGCGCGTGCTGGCCGACGCGGTCGAGCGCATGGGCAACTTCCTGTCGTCGTACCGCCAGACCCCGCGCTGAGCGCGGCCGCGTCGACCGGCGTACCGACGACGGACGCACGACGAGGGCGGGGCACCGGCGACCGGTGCCCCGCCCTCGGACGTGTCAGATGACGAGCAGCGAGAACTTCCCCGTGCCGTAGCCCTCGACGGTCAGGTCGAGGTCGAGGCGACGCACGTACGCGCGCACCCACGGCGCGGCGTCGTGCGGCAGCGCCTCGCGCGGCGAGCACACCGTGTCGAGCCGCACGTGCGGCGTGCCCTCGGAGTTCATGAGGGACGCGACGATGTTGAGCACCTCGCGCGCGTTCTCCTCGAGGAAGTCCTCGAGCATGAGGGACACCGCCGAGTCCTCGGCCGTGCGCGCCGGGACCAGCCCGATCGCGGCACCGACGTACGCCGACAGCGGCACGTCCATGAGGCAGATCGCCTTGAGGCCCAGCAGCCGGTCCACGTACAGGCCGACGAGCGCGCCGCCCTCCGACTCGGGGTCGACCATCGCACCACCCGTGCGCACGTCGACCGAGCGCCCCAGCAGGCCCTCGAGCAGCTCGCGGACGTCCTTGGCGGACGGCAGCGGGACGACGTCCGAGCTCATGCCAGCACCGGGTCGATGACCTCGCGGAAGCCCTCGGGGGTGAACGGCTTCGCGATGAGGAACAGCGCACCCTCGCGGTCGGCCAGCTCCCGCATCTCGGGCGAGCCCTCGGACGTCACGAAGCCCAGCGGGGTCGTGAAGCCCTCGGCGCGCAGCCGGCGCAGCAGCTCGATGCCGGTCATCTCGGGCATGTTCCAGTCGGACAGGATGACGTCCGGCTCGTCGGCCCGCACCGCCTCGAGCGCCTGCGCGCCGTCGGCGGCCTCACGGACCTCCCAGTCGTAGCCGGCCTGCCGCAGCGTACGGATGACGATCTGCCGCATGACGCGGCTGTCGTCCGCGACCAGGACGCGGATCATCGGACTCCTCCTCGGTGTCGGTCGGTCGTGGGGGTCACGCGGCCCCCCGGACGCGGAGCACGAGCGGACGCCCGCGCCAGTCGAGGACCACCTCGGTGACGAGCACCGAGCCCGGCAGCCCCGGGTCGTGGTCGGCCACCTGCGGCAGGCCCAGCGTGCCCTGCGTCGGCAGGAGCGCCTTGACGTTGCCGCCGACGACGTTGGCGACCTCGCCGAACGCGTCGTGCAGGTCCTCCTCGAGCACGGGCTCGTCGGCGCCCATCTGCAGCAGCGCCCGCGCGAGGTCGTCGGCGGTCGCGCGCTCGGTCGTCACCGAGGCGCGCCCGGCCCAGCCGCCGTGCAGGTCGACCCACGCGACGACGGGCACCTGCCACGCCGGCGTGTCCCCGAACCACTGCGACACCGCGCCGGGCTCGTCGTCCACCATCGCGGTGAACAGCTCCTCGGCGATCGCGTACACGTCGTCGCCGGCGATCAGCGTGGTCATGCGGACTCCCCCACGGGCATGAGGCCGAGCAGCTCGAGCTTCTCGCGGATCGCGTCGACGCTGAACGGCTTGATCAGGTACTCGTGCGCACCGGCCGCGAGCGCCCGCACGATCTGGGAGTGCTCGCTCTCGGTGGTCACCATCATGAGCGTCATGTCCCGCCACTGCGGGTTCGCCCGCACGCGCGTGACGAACGTCAGCCCGTCCATCACGGGCATGTTCCAGTCGATGCACGCGAGCGCGGGCACGGGCCCGCCCTCGGCGAGCAGGTCCAGCGCGTGCTGACCGTGCTCCGCCTCGACGGGCTCGAAGCCCAGTCCGCGCAACCCTTGCGCGACGATGCGGCGCATCGTGCGCGAGTCGTCGATGACGAGTGCTCTCATCTCAGCCCTGCTCCTCGGGTGGACGTGGGTGCGAAGACCGGACCGGCCGGGCGGGCCGGGGTCGGCAGGACGGGGCGCGGCGGGACCGCCGCGAGGGGTGCCGGGCGGGTGCCCGCCGCCCCCAGGGGGGCCCGCACGGGTGCGGGCACGGCCGCGACCGCGGGCGCCGGGGCCGCGGCCGCCGCGCGCGCTCCCCCCGCCCGGTAGACCGTCGCGCGGTCGAGCACGACGCGCTCGTAGTCGTCGTGCACGCCGATGGTCGTCTCGGCGGCGCCGAGCACGAGGTAGCCGCCCGGGCGCAGCGCACCGCGCACGCGCTCGAGCACGGCCCGCTTGGTCGGCAGGTCGAAGTAGATGAGCACGTTGCGCAGGAACACCACGTCGAACGGTCCGCCCGGGGGCGGCACGTCGAGCAGGTTGTGCTGCCGGAACGTGACCCACCGGCGCAGCTCGTCCGACACCTGCCAGCCCGAGCCGGCGCGCCGGAAGTGCCGCACGAGCGTCGGCGCGGGCAGGCCGCGGTTGACCTCGAGCTGCGTGTACGTGCCGCTGCGGCCACGCTCGAGCACCTGCTCGTTGAGGTCGGTCGCGGTGATCTCCACGGCGACCGGCGGCGTGAGGACCTCCTGCAGCGTCATCGCGATGGAGTACGCCTCCTGGCCCGTCGAGCACGCGGCGGACCACACGCGCAGCCGTGCGAGCCCGCCCGCGGCGCGCAGCTCGGGCACGATGTGCCGGCGCAGCGCGTCGAACGGCGCGACGTCGCGGAACCACGACGTCTCGTTGGTCGTCAGCGCCTCGACGACGACGGCCGTACGGGCCGGTGTCGGGTTGGCCCGCAGCTGGGCGACGAACTGGTCGACGCCCGTGGCGCCGGTCTCGCGCGCGAGCGGCAGCAGCCGGCTCTCGACGAGGTACTCCTTGCCCGGCTCGAGCAGGATCGCGCTGCGCCGCCGCACGAGGTCGGCCACGAACGCGAACGTGTCCTGGCTGATGGTCATGCGACACCCCCGGCCACGCTGGTGCGCCGCGCGTCCTCGACGGTGCGGCCGATGGTCATCGCCATCTCGGCGAGCGGCACGGCGCGGTGCGCCCAGCCGGCGGTCGCGACCGCGCCGGGCATGCCCCACACGACGCTGCTGGGCTCGTCCTGCACGACGACGGTGCCGCCGGCGCCGACGATGCGCTCGGCGCCCGCGCGCCCGTCGGCACCCATGCCGGTCAGGACGACCGCGAGCAGGTCCCCGCCGACGGCGGCGACGGCCGAGCGGAACAGCACGTCGACCGCGGGCCGGCAGAAGTTCTCGGGGGGCGCCTGCGTCAGGTGCGTGACCAGCGAGGGTCCCGCGCGCCGCACCTCGAGGTGGTGGTCGCCCGGGGCGACGTACACGTGCCCCGGCCGCAGCGTGTCGCCGTTGCCCGCCTCGGCGACGGACCACGGGCCGAGCCGGTCGAGCCGCTGCGCGAGCTGCCGCGTGAACACGGGCGGCATGTGCTGCACGACGGCGACGGGCACGGACAGCGGGGGCAGCGCCGTGATGACGCGCGACAGCGCCTCGGGGCCACCGGTCGAGGAGCCGAGGACCACGAGCCGCACGGGCCGCGGCGTCGGCGCGGCCGCGAGCCGCACCCGGGCACCGGCGCCCGCGGGAGCCGCGGTCGAGGACGCGGCGGGGGCGGCACCCCCGGCGGGACGCGCCGCGCCGGTCCGCGCGGCGGGCCCGCGGCGTGCGGCCGAGAGCGCGAGGATCCGCGGGACGAGCTCGCGCGCGACCTGCTCGAGCGACTGCTGGACGCTGCCGACGTTGGCCGGCTTCGTCACGTAGTCGGTCGCGCCCGCGGCGAGCGCGTCGAGCGTCGCGTGCGCACCGCGCTCGGTCAGCGTCGAGAACATGATGATCGGCTGCGTGTGGCCGGCGGCACGCAGCGCGCGCACGGCCTCGATGCCGTCCATCTCCGGCATCTCGACGTCCATCGTGATGACGTCCGGCGCGAGCTGAGCGACCTTGGCCTGGGCGATCCGGCCGTTGGCCGCGACCCCCACGACGTCGATCGCCGCCTCGCGCGACAGCGCGTCGGTGACCAGGCGGCGGATGACGACCGAGTCGTCGACCACCAGCACCCGGGTGCGTGCCACGCGCTGCTCCTGTCTGTCGTGCCGTCGGGGTCTCCCGGCGACGTCCCTTCCCATCGGCCGGTGCGGCCCGAGGGTGAGCCGTCCGGG
>NZ_LNTD01000007.1 GCF_001462455.1 Cellulomonas sp. B6
GACACGGCGCCGACACGCCGCTGACACGGCCCGGCCCGCCCCGGCCCGCTCGCTCGCTCACCCAGTGCGGTAGAACGCCGCCGAGTGCGCCACGTACGAGTGGCGCACTCGGCGGCGTTCTGGCGCACTCGGCGAGCGAGCGAGCGGGCCGGGGCGGGCCGGGCCGTGTCAGCGGCGTGTCGGCGCCGTGTCGGCGACCGCGCGCACGGTGGGGCCATGACCACAGACCTGGTGATCGAGGCCGAGGGCCTCACCAAGCGATTCGGGTCGACGCAGGCGCTCGCCGGTGTCGACCTCGTCGTGCCGCGCGGCACCGTGCACGGCGTGCTCGGGCCCAACGGCGCCGGCAAGACGACCGCCGTGCGCATCCTGTCCACCCTGCTCACGCCCGACACCGGCACGGCGCGCGTCAACGGGCTCGACGTCGTCCGCGACGCCGCGCGCGTGCGACGCAGCATCGGCCTGACCGGCCAGTACGCGTCCGTCGACGAGGACCTCACCGGCCGGCAGAACCTCGTGCTGTTCGGCACGCTGCTCGACCTGGGGCGCACCGGCGCCCGCGCCCGCGCCGCCGAGCTGCTCGCGTGGTTCGACCTGGCCGACGCCGCCGACCGTCCCGCCAAGACGTACTCGGGCGGCATGCGCCGCCGCCTCGACCTCGCGGCGTCGCTCGTCGGCCGGCCCGACGTCATCTTCCTCGACGAGCCCACGACGGGCCTCGACCCCGCCAAGCGCGAGGACATGTGGGACGTCGTGCGGCAGCTCGTGGCCGACGGCTCGACCGTGCTGCTCACCACGCAGTACCTCGAGGAGGCCGACGCGCTGGCCGACGAGATCACGGTCGTCGACCACGGGCGCGTCATCGCGCACGACACCCCCGACGGGCTCAAGCGCGTCGTCGGCGGGCAGACCCTCGAGGTGCGGCCCGCGGACCCCGCGCGACTCGCCGACACTGCCGCCGTGCTCGCGCACGTCACGACCGGCGCCCGCCCGGACGAGATCCGCAAGGGCGTGCTCGCCGTGCCCGTCGCGGACGACGCCGCGCTCACGGCGACGGTCGAGCGGCTGGCCGTCGCGGGCATCGCCGTCACCGAGCTGTCCCTGCACCTGCCGAGCCTCGACGAGGTGTTCTTCACGCTGACCGGCCGCACCTCCGCGGCCACCGAGGAGGTGGCCGCATGAGCGCCACGACCCTGACGCCCGCCCCCCGCACCGCCGGCCCCGACGCCGCCGCGGTGCCCCACCATCGGCCGTTCGCGCTGGTGCGCCACTCGGCGGCGCTCGCGAAGCGCTCGCTCATCAAGACGTGGCGCACGCCCGAGGCGCTGATCGACGTCACGCTGCAGCCGATCATCTTCCTGCTGATCTTCGTGACGATCTTCGGCAACGCGGTGGCCGGCAGCACGAGCAGCTACCTGCAGTTCCTGCTCCCCGGGATCCTCGCGCAGACCATCGCGCAGGGCGCCATCGCGATCGGCGTGAACCTCAACGTCGACATGGAGAAGGGCATCTTCGACCGCTTCAAGTCGCTGCCCGTGCCGCGCAGCGCCCCGCTCATCGGCGCCGTGGCGGGCGACGTGGTCCGGTACGTCATCGTCACCGTCGTGACGTTCGCGACCGGCTACGCGATGGGCTTCCGCATCGGCACCGACGTGTGGCACGCGCTCGCCGGCTGCCTCCTGGCGATCCTGTTCGCCGTGTGCCTGAGCTGGGTCTCGGTGTGGGTCGGCATGATGGTCCGCACGTCCGGCGCGGTGCAGGGGATCATGTTCCTCATCGTCATGCCCCTGAGCTTCGGCTCGAACGTCTTCGTGCAGACCGGTGACCTGCCGGGCTGGATGCAGGGGTTCGTCGACGTCAACCCGCTGACCCACCTGGTCGAGTCGATGCGCGGGCTGTTCCTCGGCGCGCCCCTGGGCGACCACGTGTGGTGGACGCTCGCCTGGTGCGTCGGGCTCGTCGCGGTGTTCATGCCGCTCGCGATGCGGGCCTACCGCCGCAAGGTCTGAGGCGACTCGGCGGCGGACGGCGCCGCGGCCGGCACCCAGGGAGCCGTGAGCTCCCGGAGGCGGGCCGCGGTCGCCGTCGCCGTCGTCCCGGCCAGTGCGCGCTCGCGGGCCGCGACGGCGTCGCCGTCGCCGAGCGCGCGCGCCAGGGCGGGGCTCGGCGCGCGCGGCAGCAGCATCCGTGCGCCCGCGCCGAGCCGCCGCCCGAGCGCCACCAGCTCGACGGCGGTCGCCGGGTCGCCCTCGGCGGCCGCGAGCTCGGCGCACGCGAGGCCGAACGTGCCCAGCACCGGCATGTCGGACGTCGCGCCGACGTCGTCGAACGCCTCCGCCAGCAGCACCCGCGCCCGTGCGAGGTGCGCCGCGCGGGCGTCACCCCACTCGGCGCTGGGGCCGCTGCCCGCGTCGGCCTTCGTACCCGCGTCGCCCGCGTCGGCCTCCGCACCCGCGGCCCCCGCCCCGGCCTCCGCACCCGCGCCGTCCTGCCCGGCGATCTCGCCCGCGGCTCCCGCGTGCAGCACCACGGCCGCGAGCCGGAACAGCGCGCGCGCCTGCGGGGGTGCGACGAGCTCGGGCACGGCGGCGCGCACGGCGGCCTCGGCGTGCGTCACGGCCTCGGCCGTGCGGCCACCCACCCACGCGACGTGCGCGAGCCCCACCGACGCCTGCGCCGCGAGGGTCGGCTCGGACTGCTCGGACCCGGCCGCGTCGGCGAGCCGCGCGAGCGCGTCGGCGTCGCCCGTGGTCGCGAGCTCGATGTCGAGCAGCAGCCTCGACGAGCGCGCGTCGAGCGTCGCGCCCACGCGCTCCAGGTGGTCGGCGCTGCGCGCGAGCCAGCGCGCGGTCTCGTCGTCCTCGTCGGACGCCCACTGGCCGACGCCCTGCGCGGCGGTGCCCATGAGCCACTCGTCGCCGGCCTCCTCGAACGCGGCGTACGCGGCGCGCGCGTCGGCGTCCGAGCGGCCCCCGTCGCCCGCGTTCTCGTCGACCGCGCCGCGCAGGAACAGACCGATGCCGCGCACGTACGGGTCGTCGTGGCCGACGAGCGCCTCGATCGCCCCGCGTGGCGGGACGGGGTTCGTGAAGAGCGCGGGCAGCACGCCGACGAGCGCGCGCATGCGCGGCGAGAGCGCGTCGGCGCGCTCGGCGGTGAGCGTCCTCGCGGTGCGCAGCGCGACGGCCGTCAGGCGCTGCGGCTCGACGACCGTGCTGGTCAGCGCCCCGAGCACCGCGACCGTCGCGGTCGCGTCCGGCGGCGGGAGCGGCCGGCCGGCGGCGTGACCGCGCACGGCGGCCGAGCGCAGCCGCGCGGCGGGGTCGTGCACGTGCAGCACGCGCTCGGCCCAGGTGACGACCTCGAGGTGCGCGCCGCGCACCGACCACAGCCACCCGAGCGCCGCGAGCACCTCGACGGCCGCGGGCTCGTCGTCGGTGCGCAGCGCGTGGCGCAGCGCCTCGACCAGCAGGTCCTGGTCCCGCGTCAGGGCGTGCAGCGCGGCGACCTGCCCCGGTCCGACGAGGTCGGGCAGCCGCCCGCGCGCGAGCCGCGCACCCCAGGCGACGAGACCGTGCACCGCGTCGGCGCGCCCGCCGGCCGCGTCGAGCCGTGCCTCGCCGTACTCCCGGACCGTCTCGAGCATGCGGTACCGCGGGCCGTCGGCCTGGTCGTCGAGCGCGAGCAGCGAGTGCTCGACGAGCGCCGCGAGCCCGCGCCGCACGTCGTCGACCCCTGCGACGGCGGCCGCCGCGTCGGCGCCGAACGGGCCCGGCAGCACCGCGACCCGCTCGAGCAGGTGCTGCTCGGCGGGGGCCAGCAGCGCGCGGCTCCAGTCGACCAGCGCCCACAGGCTCGCGTGCCGCTCGGGCAGGCCGCGCAGCGCGTCGTCGAGCAGCCCGAACCGGTCGTCGAGGCCTGCGAGCACGTCGGCGACCGGCATCGACCGCAGGCGCGCCGCCGCGAGCTCGAGCGCGAGCGGCAGGTGGTCGAGGCGCCGGCACAGCTCGCGCGCGACCGCGTCGTCCCACGCCAGGCCCGGCCGCGCGGCGTGCGCGCGGGCGTGCAGCAGCGCGACGGCGTCGTCCTCGGCGAGCGTGTCGATCCGGTGCACGACCTCACCGACGAGGCCCAGCGGCGCCCGGCTCGTCGCGAGCACCGTGACGTCGTCGGGTGCGGCCTGCAGCAGGTCGGCCACGGTCTGCGCGGCGGCGTCGAGCACGTGCTCGCAGTTGTCGAGGACGAGCAGGCCCTCGAGGTCCTGGCCCGCGACGCGCAGCCGGTCGACGGGGTCGAGCACGCGCCGCTCGGTGGTCACCTCGACGCCCGACGGCGCGAGGTCCGCGCCGCCGACGGCGTGCAGGACGGCGGGCAGCACCTCGTCGGGTGCGCGCAGGCCCGCGAGCTCGACGACGCGTACCGTGCGGCCCTCGGCCTCGGCGCGCGCGACCTCGGCGGCCAGTCGGGTCTTGCCGCTGCCGCCGGGTGCGACGAGCGTGACGACGGGTGCGGTGCGCAGCGCGGCGCGGACGGCGGCGACGTCGTCGTCGCGACCCAGCAGCGGGGTCGTGGAGCGTCGCCACGACGCCGGCAGGGCGACGGCGCGGGGCGGGGCGGTGTGCGGCGCGCCGCCCGGGGCCGCGGGTGACGTCGTGGCGTCCGGTCCCGGGGACGGGCCGGTGGGCGACGCGACCCCGGCGGTCGTGCTGCTCGCGGCGCGGGCCGGGGTCTCCGACGGCGTGCCGCCCGGCGCGGCGGTCGGGGGCGTGTCCGCCGACGCGGGCCGCAGCTCTCCCCGCAGCAGCGCGAGGTGCGCGGCGGCGACGACGGGCGACGGGTCGGCGCCGTACCGGTCGGCGAGCTCGGTGCGCAGGTCCTCGACCAGCGCGAGGGCCTCGGCGTCGCGGCCCTGCGCCGCGAGCACGCGCACGAGCAGCGCCGCGGCGGGCTCGTCGGGCGGGACCCGATCGGTGAGCAGCCGCAGGTCGGCGGTGTCGAGCGGACCGCCGCCCGCGAGGGCCGCCTCGGCCGCCGTGCGGGCGACCTCGGAGAGCAGGCGCGCCGTGGTCGGGTCGGCGAGGTCGGGCGACGCGGGCAGCAGCGCGCGGGCCTCGTCGGCGGCGCTGCGTGCGTCCCGCGGGCGACCGGCGGCCAGCGCTGCGGCGGCCTGCGTGGCCAGCGCGTGCGCACGGAGGGCGTCGACCTCGAGGCCGTCGAGCGGCAGGCGGTAGCCGGCGGTCGTGCCCTGCACGGGCAGGCCCGTGCGGCGCAGGCGGGACACGAGCGCCTGCACGGCGCCCGTCGTGTCGGCCGGCGGGGCGTCGGGCCACACCGCGTCGACGAGCGCGGCGACGGACACGACGCGGCCCCGGGCGTCGAGCAGCTCGCGCAGGACCGCGCCCAGCCGCTCGCCGCGCACGGGCCGCCCGTCCACCGCGAGCTCGCCCAGCGTCGTGATCCGTGGCAT
>NZ_LNTD01000008.1 GCF_001462455.1 Cellulomonas sp. B6
CTCATCGCCCCAGGATAGGTGGGCGGGGTGTGACGTCGGGCGCAGTCCGCGGGCCGGGCCGTGGTGCGCTCCGGACGTGCCGGGACGAGCCGGGCGGCGACCACGGGCCCGGGCGCGGCAGCGGCTGCGGGGGACCGTGGGCGGCGTGTGACGATACGTGCTCGTGACCTCCTCGTACCGCGACGTGCTGCGCCTGCCCGGTGTGCTGCGGCTGTTCCTCGTCTCGCTCGTCGCGCGCGTGCCGCACGCGACGACCGGTGTCGTCCTCACGCTGCACGTCGTGACGGCGCTCGGGGAGGGCTACGCGCGCGCCGGCGTCGTCGCGGCGGCGATGACCGTCGGGCTCGCGATCGGCGCGCCGTGGCGCGGTCGCCTGGTGGACCGCGTGGGCCTGCGCCGGGCCGTGCTGCCGTCCGTCGTGGTCGAGTCGGGCGTGTGGCTCGCGGCGCCGCACCTCGCGTACGTGCCGCTCATCGTCGCGGCGTTCGTCGCGGGCGTCTTCCTCGTGCCGGTCTTCTCGGTGACGCGGCAGTCGCTGGCCGTGCTCGTGCCGCCGGCGCAGCAGAAGGCCGCGTACGCGCTCGACTCGGTGTTCACCGAGCTGACGTTCATGCTCGGGCCCGTGCTCGGCGTGCTGCTCGTGACGCAGGGCTCCAGCACGCTCGCGCTGACGGTCGTCGGGTCCGCGACGGTCGCGGCGGGGCTGCTGCTGCTGTGGGCGAACCCGCCGACGCGCTCGGTCGGCGTCGAGCACGCGCCGCTGCCGCCCGGCACGCGCGTGCTGTCGGCGCACCTGCTGGTCGTGCTGCTCGCGGCCGCCGCCGCGTCCTTCGTGCTCATGGGCACCGACGTGTCGCTCGTCGCCGCGCTCAACGACGCCGGCCGTGCGACCGACGTGGGCTGGATGATCGCGCTGTGGGCGGGCGGCTCGGCCGTGGGCGGCCTCGTCCACGGCGCGAGCCCGCGGCAGCCGTCGCCGCTGCTGCTCGTCGCGGTGCTCGCGGCAGCGACGCTCCCGGCCGCGTTCGTGCAGGGCCCGGTCGCGCTCGCGGTGGCCGTGTTCGTCGCCGGCCTGCCCTGCGCGCCGGCGCTGTCCTCGATCAACGCGACCCTCGTGCGACTGGTCCCCGAGCAGCGCCGGGGTGAGGTCATGGGGTGGAGCGGCACCATGCAGACGGTCGGGAACGCGCTCGGCGCGCCGCTGTGCGGGTGGGTCATCGACCGCGTCGGCGCGGGCGGCGGGTTCCTCACGGCGGCCGTCGTGGGCGGTGGGGTCGCGGGTCTCGGGCTCGTCGTGGTCGCGGTGCGTCGTCGTCGGCCCGTCGTGCCGGCCCCGGCCGACGCGGTGGACGACGTGCCCGCCGTGCCGTCGTCGCCGGCCGTCGTCACGTCGCCCGCCGCGGAGACGCCCGCCGAGGTCGTCGTGGACGACCCGGCCGGCGCGCGCGACGGAGCGACCGGTGCGGACCCGCAGGGACGCGCACCGGCCGCGCCGTGAGGCTCAGCGCGTGCTGAGGATCTCGGCCACGAACCGGGCCGAGCGCTCGCGCAGGCCCGCGATCCGCCGCTCGACGATCAGCTCGCGCATCGCGTCGGCGTCGGAGCCGGCCTCGGTGCGGGTCGGGGGGCGGCGCACGTTGCGCGAGCACGTGAAGTCCGTGCAGATCAGCGTGCCGACCGTGTTGCCCCGTCGACCTGACGCGCCGCCGCGCCGCGCGACGTAGAGCGTGACGTCGTCCGTCACCACGACGTCCTCGCACCACGCGCACACCGCGCGGCGGCGGGCCCGCGACGCGTCCGACGCGCGCAGCAGCACACCGGTCGGCGCGCCGTCGAGCTCGAGCACGACGTACGCGGACAGCGGGGCGCGGCGGTCACGCCACCCGAGGTAGTCGAGGCGGTCCCAGTCGAGGGCCTTCAGGTCGGGGAGGGTCGCGTCGGCGGCCTCGCGGCGCGAGGCGTTGACGAGGGCGGAGCGCAGCTGCTTCTCGGTCAGGGGGAGCATGGGTTCTCGGTCTTCCGTGAGGGCGGGGACCGTCGTCACGCGCGGGCGTCCGCGACCGGGTGCGGGCGCGGCGGGG
>NZ_LNTD01000009.1 GCF_001462455.1 Cellulomonas sp. B6
ACGGGGACGGGTGCCCAGGCCGGATCGCGCGGCGCGACCGGAACGGGCGGTGCGCCGGGCACGCGTGCCCCGGCCGCATCGGGCGACCCGGCGGTGGCGGGCGTCGACCGAGGGCCGACGTCCGCCCCGCCCGGGGGGACGACCCGGGGCGGGGCGTCCGGTCGGTCGGTGCTCATGCCACGCGGGGCTGCGGCTCGGGCTCGGGCTGCGGGTCGTCCTGCGGCAGGTGCACGTCGTTGACCGTGATGTTGACCTCGATCACGCGCAGCCCGGTCATGCGCTCGACGGACGTGATGATGTTGCGGCGCACGCCCTCGGCGAGGTCGACAACGGACACGCCGTACTCGGCGACGAGGTCGACGTCGATCGCGGCCTCCTGCTCGCCGACCTCGACGCTGATGCCCTGCGCGTGGTTGGTCGTGCCGCCGGGGATGCGCTCGCGCAGCGCGCCGAACGCACGGGCCGCGCCGCCGCCGAGGGCGTACACACCCGCGACGTCGCCCGCGGCGATGCCGGCGATCTTGGCGACGACGCCGTCGGCGATCGTCGTGGTGCCGTGCTCGGTCTGCAGCGGGGTCGAGCTCGCGACGCCGCCGCCGAGCGCGGTGTTGCCGCCGCGCGGGCCGCGGTTCGCGGGGCTCGGGGTGCTCGTGGTGGTCGACGTCGGCGTGCTGGTCTGCTCGGTCATCGTTCCTCCTGTGCTGGGCGTGCCGCTGGCTGCGGCCCGGTGGTGCCGGTCGGGTGCCGTGCGCTCGCCGCGCCGCGGGGGCGTGGTGCGCCGACACTGGGTGAGTGCCCGTTGCCGCGTCGACGTCACGGTCGACCTGCTGTGATCTCCATCACACCTCTCCTGGTGCGATCCGCCACCGGAGCGCGCGATGACACCGGCCGTCCCGGCACCCCCGGACGCGCCCGTCCCCGACGACGAGCTCGTCGCGCGCGCGGGCCTCGGCGACCACGCCGCGTTCGCCGAGCTCGTCGCGCGCCACGGCGCCGCGCTCTACCGCTACGCGCGCCGGATGCTCGGCTCCGCGCCCGACGCCGAGGACGCCGTGCAGGACGCGCTGACCGCCGCGTGGCTCGGCGCCGAAGGGTTCCGCGGCGCGTCGAGCGTGCGGACCTGGCTGTTCGGCATCCAGGCCAACTGCGTGCGCCGCGCGGCCCGCACGCGCACCCGCACCCCCGTCCCCGTGACGACCGACCCGGACGACGAGCGCACCGACCCGGCTCCCGCCGGCGACGACCCGGTGGAACACTTGCTCGCGACCGACCTGCGCGCCGCGCTCGACCTCGCGCTCGCGGACCTGCCGGGCCCGCAGCGCGCGGCGTGGCTCCTGGTCGAGGTCGAGGGCATGCCGTACGCGGACGCCGCGCAGGTGCTGGGCACGACGCACGCGGCGGTCCGGGGGCTGCTGGAACGGGCCCGCAGGACGCTCGGGAGGAGGTTCGAGACATGGCGGTGAACGACGGCGACGGCACGCGCCGCACGCCCGGCGACGACCTGCTCGACCTCGCGACGGCGCAGCTGCGCACCCACACCGACGACGGCTGGGTGTCGGTCGCGCCGCGCGTGCTCGCGTCCGCGCTGCGCGCGGTCCGGCCGTCGCAGCCCGTGCGGGGGCGTCACGCCGAGGGCGAGTACGTGGTCGCGGCCGACGTCCTGCGCACGTCGGTCCGCGCGCTGCTCGACCCGGACCCGCGCGTCCGGCTGCGTCGGCTCGCGCTGCGCACCGGGCCCGACGACGTGCTCGAGGAGGCGGTCGTCGAGGTCTCGGCCGCGTACCTGCAGCCGCTCGAGCCGCTGGCCGACGACGTGCGGCGCACCGTGGCCGCGCACCTGCGCGACGTGCTCGGCGACGCCGACCTGCCCGACGAGGTCGTGCGCGTCGACCTGCTGGTCACCGACGTCCACCGCACCTGACCCCGACGGCCTGCCGTCGACGCCGTGACGCCGAGCGTGCGGCGGCCGACCGTCCGCGCGGCCGACCGTCTGCGCCCGACCGCTCAGGCCCGCGGGGCCGCCACCGATGGGCAGGGGACAGGAGGTGGACGTGCAGGGCGTGCAGGCGATCACCGCGCGCATGGCCGCGATCGAGCAGGCCATCGCGACGGTCGGCGCTGCCCGGACACCGCCGCCCACGACGTCCGTCGCCACGCCCTCCGCCACCGGCACCGCGTTCGCGGCCGCGCTGGCCGCGGAGGTCGCCGGCACCGAGCGCACCACGGGCGCGGCACCCACCGGCACGCTGCCCGCGGTCGACGGCTTCACGCCCGAGCAGGTCGGCAACGCGGCCGCGGTCGTCGCGGCCGGGCGCGGCATGGGCCTGTCGCTGCGGGACCAGGCGATCGGCGTCATGACGGCGATCGGCGAGTCGTCGCTGCGCGTCGTCGACCACGGCGACGCCGCCGGGCCGGACAGCCGCGGCCTGTTCCAGCAGCGCGACAACGGCGCGTGGGGCACGTACGCCGAGCGCATGGACCCGACCGCGTCGGCGCAGAGCTTCTTCCGCGCGCTGCAGCGCGTCGACGGGCGGGACACGATGGCGCCGACGCTCGTCGCGCACGCCGTGCAGCGCAACGCCGACCCGCAGCACTACGCGCGGTCGTGGGACGCGGCGGTCCGGCTCGTCGCGCGACTCACCGGCACGACGCCCGCGCAGGTCGCGGGCTGACGCACCCCGCACGTCACGGGCAGACGCACCGCGCACGTCCGGCGGCGCCGGTCGCCGCGCACGACGCCGCGCCGGGCGACGGCGCGCACCCCCGCCCGCACGACCCACGCGGTCAGGCCGCGGCGACCTCGCGCACCCACGCGCCGTCGGCCTGCGCGCGGAAGCCGACGCGCTCGAGGTACGCGATCGCACCCGGCGGGGCGGTCGGCACGACGAGCCGGCGCAGCCCGTGCGCCGCGAACACGTCGGAGTGCCGGTACACGAACTCACCGGGCGTGAAGTCCCGGAACCGCGGGGTCACCCAGTCCAGCGCGACGACGCCCGTGCCGTCGCCGTCGTCGCGCACGAGCACGACGCCGACCGTCTCGTCGCCGCGCACGACGAGGAACGCGAGCTCGTCGCCGGGGGTGCCGGGCGTCGAGGGGTCGGGCACCTGCGCGCCGGCCACGGGGGCGGCGGGCGCGGACGAACCGGATGCGGACGAACCGGAGGCGGGCGCGCCGGGTGCAGACGCGCCCGGTACGGACGCACCGACGGCGGGCACGGTGCGGTGCCGCGCGACGTCGTCGGCGTGCACCGCGAGCACGTGCCGCAGGTAGGCGTCGTCGCGCGCGACCTCGACCACGGCGTACACCGCGGCGTCGGAACGCTCGCGGCGCAGGCGCCACAGCCAGTAGACGTCGATCACCGCGATCGCGCCGTTCATGGCCGCGAACGCCCAGATGCCGAAGACCGCGTTGTACGTGGTCGCGAGGACCGCGCCGACGAGGTTCATCACGCGGAACCGCCACACCCGCGCCTGCATGAGCGAGAGCACGACGAGGACCGAGCCGACCCACCCGACGATCTCCCACCACGGCATCCGAGCAGGCTAGGGCCCGGGGTCCGGTGCGGGCGGCAAACACGTCGACGTGAGACGCGCCGCGATGGATCGTGGACGCATGACCTCGTGGACCGTGCTGGAGCTGCCCGTACCGTCGTCGCTCGACGCCCCCGACGCGGCACTGCTGCACGGGCTCGTCGACGCCCAGAACGCGGTCGTGCGCGCGACGTGGGGCACCGACGACTTCACGACGACGGCGCGCCGGTCGCTGTCGCGGCTGCAGCACCAGGAGTACCAGCGGCGCGTCCGGCTGCTCGCGGTCGATCCCGCCGCCGACCCGGCCGACCCCGCGTCCGTGATCGGGTTCGCGTGCCTGGACCTGCCGCAGCGGGACAACACCCACACCGGGTGGCTCGAGGTGGGGGTGAGGCCCGAGCACCGCGCGACGGGGGTCGGCGCGGCGCTGCACGCGGCCGCGCTCGACGTGGCGCGCGCCGCCGGCCGCACGCACCTGATGGCCGAGACCGACCAGGCCACCGAGCCCGCGCCCGGCCCGGGCACGCTCGCCGCCCCGACGGGGGAGGGCCGGGTGTCCGCCGACGACGCGGGCGTGCGGTTCGCGCTCGCGCGCGGCTGGCGGCTCGAGCAGGTGGCCCGGCACTCGCGGCTCACGCTGCCGGTCGACGCCGCGGCGCTCGCGGCGCACCGGGCCGCTGCCGTCGCCGCCGCGGGGCCCGACTACCGCACCGTGACGTGGGACGACGCGACGCCCGACGCGTGGCTCGACGCGATGGCCGAGCTGCGCACGCGCATGAGCACCGACGAGCCGACGGGCGGGCTCGCGGTCGAGGAGGAGTGCTGGGACGCCGCGCGCGTGCGCGCGCTCGACGCGGAGTACACCGAGCGCGACGAGCACCGGCTGACGACGGCGGTCGAGCACGTGCCGTCGGGGCGGCTGGTCGCGTACTCGGGCTTCATGATGCCGCCGCACACGCAGGACTTCGTGTGGCAGGAGGACACGCTCGTGCTGCGCGAGCACCGCGGCCACCGCCTCGGCATGCTCGCCAAGGCCGTCCAGCTGCAGGCGCTCGTCGCGCGCCGCCCGCAGGTCCGCCGCATCAGCACGTGGAACGCTGAGGAGAACCGCTGGATGCTCGCGATCAACGTCGCGCTGGGCTTCCGCCCGGCGGGCGGCACGGGCGTCTGGCAGCTCCCCCTCTGAGGCGAGCCCGGTCTGACCACCGGCGCTCGCAACCCACGCTCACGCCCCCGGCGCA
>NZ_LNTD01000010.1 GCF_001462455.1 Cellulomonas sp. B6
GCGCGCGCCCCGAGGGCGGGGCGGAGCGCCGTGGGGGACCGCCGACCGTGCCCCGGGACTGGGGGCGGGTCGGCGCCGCCCGGTCGCAGCGGCGCGGGTCGCCGGACGCGCGCGGCAGGGCGCCGACGGCCTGGTCGGACCGGCGTGACCGGTGGGCTAGACTTGCTGGACGACCGGCGCGTGCCGGTCGAATTCGCGTGCCACGACCCCGGTCGTCCACGCCGGCGCTCCGCGTCCCGGCCCCCGAGCCGGTCCGGCGGCTCCGACGGGACGAGCGGGACGTCATCCGCAGCGGTCCGGGCCTCGTGCCCGGCGCGGGTGGCGGGGGCACCAGGGGCACGGCCGACGGCCGCGCCGACAACCGAGACCGCGGGCCCGGGGGGTCCGCACGAGCGCGTGCGCCGCAGGGCGTGCGCCGGAAGGACGTGCCATGGCCGTCGTGACCATGCGCCAGCTGCTCGAGAGCGGTGTCCACTTCGGGCACCAGACCCGCCGCTGGAACCCCAAGATGAAGCGCTTCATCTTCACCGAGCGCAACGGCATCTACATCGTCGACCTGCAGCAGTCGCTGTCCTACATCGACCGGGCCTACGAGTTCGTCTCGCAGACGGTCGCGCACGGCGGCTCGATCCTGTTCGTCGGCACCAAGAAGCAGGCGCAGGAGCCCGTCGCCGAGCAGGCCGCGCGCGTCGGCATGCCGTACGTCAACCAGCGCTGGCTGGGTGGCATGCTCACCAACTTCTCGACCGTGCACAAGCGCCTGCAGCGCCTCAAGGAGCTCGAGCAGATCGACTTCGACGACGTCGCGGCCTCGGGCCTGACGAAGAAGGAGCTGCTCGTCCTGCGTCGCGAGAAGGACAAGCTCACCAAGACGCTCGGCGGCATCCGCGACATGGCCAAGGTCCCCTCGGCCGTGTGGATCGTCGACACGAACAAGGAGCACCTCGCGGTCGACGAGGCGCGCAAGCTCGGCATCCCGGTCGTCGCGATCCTCGACACCAACTGCGACCCCGACGTCGTCGACTACCCGATCCCGGGGAACGACGACGCGATCCGCGCCGTGCAGCTGCTGACCCGCGTGATCGCGGACGCCGTGGCCGACGGCACGCTCAAGCGCCACTCGGGCGGTGCCGCCGCCACGCAGGGCGCCGAGGCCGCTGCCGAGCCGCTCGCCGAGTGGGAGCGCGAGCTCCTCGCCGGTGCCGAGGCGGGCGCGCAGGACACGGCCGCCGTCGAGGCCGCCGCCGCGCAGGCCGGCGACGCCGAGGCCCCCGCGGGCGAGGCGACGCCGACCGAGTCGGCCGTGACCCCCGGCGACGAGGCGGCCCCGGCCGTCGAGGCCGCCGCCGAGGCAGCAGCCGCCGAGGTCGCCGAGGGCACCGAGCAGGCCTGACGCACGGCGCCCCGACGGGCGCCGAGCACGGACCCACGGGTGCGGCGCGGGACTCCCCGCGCCGCACCCGGCATGCCGAGGACGATCGGCATGACGAGAACTCGAGGACGGATCGAACTGATGGCGAACTACTCGCTGGCCGACATCAAGGCGCTGCGCGAGCGCACGGGTGCCGGGATGATGGACGTCAAGAAGGCGCTCGAGGAGGCCGACGGCGACGCCGAGAAGGCGCTCGAGATCATCCGCGTCAAGGGCCTCAAGGGCGTGGGCAAGCGTGAGGGCCGCGCGGCCTCCGACGGCCTGGTCGCGGCGCACGTCGCCCCCACCGCCGACGGCGAGGGCCAGAGCGGCGTGCTCGTCGAGGTCAACTCCGAGACGGACTTCGTCGCCAAGAACCAGACCTTCATCTCGCTGGCCGACCGCGTCCTCGCGGCCGCCGTCGAGTCCGGTGCGGCCGACGCCGACGCGCTGCTCGCCGCCGAGTCGGACGGCACGCCCGTCCAGACCGTCGTCGACGAGACCGCCGCCACGCTCGGCGAGAAGATCGTCGTGCGCCGCGTCGCGCGCCTCGCGGGCGAGCACGTCGAGGTCTACCTGCACAAGGTCAACAAGGACCTGCCCCCGCAGGTCGGCGTCCTGGTCGCGACCGACGCGGCCGGTGCCGCCGTCGCGCGCGACATCGCGACGCACGTCGCGGCCTTCTCGCCGTCGTACCTGACGCGTGACGAGGTCCCCGCGGACGTCGTCGAGAACGAGCGCCGCATCGCCGAGGAGACGGCCCGCAACGAGGGCAAGCCCGAGGCCGCGCTGGCGAAGATCGTCGAGGGCCGGCTCAACGGCTTCTTCAAGGAGGCCGTCCTGCTCGACCAGGCCTTCGCGAAGGACAACAAGAAGACGGTCGCCCAGGTCGTCGCCGAGGCCGGCGGCACGGTGACGGGCTTCGTCCGCTACCGCGTGGGAGCCTGACCGCGTGACGTCGACGGTGGCCCCGGCCCGATCGGGTCGGGGCCACCGCCGCACCGGGCGCCCGTGGACCGCCGGGCGACCCGCGTCGAGCCAGCGGCCAGCGCGTCGCACCCGGCGCTCGAAGCAGGTGGAGGACACGTGAGCCAGCAGCCGTCGACCCAGGACCCCAGCACGCCGACCGCGCCGACGGCGCGGCGAGTCCTGCTCAAGCTCTCGGGCGAGAGCTTCGGGGGCGGCGCCGTCGGGCTCGCGGTCCCCGTGGTCCGGCGCATCGCCGAGGAGATCGGCGCCGCCGTGCGCGACGGCGTGCAGGTCGCGATCGTCGTCGGCGGAGGCAACTTCTTCCGCGGCGTCGAGCTGCAGGTCAGCGGTATGGACCGCGCGCGCGCCGACTACATGGGCATGCTCGGCACGGTCATGAACTGCCTCGCGCTGCAGGACTTCCTGGAGCAGGCGGGCGTCAGCACGCGCGTGCAGACCGCCATCACGATGGGCCAGGTCGCCGAGCCGTACATCCCGCTGCGCGCGATCCGGCACCTCGAGAAGGGGCGCGTCGTCATCTTCGGCGCCGGCGCGGGCCTGCCGTACTTCTCGACCGACACCGTCGCCGTGCAGCGCGCCCTGGAGACCCACTGCCAGGAGGTCCTCATGGGCAAGAACGGCGTCGACGGCGTCTACAGCGCCGACCCCCGCCTCGACCCCGGCGCCCGCAAGCTCGACCACCTCACGTACACCGAGGCGATCGTCGGCGAGCTGGGCGTCATGGACACCTCGGCGCTGAGCCTGTGCCGCGACAACGACGTGCCGATGCGGGTCTTCGGGCTCGAGCAGGTCGGCAACGTCACGCGCGCCCTCGCGGGTGAGAAGATCGGGACGCTCGTCACCGCGAGCTGAGCGACCGCGCCCACCGCAGCGGCGGCCGCTGGCCGTCCGAACCACACGAAGGAGCACCGGTGATCGACGACACACTCCTCGAGGCCGAGGAGAAGATGGACAAGGCCGTGGAGGTCGCGAAGGAGGACTTCGCCGCGATCCGCACGGGCCGCGCGAACGCCGCGATGTTCGCGAAGGTGTTCGTCGACTACTACGGCGCCCCGACGCCGCTGCAGCAGCTGGCGTCGTTCAACGTCGTCGAGGCCCGCACGATCCTCGTCTCGCCCTTCGACAAGTCGTCGATGACGGCGATCGAGAAGGCGCTGCGCGACTCCGACCTCGGCGTCAACCCGACCAACGACGGCAGCGTCGTGCGCGTCGTGCTCCCCGCCCTGACGGCCGAGCGCCGCAAGGACTTCGTCAAGCTCGCCAAGTCCAAGGCCGAGGACGCCCGCATCTCGGTGCGTTCCGTGCGCCGCCGGGCCAAGGAGGAGCTCGACCGCATCGCGAAGGACGGCGAGGCGGGCGAGGACGAGGTCGCGCGCGCCGAGAAGGAGCTCGAGACGCTCACCAAGAAGCACGTCGAGCTGGTCGACCAGCTGCTCGCCTCCAAGGAGAGCGAGCTGCTCGAGGTCTGATGACTCAGCTCGCAGCCCCGCGCAAGACCACCGCGGGCCGGAACCTCCCGGCCGCCGTGACCGTCGGCGTGCTCCTGCTCGTCGTCGTCGCGGCCTCGCTGTTCATCCGCAAGGAGGCGTTCGCGGTCTTCGCGGTGGTCGCCGTCGGTGCGGCCATGTGGGAGCTCGCGCAGGCCTTCACCCGGCGGTCGATCCAGCTGCCGCTCGTCCCGCTCGTGGTGGGGTCGGCCGGCATCCTCGTCTCGGCGTACGTCGCGGGCACCGAGGCGCTGTTCGTCGCTTTCCTGCTGACCGTCGGCGGCGCCGTCGTGTGGCGCGTGCTGGACGGCAGCGGCGAGGCGGCGCTGCGCGACGCGTCGGCCGCGGCGTTCGCGGCGGCCTACCTGCCGTTCCTCGGCGGGTTCGTGATGCTGATGCTCGCCGAGCCCGACGGCCCCGCTCGCGTCGCGTTGTTCATCCTGCTGGCCGTCGCGTGCGACACCGGCGGGTACGTCGTGGGGACGTTGCTGGGTCGCCACCCGCTCGCCCCCTCGGTCAGCCCGAAGAAGTCGTGGGAGGGCCTCGTCGGGTCGGTCGTGCTCACCAGCGTCGTCGGCGTCGTGGGTGTCCAGACCGTCTTCCACGGCGACGCGATCGTCGGCGCGCTGCTCGGGGTCGGGACCGTCGCGAGCGCGACGCTCGGCGACCTCGCCGAGTCCATGCTCAAGCGCGACCTCGAGCTCAAGGACATGGGTCGGCTGCTGCCCGGCCACGGCGGCGTCCTGGACCGGCTCGACTCCCTGCTGCTCTCGGCACCGACGGTGTGGGTCCTGCTCTCGGTCCTGCAGCCCGCCGCCGGCTGACCGCCCCACCCCCCCACCTGAAGGAGGCGCCGCCGATGAGCACCTCGCCGAGCAACGGCACGAAGGACAGCGCCGCACCCGTGCGCCTGCAGCTCACCGCGACCAGTCGCGGGGCGCGCGGCAAGCCGCCGCGCCACTTCGTCGACCTCACGCCGGACGAGCGGGTCGCCGCCGTCACCGCCCTGGGCGAGAAGCCGTTCCGGGCCAGGCAGCTCGCCACCCACTACTTCACGCACCTCACGTCCGACCCCGAGGCGATGACGGACCTGCCGAAGGCGTCGCGCGACGTGCTCGTGGCCGACCTGTTCCCGCAGCTCCTGACGACCAGCCGCACGCTGTCGGCCGACCACGGCACCACGGTCAAGACCCTGTACCACCTGTTCGACGGCGCCAAGGTCGAGTCGGTCCTCATGCGGTACGCCAACCGCACGACGCTGTGCGTGTCGTCGCAGGCCGGCTGCGGGCTCGCGTGCTCGTTCTGCGCGACCGGCAAGATGGGTCTGCTGCGCAACCTGTCGACCGCCGAGATCGTCGAGCAGGTCCGCGAGGCGGCGCGTGCGCTGGCCGCGGGAGAGGTCCCCGGCGGCGAGACCCGCCTGAGCAACGTCGTGTTCATGGGCATGGGGGAGCCGCTCGCCAACTACAAGTCGGTCATGGCGACCGTGCGCAGGCTCGTGGCACCGGCGCCCGACGGCCTGGGCATGTCGGCGCGCAACGTCACGGTCTCGACCGTCGGCCTGGTGCCGGCGATGGACAAGCTCGCGGGCGAGGGGATCCCCGTGACGCTCGCGCTGTCGCTGCACGCCCCCGACGACGAGCTGCGCTCCGAGCTCGTGCCGGTCAACACCCGCTGGTCCGTAGACGAGGCGCTGGACTCGGCGCGCCGGTACTTCGACGCGACCGGGCGCCGTGTGTCCATCGAGTACGCGCTGATCCGGGACGTGAACGACCACGCGTGGCGTGCGGACCTGCTGGGGGAGAAGCTGCTGGCCCGTGGCGGGACGGGGTGGGTGCACTGCAACCCGATCCCGCTGAACCCGACCCCCGGCTCGCGCTGGACGGCGAGCGATCCCGAGGTCGAGCGCGAGTTCGTGGCACGCTTGCGTGCGCACGGGATCCCGACGACCATCCGGGACACGCGCGGCAGCGACATCGACGGTGCGTGCGGTCAGCTCGCGGCGGAGGAGGACGAGTGAGCGACGGGATGTTCCGGACGGTGTCCGGCCTGCGTCGGGGGTACGACCCGGACGAGGTCGACGAGTTCTTCTCGCACGCGCGCTCCGTCTACGAGCAGGGCCCGGCCGACACGATGTCGGGTGCCGACGTGCGGCACGTCGCGTTCGACATGGTGCGCGGCGGCTACGTCACGGCCGCGGTCGACGCGGCGCTCGACCGGCTGGAGGCGGCGTTCGTCGCCCGGCACCGCGCGCAGTTCGTCGCCGAGAAGGGCCAGGAGGCCTGGATGGCGCACCTCGGCACGCAGGCGCGCACGCTCTACGGGCGGCTCGGTCGCCCCGACGGCGACAGGTTCGCGCCGCCCGAGGGGCGTCGGCCGGGCTACGAGCCGGCCGACGTCGACGAGCTGTGCCACCGGCTCGTCGCCTACTTCGACACCGGTGCCCCGCTCACGGCGGCCGAGGTCCGGTCGACCACGTTCCGCGGGCGCAACGGGCGCAACGGCTACGCGGAGGGCCCGGTCGACGCGTTCGTCGCGCGTGCGGTCGAGGTCCTGCTCGGCGTCGAGTGACGAGGACGGCGCGGCGCGGGGGGACGACGGCATGACACGCTCGGTCGTGGTGCTGGGCTCGACGGGGTCGATCGGCACGCAGGCGCTCGACATCGTGGCGGCGAACCCGGACCGGTTCGTCGTGACCGGTCTGTCCGCCGGTGGTGCGCACGTCGACCTGCTGGTCGAGCAGGCGCGTGCGCACGCGGTGCCGGTCGTGGCCGTGGCGGACCCGTCGGCGGCGGCCGCGGTGCGCGACGCGCTGCCGGGAACCCGGGTCCTGACGGGCCCTGACGCCGCCGCCGAGCTCGCGGGCTCCGGCGCGGACGTCGTCCTCAACGGCATCACGGGGTCCGTCGGCCTGCTCCCGACGCTCGCGGCGCTGCGTGCCGGCAGCACGCTCGCGCTGGCGAACAAGGAGTCCCTGGTCGTGGGCGGCCCGCTCGTGCACGCGGTGGCCGTGCGGCCCGACCAGGTCGTGCCGGTGGACTCCGAGCACTCGGCGATCGCGCAGGCGCTGCGCTCGGGTGCGCCCCGCGAGGTCCGACGGCTCGTGCTGACGGCGTCGGGCGGTCCGTTCCGCGGCTGGACGGCCGAGCAGGTCGCGGCCGCGACGCCCGCGCAGGCGCTCGCGCACCCCACGTGGTCGATGGGCCCGGTCGTCACGGTGAACTCCGCGAGCCTCATGAACAAGGGCCTGGAGCTCATCGAGGCGCACCTGCTGTTCGACGTGCCGGTCGCGGACGTCGCCGTCGTCGTCCACCCGCAGTCCGTCGTGCACTCGATGGTCGAGTTCGTCGACGGGTCCACGATCGCGCAGGCCTCGCCGCCCGACATGCGGCTGCCGATCGCGCTCGGGCTGGCGTGGCCGGACCGCGTCCCGGACGCCGCGCGCGCGTGCGACTGGACCGCCGCGACGGCCTGGACGTTCGAGCCGCTCGACGAGGCCGTGTTCCCGGCGGTCGCGCTGGCCCGCGGCGCCGTGGCGGCCTCCGCCACCCACCCGGCCGTCTACAACGCCGCCAACGAGGAGGGCGTCGCCGCGTTCCTCGCCGGGAGGATCGGCTTCGGCCAGGTCGTCGCGACGGTCGCCCGGGTGCTCGAGGAGCACGACGGCACGGCGGCCGCGGACCTCACGCTCGAGGCCGTGCTCGACGCCGAGCGCTGGGCCCGCACGCGCGCCCACGAGGTGCTCGCCGGCCGCTGAGGCACGCGGGGGGTGCGGCCCCGGTCAGCCTCGGTCCCGCCCGAGAGCGGCGATGACACGGCCGGCGCGCTCGGTGCGCTCCTCGACGCGGTCCACCCACGACCCGCCGCGGATCGTGGCGCGCGCGCCGAGGTGCCGCAGCCCGGACGGCCAGCCGGGAGAGCGGTGCCCGACCCACGGCAGTCCCGTCAGCGGGCTGTCGACGCCGGTCAGGAGGTCGGCGAGCGTCCGTCCGGCGAGGTTCGCGAGGCCGACCCCGTCGTGATCGTGGCCGCCCGACCACGCCACGCCCGTCGTGCGGTCGAGGCCCACCGAGGCGTACCCGTCGCGCGTCACGCCCAGCGGTGTGGTCCACGCGTGCGTCACGGCGTGGTCGGCGAGCACCGGGAACAGGTCGACGAGGGTGCGCCGCAGCCGTTCGTGCGCGTGGGGGAGCCGTCCTCGGTGCCCCGTGTCGCCCGCGCGTGCGGCGGCCCGGCACGTGACCACGAGACGCCCGTCCGACGTGCGGTGCCCGTGCACCGCGACGTGGCCCGCGACTCCGAAGGACTCGCCGCGGGCGAGCCCGATCTCGCGCCACGTGGCGGCCGGCAGCGGCTGCGTCGCGATCGCGGGCACCTGCACCGCGGCCACGGGCGCGGCCACGGGACCCGGTCCCGACGCACCCGTGGCCCGGACGACGTGCCGGCACCGCACCGTGCCGTGATCCGTGACGACCGCGCGCGGGGACACGCGCAGCGCGCGCGTGCCCTCCGCGAGGCGGACCCCGCGCTGCCCGACGACGCGGGCCAGGCCGTGCACGAGCCGCGCGGGCGCCAGGCGTGCCGCATCGGGCGTCCACGCCCCGGCGACCACCTGCGGCGACCGCACGTGCGCCGTGACGCCCGCCTGGTCCAGGACGTGCAGCTCGTCCTCCCAGCGCAGCGCCTGCGCGGCCCGGGCGTGCAGGTGCGCCGCCTGCCGCGCGGACCGGGCGAGCGTGACGTGACCGCCGAACGTGAACCCGCAGTCGATCTCCTCGGCGGCGCTGACGCCGCCCACCTCGACGACCGTGTCGCGCAGCGCCGCCCGCAGCGCACGGACGTCGTCGGGCCCGTGGTCCCGCGCGAGCGCGTCGGGGCCGACCGGGAACGCCGCCGAGCACCCGAAGGCGGTGCTGCCGCTCGTGCCGGAGCCGACCGTGCCGGCCTCGAGGAGCAGCACGTCGAGCGCGGGGTCGGCCTCGAGGAGGTAGTACGCGGTCCACAGGCCGGTCGCGCCCGCGCCCACGACGACGACGTCGGCCGTCGTGTCGCCGTCGAGAGGGGCGTGCACGGCACGGGCGGCCGCGCCGTCGGACCACGGGGGAGCCGCGACGACGCTCACGTGCGGACCGCCACGGCTCGGGGGGACTGCGGCGTCTCGGTCCGCTGCTGGGTCATGCGGCTGATCGTCGCGTGCGGGCGAGGTGGCGGCAAGGCGGCCCGGGTCCACCGGCGGGCGTGCACGGCCCGCGTCCGGCGTGACCTCGCTCGTCCGTCCGGGCGACCTCCCAGCGGACGTCCAGGTCCCGACCCCAGCATGGGGCGGCGCGGACGTACGCTGGGGCGCGCAGGGGCGGGCCGCCGGGCCCGCGGGAGGTGGTGTCAGGTGGAGGCCCTCGTCGGGGTGCTCGTGTTCGTCGTCGTGCTGCTCGCGTCGATCGCGCTGCACGAGGTGGGGCACATGGTGCCCGCCAAGCGGTTCGGTGTGCGCGTCAGCCAGTACATGGTCGGCTTCGGACCCACCCTGTGGTCGCGCACGCGCGGCGAGACCGAGTACGGCGTCAAGGCGTTGCCGCTCGGTGGCTACGTCCGGCTCATCGGCATGTACCCGACGGACGACGCGGTCGGAGCCCGCGCGCCGCGCAACTGGTTCCAGCGCGTCGCGGCCGACGCGCGCGCCGCGAGCGCCGACGAGATCAGGCCCGGTGAGGACCACCGCGCGTTCTACCGTCTGTCGACGCCCAAGAAGCTCGTCGTCATGCTCGGTGGGCCCGTGATGAACCTGTTCATCGCGGTCGTCCTGCTCGTCGTCGCCTACGTCGGCATCGGCATCCCGGCGTCGAGCACGACGGTCGCGAGCGTGTCGGAGTGCATCGTCGCGGCCGACGCCCCCGCGGGCACCCCCTGCACCGCCGACGACCCCGCGGCACCCGCGGCCGCCGCTGGCCTGGAGCCCGGTGACCGCATCGTGTCGTACGACGGCGTCGAGGTGACGTCGTGGGCCCAGGTCAGCGGCCTGATCCGCGACACGACGGACCGGTCGGTGCCGGTCGTCGTGGAGCGCGACGGGCGCGAGGTCGAGCTCACCGCCGCGCCGGTCGTGGCCGACCGGCCGCAGGTCGACGGCGACGGGAACGTCGTGACGGGCGCCGACGGGCAGCCGGTGCTGCGTCCCGTCGGGTTCCTCGGGATCTCGCCCGCGAGCGAGATCCAGCGCCAGCCGCTCGGCGAGGCGCTCACCGTCGCCGCGACCGGCACGTGGGAGACGATGAAGGTCGTCGTGACCCTCCCGCAGCGGGTCGTGGACCTCGTCGCCACGACCGTCTCGGGCGGCGAACGCGACGTGACCTCGATCGTCGGCCCCGTCGGCATCGGCCGGTTCGCCGGCGAGATCGCCTCGATGGACTCCGAGCCGGTCGCGGTGCGCGCCGCCGGACTCCTGTCGACCCTCGCGATGCTCAACCTGGCGCTGTTCGTCTTCAACCTGCTGCCCCTGCCGCCGCTGGACGGCGGTCACGTCGTGACCGCGCTGTGGGAGGGTGCTCGGCGCCAGGCCGCGCGCGTGCGGGGGGCGTCGCGACCGCGACCGTCGGACTCGGCGCGCCTCGTGCCGCTCGCCTACACGGTCTTCGTGCTGCTGGGAGGCGTGGGCCTGCTGCTCGTCTACCTCGACATCGTCAACCCCGTCCGCATCGGTTGACGGGTCCGCGCCGCACGGGGGGAGCGACGCGTGCACGTCCCGTGTCGGCCCCGTGCACGTGCAGCCACCTCACCCGTACGACAGCGCCCGGAGGCCCGGGGGATGGGATGATGGGCACGTGAGCACACCGATCAGCCTCGGCATGCCGCAGGCGCCAGCCCCCGTCCTGGCCCCCCGGCGCGCGTCCCGCAAGATCCGCGTCGGCAAGGTCGAGGTCGGTGGTGACGCCCCCGTCTCGGTGCAGTCGATGACCACGACGCCGACGACGGACATCAACCGGACGCTGCAGCAGATCGCCGAGCTCACGGCCGCCGGCTGCGACATCGTGCGCGTCGCGGTGCCGAGCCAGGACGACGCCGAGGCGCTGCCCGCGATCGCGCGCAAGTCGCAGATCCCCGTGATCGCGGACATCCACTTCCAGCCGAAGTACGTGTTCGCGGCGATCGACGCCGGCTGCGCGGCCGTGCGTGTCAACCCCGGCAACATCCGCAAGTTCGACGACCAGATCAAGGAGATCGCCCAGGCGGCCACGGACGCCGGCGTCTCGATCCGGATCGGCGTCAACGCCGGCTCGCTCGACCCGCGCCTGCTCGCGAAGTACGGCAAGGCGACGCCCGAGGCGCTCGTCGAGTCCGCCGTGTGGGAGGCGTCGCTGTTCGAGGAGCACGGGTTCCGCGACTTCAAGATCAGCGTCAAGCACAACGACCCCGTCGTGATGGTCCGGGCCTACGAGCTGCTCGCCGAGCGGGGCGACTGGCCGCTGCACCTGGGCGTCACCGAGGCCGGGCCGGCCTTCCAGGGCACCATCAAGTCCGCGACCGCGTTCGGCGCGCTGCTGAGCAAGGGCATCGGCGACACCATCCGCGTGTCGCTGTCCGCGCCTCCCGTCGAGGAGGTCAAGGTCGGCATCCAGATCCTGCAGTCGCTCAACCTGCGACCCCGCAAGCTGGAGATCGTGTCCTGCCCGTCGTGCGGGCGCGCCCAGGTGGACGTCTACACGCTCGCGGAGAAGGTCACGGCGGGGCTCGAGGGCATGGAGGTGCCGCTGCGCGTCGCCGTCATGGGCTGCGTCGTCAACGGGCCTGGCGAGGCGCGCGAGGCCGACCTGGGCGTCGCGTCGGGCAACGGCAAGGGCCAGATCTTCGTCAAGGGCGAGGTCATCAAGACCGTGCCCGAGGCCATGATCGTCGAGACGCTGATCGAGGAGGCCATGCGCCTCGCCGAGTCCATGGACCCCGTGGAGTCGGGCGACGGCTCACCCGTCGTCACCGTCGGGTGAGCGGACGCGGGTCCGGCCCGCGAGCGTCGTCGGCGACGGCGGTGCGTGCACGGCGTCCGCACCGGACGTGGTGCACACTCAGGACATGGTGACGCCGCCCGTGACGACGCTCGGCGGACGGACCGGCGCCGTCGTCCTCGCCGACGGCGACGTGCCCGCCGCGCTCGCGGTGTGCGCGCTCGACCCCGTGGCCTCCGTGCTCGCCTCGAGCAGGCTCGTGCAGGCCGCCGAGCAGGGCGTACGCCGTGCCGGGGGTGAGCTGTGGGGCTACGTCGAGGACGGTGCGCTGCACGCCGTGTGCTGGGTGGGGGCGAACCTCGTCCCGGTGGTCGGCACGGCCGACCCGGACGTCGTGCGGCGCGCGCTGGACGCGTTCGCCGAGCTCGGCGCCGCGCGCGGTCGTCGCTGCTCGTCGATCGTCGGGGCGGCGGAGCCGGTGCTCGGGCTGTGGTCCCGTCTGCGGCGCGTGTGGCCCGCCGAGCGCGAGGTCCGCGCCCACCAGCCGTCCATGGTCATCGACGCCGCACCCCGCGTCGCGCCCGACCCCCGGGTCCGGCGCTCACGACCCGACGAGTACGACATCGTGCTGCCGGCGTGCGTCCGCATGTTCACCGAGGAGGTCGGCTACTCACCGGCCAGCGGGCCGGGTGGGCCCTACGAGGTCCGGGTGCGTCGGCTGGTCGACGAGGGTCGGTCGTTCGTCCTGGTCGAGCGCGGTGCGCGTCGACGCCCGCAGGTGGTCTTCAAGGCCGAGGTGCCGGCGGTCGCGTGCGGGGTGGCGCAGGTCCAGGGGGTGTGGGTCGACCCCGAGCGACGCGGCGAGCGGCTCTCGGAGAGCGGCATGGCCGCGGTCGTGCAGGCCACGCGGGCCGACGTCGCGCCCGTCGTGTCGCTGTACGTCAACGGCTACAACACGCGTGCCGTCCGGGCGTACGAGGCGGTGGGCTTCCGCGAGGTCGGCGCCTACGCGACGGTGCTGTTCTGACGCTTGGTGCCGTTCCGGCCGGGATCGTCCGCGGACGCGCCGCCCCGGTGGGCGGCTCCGAGCTGCTCTCTCGCGGCCCGACCGACGACCGGGTCGGGGGCGACGGGCCGCAGCTGCCACCAGCGCAGCAGCGCGGTGCCGAGCGCACCGGCGAGCGCGGCGACGGCCACGGCGAGCGCGAGGGCGTCCGCGGCGAGCGAGCGGGCGAGGACCGACGCGCCGCCGCACAGCGCGACCTGCGCGACCACGAGGGCGACGCCGCCGGCGGTCGTGCCCACCGGTCCGCCGTCGACGCGCCGACGCCAGTCCAGGTGGCTGCCGGCCGAGACGACGCCCGTGAGCAGCAGCAGGGCCCACGCCGCGACGCCGTGACCCAGCGCCAGGAGGATCTGCGAGACGACGAGGAGCGCGAGCGTGACGCCCGCGACCACCGCGAAGCGGGCGGGCAGCGCGTGGTCGCGCACGGTGGGCCTCACGGCGACCACGCTAGCCGCGCGGGCGTCGACGCCGGGGCGGTTCCGCGATCCGGCTGCGGACGGCCGTCGGGTGCGTCCGCGGGCGGCGCGGTCAGCGCAGCAGGCGCGACATGCGCCGGTCGGCCAACGGGCGGCCGCCCGTCTGGCACGTCGGGCAGTACTGCAACGACGAGTCGGCGAACGACACCTCGTGCACGGTGTCGCCGCACGGCGTGCCGTCCCAGCCGGGGCACGGCAGACCGGTGCGCCCGTGCACGCGCATGCCGCGCCGCTTGGCGTCCTTGAGCTCGGCCGCGGGGCGCCCGGACGCGGTCTCGACCGCCTCGGTGAGGACCGCACGGATCGCGGCGTGGAGCGTCGCCGTGCGCGCCGCGTCGTAGGAGCGGGTCGGCGCGAACGGGCTCGTGCGCGCGACCAGCAGGATCTCGTCGGAGTACGCGTTGCCGATGCCCGCGATCGTGCCCTGGTCGCGCAGCAGACCCTTGACCTGCTGGTTGCGGGCGGCCAGCAGCGTCCCGAGGCGCTCGGGGGTGAACTCGTCCGACAGCGGCTCGACCCCCAGCGACCCGACGGGCGGGACGTCGGCGGGGTCGGTGACGACGTGCACCGCCAGGCGCTTGCGGGTGCCGGCCTCGGTGAGGTCGAAGCCCGTGCCGTCGTCGAACCCGACGCGCAGCGCGATCGGGGACTTCCCCGGCCGTGCCGGACGCTCGGGGAGCGCGTCGTACCAGCGCAGCCACCCGGCGCGCGCGAGGTGCCACACGAGGTGCAGCTCGCCGTCGGCGGGCGTCGCGACGGTCAGGTCGAGCCACTTGCCGTGCCGGCGCACGTCGAGGACCGTGCCGTCCCGCAGCGCCGTCGGCGGTGGGCGGAAGGTCTTCAGCGCGCTGATCGCCGCGACCTCGACCCGGGTCACCGCACGGCCGACCGTCCGCCCGCGCACGAACCGCGCGAGCGCCTCCACCTCGGGCAGCTCCGGCACCCCGGCATCCTCGCACCGCCGGCCCTCGACGGACAGGGGCCGGGCCGACGGGGAGTGCGGGCCGGACCGCCCGCGCCCACTAGGCTCGTGGGCATGCTCCTGCGCATGTCCACGCTGTTCGTCCGCACGCTGCGTGAGGACCCCGCCGACGCCGAGGTGGCCAGCCACAAGCTCCTCGTGCGCGCGGGGTACATCCGCCGCGCCGCCCCCGGCATCTACACCTGGCTCCCGCTCGGCCTGCGCGTGCTCGCGAAGGTCGAGCAGGTCGTCCGCGAGGAGATGGCGGCGATCGGGGCGCAGGAGGTCCACTTCCCGGCGCTGCTGCCCAAGGAGCCCTACGAGGCGACGGGGCGGTGGGAGGAGTACGGGCCGAACATCTTCCGGCTCAAGGACCGGCGGGGCGGTGACTACCTGCTCGCGCCCACGCACGAGGAGATGTTCACGCTCCTGGTCAAGGACCTGTACTCGTCGTACAAGGACCTGCCGCTCGCGCTGTACCAGATCCAGACGAAGTACCGCGACGAGGCGCGTCCGCGCGCGGGGCTGATCCGAGGTCGCGAGTTCGTCATGAAGGACGCGTACTCGTTCGACGTCGACGACGCCGGTCTGGCGGCGTCCTACGAGGCGCAGCGCGGTGCGTACCAGCGGATCTTCGAGCGCCTCGGCCTGGAGTACGTCATCGTCGCGGCGACGTCCGGCGCGATGGGTGGCTCGCGCTCGGAGGAGTTCCTCACGCCGACGACCATCGGCGAGGACACGTTCGTCCGCTCGGCCGGCGGCTACGCGGCCAACGTCGAGGCCGTGACGACCGTCGTGCCCGAACCGCTCGACTGGTCCGACGCGCCCGTGGCGCACGTCGAGGACACGCCCGACACCCCGACGATCGACTCGCTCGTCGCCCTCGCCAACGAGCGCTTCGCGCGCGCCGACCGGGCCTGGACGGCGGCCGACACGCTCAAGAACGTCGTGCTGGCGCTCGTGCACCCGACGGGGGAGCGTGAGCTGCTCGTCGTGGGCCTGCCCGGCGACCGCGAGGTCGACCTCAAGCGTCTCGAGGCCGCCGTCGCGCCCGCCGAGGTCGAGCCTGCCGGCGACGCCGACTTCGCCGCGCACCCCGAGCTCGTCCGCGGCTACATCGGCCCCGGGGCGCTCGGCCCCAACGTGCCGGTCGCCGACGGCGCCGAGCGGACCGCGGTGCGGTACCTGCTCGACCCGCGGGTCGTGCCGGGCACGCGCTGGATCACCGGCGCGGACGCACCCGGACGGCACGTGTTCGACCTCGTCGCCGGGCGTGACTTCACGGCCGACGGCACGGTCGAGGCCGCCGAGGTGCGCGCGGGTGACCCCGCGCCCGACGGCTCGGGTCCGCTCGAGCTCGCGCGTGGCATCGAGATCGGCCACATCTTCCAGCTGGGCCGCAAGTACGCGCAGGCGCTGGGCCTGAGCGTGCTCGACCAGAACGGCAAGTCCCAGGTCGTCACGATGGGCTCCTACGGGATCGGCGTGACGCGCGTCCTGGCCGCGCTGGCCGAGGCGAACCACGACGACCGGGGGCTCGCGTGGCCCGCCGACGTCGCACCCGCGCACGTGCACGTCGTGGCGACCGGTAAGGACGAGGCCGTCCTCGAGGCGGCGACGGCCCTGGCCGAGACCCTCTCCGCGCGCGGCGTCGAGGTGCTGTTCGACGACCGTCCGAAGGTGTCGCCCGGGGTCAAGTTCGCCGACGCCGAGCTCCTGGGCGTCCCGCTCGTCGTCGTCGTGGGCCGGGGCCTGGCCGAGGGCGTGGTCGAGGTGCGTCCGCGCACGGGTGGCACGCCCGAGCAGGTGCCGGTCGGCGCCGCCGCGGACCGCGTCGCCGAGCTCGTGGACGAGCTGCTCGCCGGCTGACACCACCGGCTCCGTCGGGCACCCGCGCAGCGACGCGGGCGCCCGGCGGCTGCTGGAGCGCTATCCGCGGATCAGCCGACGGGCGTGGTCGCGAGTTCCGGCATGCCCGGGAACGGCACGGACGCCGCGCCCGCCGCGGTCGCGGCACCGGTCGCCTCGAGCAGGCAGTCGAGCGCGTCGTCGCGCGCACCGGCCGACGACGACGCGACCGCTGCCGAGCACGCGTCGGCGACGGCCTGCTCGAGCGTGCGGGGCAGCGCGTCGGCCACCGCGGGGTCGTCGAGCGTCGCGGGCAGCGCGTACGCCGCACGGCGCGGGTCCTGCGGACGCCCCTCGACGCCGGCGGCGCGGGCCCAGTCGTCGGACGCCGCGCGGTGGCGCGCGGACGCGGCCAGCAGCGCCGCGCGCCGGTCGTCCGACGTGCGCGCGGCCAGCACGGTGAAGGTCCAGGCCGCCTCGTCGTGCGCGAGCGCGACCGCGGCGGCCGGGGCGTCCGTGCCGGCCGCCGCCGTGCCATCGGCCGTCGCCGTGCCGTCGGCCGTCGCCGCGGCGTCGGACGCGGGGGAGGCGTCGTCGCCCTGGTCGTCGTCCTGCGGCCCGCCGTCGGCTGCCGTCGCGCGCTCGGGGCGCGGGAGGCCGGACGTCGACGCGAGCCGGTCGGCGAGCGCGTCGCGCGCGACGGCGACCGATCCCACGAGACGTGCGAGCGCACCGTCCGGGACGTCGTCGGCATCGCCGGTGGCGCGGTCCGCGGCGGTGGCGAGCTCGGTCAGCAGTCCGGTGACGTCCTCGGGCAGCGCGCGCGCCGGGCTCGGCGTCGCCGCGGGCGTCGGCGCGGGCAGCCCGGAGTCGTAGACGCCGCCCAGCTCCTCGGCGTGCCGCGTCGAGAAGGCCGCGACGTCGTCGAGCGTGGTCCGGACCGCGTCGTCGGCGCCCTGCGACGACAGCGCCGCTGCTGCTGCGGCGAGGGCGAGCGCGTCGTCGACCGTGCGTGCGCGCACCTGCTCGGTCGCGTCCGGCGACGGCTCGGCCGGCGGGGGCGTCTCGAGTCGCAGGTCGCACCCGACCAGGGGGAGCGTCCCCACGAGCAGCGCGACGACGGCGCGCAGCGAGCGGCTCGCGCGGGCGCCCCGACCGGGCACGGGCCGACGCGTGGGACGGGGGGAGGAGGACGGGCGCATCGGTCGCGATCCTCCCACGGCCGGGCGTCCGCGCCGAGCACGCCGGGCGGGCACGTCGGGTGGGCCCGTCGGGAGTCGTTACGCTGGTGCGACAACGTCACAGGGTCGCCGCCTGCGCCCCGCAGCAGGAGAGCCGACAGGAGGCCGAGTCATGGTCGCGCCAGGAACCGCACCGCGCGTGCGGGAGGTCGTGGAGGCCGCCGTGACCGGCGCCGGCCTGCTGCTGGACGACCTCGAGGTCGCACGCAGCGGGGGGCGGACCGTCGTCCGCGTCGTCGTGGACCTCACCGAGGACGACCTCGGAGCGCTCGACCTGGACCGTGTGGGCGACGTCACGCAGGCCGTGTCGGACGCGTTGGACGCGGCCGACGTCGTGCCGGGCGTGTACACCCTCGAGGTCGGCAGCCCGGGCGCCGAGCGTCCGCTCACCGCGGCCCGTCACTGGCGCCGCGCGGTGGGGCGCACGGTCGTCGTGCGCGCGGTCGACGGGCGCACGGTGACGGGCCGGCTGGACGACGTCGCCGCGGGCGCCGAACCCACGGTCGTCGTCGTGCCCGTGACCGTCCCCGGCAAGGGGCGCCGCCCCGTCGAGGGCGCACCCGTGACGTTGGCATGGCAGGACGTGCGCGACGCACGTGTGCAGGTGGACCTCGCCGCGGTGCGCGACGACGAGTCCGACGAGGACGCCGGCCGGCACGACGCCGGCGCAGTGAGGGGCTGACGTGGACATCGACATGCAGGCGCTGCGACTCATCGAGCGCGAGCGCGAGATCAGCCTCGACGTGCTGGTGGAGGCGATCGAGCAGGCGCTGCTCTCGGCCTACCACCGCACGCCCGGTGCGCAGCAGCGGGCGCGCGTCGAGGTGGACCGGCGCACGGGGCACGTGACCGTGTGGGCGCGCGACCCGCGCGACGAGGACGCCCCCGAGGACGCCCCCGAGCCCCCCGAGTACGAGGACACGCCCGCCGGGTTCGGCCGCATCGCGACGTCGACCGCGCGCCAGGTGATCGTCCAGCGCCTGCGCGACGCCGAGGACGACCAGGTGCTCGGCCAGTTCCGCGGCAAGGCCGGCGAGGTGCTCGGCGGGGTCATCCAGCAGGGGCGCGACCCGCGCACGGTGCTCGTGGACGTCGGCGGCGTCGAGGCCGTGCTCCCGCAGCACGAGCAGGTCCCGGGCGAGCGGTACGTGCACGGCGAGCGCCTGCGCGGGTTCGTGCTCGACGTCGCGCGCGGCCCCCGTGGTCCGCAGATCACGCTGTCCCGCACGCACCCCAACCTCGTGCGCAAGCTCTTCGCGCTGGAGGTGCCCGAGATCGCCGACGGGACCGTCGAGATCACCGCGATGGCGCGCGAGGCCGGCCACCGGACCAAGATGGCCGTGCGCGCCAACGTCGCCGGCGTCAACGCCAAGGGCGCCTGCATCGGCCCCATGGGCGGGCGCGTGCGTGCCGTGATGGCCGAGCTGCACGGCGAGAAGATCGACATCGTCGACCACTCCGACGACCCCGCCGAGATGATCGCGCACGCGCTGTCACCCGCGCGTGTGCTCGACGTCACGGTCGTCGACCGTGACGCGAAGGCCGCGCGCGTCGTCGTGCCGGACTACCAGCTCTCGCTCGCGATCGGCAAGGAGGGGCAGAACGCCCGCCTCGCCGCGAAGCTCACGGGGTGGCGGATCGACATCCGGTCCGACGCCGAGCCGGCCGCCGGCGCGGCCCCCACGACCCCCGACGGCCCTCCTGCGGGGGCGTCCGGTCACGCCCGGTGACCCGGCGCGCTAGACTGACGGAGGCTGGGCCGAGCGCCCGGCACCTCCCGCCGAGCAGGCGGACCCCCGATCCCGCACCTCCCGTGCCCGAGCAGGGGCCTGTCCGCACGTGCGTGGGGTGCCGTGGAACCGGGCCCAGGTCGGCCCTGCTGAGGGTGGTGCTCGCCGAGGGCGGCACGGGTTCTCCCGTGCTGGTCGTCGACGAGCGTCGCCGGATGCCGGGCCGGGGTGCGTGGCTGCACCCCGACCAGCGGTGCCTCGAGCTCGCCGAGAAGCGGCGGGCGTTCGGACGCGCGCTGCGGAACCCGGGCCCCTGGGGCACCGAGGACGTGGCACGCGCCGTCGCGCGGGCCGCGGAGCAGGACCAGCCACAGCAGAGCACCACGGCGCCGGGGACCGACCCCGGTGCCGACCGTCGACAGGGAAGCGGGTTGGAAGCCGATGGCGACCCGATGAGCACGCACCGATGAGTACCCAGCGATGAGTACCCAGCACTAACGACGGTCCACCCTGTCCGGGGCGGACCAGGACAGGAGAGATGTGGCCAAGGTCCGCGTCTACGAGCTCGCCAAGGAGCTCGGAGTCGACAGCAAGTCCCTCATGACCAAGCTGAACGAGCTCGGTGAGTTCGTCCGCTCGGCGTCCTCGACGATCGAGCCCCCGGTCGTGCGCAAGCTGCGCGACACGTACCCCGCCGCCGGCGGTGCACGTGCCGGCGGTTCGACGCGCGGG
>NZ_LNTD01000011.1 GCF_001462455.1 Cellulomonas sp. B6
CGAGGGCGCAGGAGCGGCTGAAGCCCGCACTCGGCCGCCGTGATGGGGCGGTGGCGTCAGGCGCGCAGCGCCGCGACGGACTCCTCGAGGCGGCGCGCGGTGCCCGAGAGCTCGTCGGCGGCGGTGCGGATCGTCGCGATCCCGTCGAGCGAGCGCTCCTGCCGCTCCTCGACGCCGCCGATCCCGGACTCGATGCCGCGGCCTGCGCGCGCGGCCTCCGCGACGGCCTGCGCCATCTGCGCGGTCGTCGCGGTCTGCTCCTCGACGGCGCCCGCGATGGTCGTCTGGTAGTCGTCGATGCGGGACACGACGTCGCTGATCCGCGAGATCTCCTCGACCGCACGGCTCACGGCCGACTGGATCTGGTCGACCTGGTCGCCGATCTGCCCGGTCGCGCGGGCCGTGGCCTGCGCGAGGTCCTTGACCTCGCCCGCGACGACGGCGAACCCCTTGCCGGCCTCGCCCGCGCGCGCGGCCTCGATGGTCGCGTTGAGCGCGAGCAGGTTGGTCTGCTCGGCGATGCCCGTGATGACCTTGACGACCGAGCCGATCTGCGCCGAGGACTCGCCGAGCTCGGCGACCGAGCGCTGCGTCTCCTCGGCGATCCGCACGGCGTCGGCGGCGATCGCGGCCGCGTCGGCGGTGGTGCGGGAGATCTCGCCGATCGACGCGTCCATCTGGTGAGCGCCCGCCGCGACGGACTCGACGCGGTCGGCGACCTCGCCCGCGCCGACCGACACGCCGCGCAGCTGCTCCGTCGACTCCTGCACCGCGACCGTGAGCTCCTGCGAGGACCCGACGAGCGTCGCGGCGGCCTCGGCGACGGCACGCGCCGAGGTCGTCACCTCGGTCGTCGCGGCCGTCGTGCGGTCGAGGGTCCCGTTGAGCGCCATCGCGAGCCGGTCGAGCTCGGTGCGCTCGCGGCCGGTGTCCAGGCGCGCGCTGGAGTCGCCCGACGCGAGTGCGTCGGTGGCCTGCCCGAGGGGACGCACGATCGAGCGCTGCACCGCGATCCCGGCGCCGGCCAGCACGAGCAGCACCGCGAGCGACACGCCGATCACGGGCACCGCGTCGGCGAGCGCCGCGGCCTGCACGTCGTCGACGTAGATGCCCGAGCCCACGACCCAGCCCCACGGCTCGTAGCCCGCGACGTACGAGATCTTGGGCTGCGGGTCCTCGGCGCCCGGCTTGGGCCACTGGTACGCGACCGTCCCGGCGCCGTCGGCCTCGACGACCTCGACCATGCGGACGAACAGCTTGAGCCCGTCCGGGTCCTCGTAGTCGCCGAGCGGTGTGCCGTCCATCTCGGGCTTGATCGGGTGCATGAGCATCGTCGGGCCCATGTCGTTGACCCAGAAGTACTCGTCGCCGCCGTAGCGCATGGTCCCGATCGTCGCGAGGGCGCCGGCCTGCGCCTCCTCGACCGTGACCTCGCCGCTCTGCGCGCGGGCCGCCCACGCCTCGACGACTCCCAGCGCGGACTCGACCACGTGCTGCGTCGCGGTGGAGCGCTCGGCGAGGATGCGCCGCTCGACACCGCCCACCGCGACCGCGGTGAGGATCAGCAGTCCGATCGCGGTGAGGACCACGAGCGCGGCCATGCGGGTGCGGATCCGGAACTGGCTCACGATGGCCTCCTGGGCGTCGGCGCCCCCTGCCGGCTGCCCGGGCGGTCGGACGACGACCCGGGTGCCAGTCCGTCGGCCGTGAGGCACATCCGATGAGGTGAACCGCGGGGTGAAAACCGGGCGGCGCGGGACGAGTGTCCCGCCCGGCCGGCCGTTCAGGGTGCCGTCACGGGCCCGGCGCTCGACGTCGCAAACCGGAGGTGCGCGACGTCCGCGCTGCTCGTGTACCGCGCGAGGCCCAGCCGCAGCGCGGTCACGCGGTACTCGGGCGTGCTCGTCGCCGTCCCGGCCGTGTACGGCTCGCCCGGCGGCGCGCCGGGGCGGTCGGGCTGCACGTTGAGCATGAGCGAGACGACGCTCGGCAGCACCGTGACCAGCGACGACAGCGCCGCCACGAGCGTGCCGGACAGCGTCGCGAGCGTCGCCCCCAGGGTGGTGACGGGCACGACCAGCGCGGTCCGCAGCACGGGTGCGACCAGTCCCAGCAGCGCCGCACCCGAGCCGTTGAGCGCGCCGGTGATCGAGCCCAGCGAGAGCCCGAGGACGCCGAGGACGGTGTTCACGACCGTGCCGGTGATCCCTGTCGCCGTGACGGAGACGGTCGCCGTCGGCGGCACCGCGGTGCCCGCCGCGGAGTCGAGGATCGCCCCGACGGGTGCGGTGAGCTGCACGCGGACCCCCGCGACGTTCACCGTCGTGGGGGTGCCGAGCACGGTCGCGCTCGCCGCCACCGTCGTGGTGAGGTCGACCGTCACGGTCGCGGACCGGACCGCCGTGAGGATCGCCTGGACCACCTGCCCCGTCCACGTGTCGAGCAGCGCACCGACCCGCGTCAGCAGAGGGTTGAGCACCGCGGCGTTCAGCACGACCTCGGTGTTGGGTGGTTGGCTGCTGAGCGCGCCCGGCGCGTAGCCGAGCAGCGCGTCGAGGTCGACGTCGATCACGCCGGACGACAGGTTCAGCGTGACCACGCCGTCGGTGAGCGGTGCCGTGAGCAGGGGGGCGACCGCCCCCGCGACGTTCGGCGTGGAGACCGTGACCGTGCCGGACAGCGGTGCGAGAGTCAGCCCGGCGCCGAGCTGCCCCAGCAGGCCGGTGCGGATCGCCGCGGCGATCGGCCCCGACGTGCCTCCGAGCGTCCCCAGGTTGGTCTGCACCGTGCCGACCGTGGCGTTCACCGCCTGCACGAGCTGCCCCAGCACGGGGCTGGTCGTCCGCAGCCCGAGGTCGGCGACCCCGTAGCTGCGCGTCGCCCCGGTCACCACGCCGTCGCCCCAGAGCATCGCGCGCAGGTCGGCGCAGCCGTCGAGCTGCGCGCTCGACGCGACCGCGCCGACCCGCAGCTGCGCGTCGGCGAGGTTGGTGATCGCCGGCAGCAGCGTGCCGAGCGACACGTAGGCCGGGCCGGGCAGCTGGTCCGACGGGGTCGTCGGCGTCACCTGGACGCCACCGCTGTCGCTCACCAGTCCCGCGGCGCCGGCGGCCGTGCCGTGGCCCGAGACCTGCGCGTACTGGTTGAGGGCTCCCGCCGAGCCGACCGGCAGCCCGACGCCCAGGCCCGTGAGGTCGAGGCCGACCACGCTCAGGGCGCTCGCCGTCAACGGGTTGAGCCGGGTCGCCGTGGGTGCCGACGAGCCGGGGTCGATCGCGGTCGGCGGCGCGACCGTGAGCGTGCCGTCCGCGGTGCGCGTCAGGCGGACCCCCTGCAGCGCGGCGACCGGGTCGAGGTCCGTCCCGAGCAGGCTGCCGGACAGGAAGCGGCCCGCGGAGGTCGCCGCGAACCGCTCGTCCTGGCCGCAGCGCAGCGACGACGTCGCGGTCAGCCCGTGCGTCCACTCGTCCTCGCGCCACGCGGCGGTCGACGTCGAGACGACGGCGGGGGCGGCCACCGCAGCGGCCGCGGCGGCGGCCACGAGGGCCCGGACGGCAGCGCGCATGTCAGCCTCTCCTCGATGTCGACGGTGCGGGGCGACGCGCGGCCCGCAGCAGGCCAGCGCCGAGCCCGAGCGACGCCGCGGCCGCCAGCGCCAGCAGCACGGGGTCGTCGCCGGTGCGCGGCAGCCGCCCGCCGGGGCCGCCGGCGACGGGTGGTGCCCCGGTACCGGGAGCCCCGGGTGCCGGGGCGGACGCGGACGGGGTGGGCACCGGCACGTCGTCGATCGCGACGGCCCGCAGCCCGAGACCGACCGCGTTGTCGAGCCCCATGAGCGTCTCGTCCGCCGCGGCCTCGGGGGAGTCCTCGACGCCGAGCGAGACCAGCAGGTGCTCGGGCGAGCCCGCGACCACGGGGTCCAGCGCGAACAGCGGCCCCGCGCCCGGGTCCGCGGTGCTCGCTCCCGGGGCGAGCCTGGTGATCGCGCGCTCGCCCGCCGCGCACGTCGGCGTGCCCGGGGACTCCTGCCACGGGACGTCGCACCGGCGCACGTCGAGCCAGAGCCCGCGCGGGTGCTCCGCGACGTCGCCCTTGCTGTGGACCTCGACCTCCAGCTCGGCGCGCGAGGCGTCCTCCAGCCGGGCGTCGACCCGCCAGTGCGCCGGTTCGCCCGGCGCGAGCACGAACTGCGCCGGGCTGTGCGACGACGACAGCACGAGCCGGCCCGTCGTGCCCGTCTCGGGCACGTCCTGCATGGCCGTCGCGGCCGATCCCGCCCCCAGCACGACACCGACCACCACGGCGGTCGTCCCCGTCAGCGCGAAGCCCCGTCGCATCGTCGCCCCCTCCCGGTCGTCGCTCGGCCCCCGGCCGCCGTCCCGTCACGCGGTCCGGCGGGCCGTGGTTCCCCTCGCACCCACGGCCCGCCGGTCGTCGTCGCGCGGTCGCTCGGGCCACAGCGCCCACGCCACGAGCGCGGCGACGAGCAGCACCCCGGCGCCGGCCGCCGCCGGCTGCCGGACCGTCTCGAGCACGCGCCCGGCACCCGGCAGCGACGCGACGACGCGACCCGCCGTCGCGACCCGGTACGGGTCGCGGTCGGTGGTCCGGTTCGCGTCGCCCTGCAGCGTCAGGAGCCGCTCCTGCGGCTGCCCCGGCACGTCGTCGATCGCGACGACGCGGTGGGTGACCCGCGCGCCGTCGCCGCGCGGCACGGTCACGACGTCGCCGACCCGCAGGTCGGCCGCCGGGGTCGTGCGGACCACCGCGGCCGTGCCGGCCGGCATGCCCGGCGACATCGACCCGGTGACCAGCACGACGAGCGAGGCCGACAGCGCCCAGGAGGCCACGAGCCACCCGACCACCAGCACGCCGGGCGCCCCGACGGCCACGAGCGCGACGTCGCGCAGCGACCACCCGGTCCGGGCGTGCCCCGGCGCCCGGTGCAGGGCCCGGTCCTGCCGGTGGGCCGCGGCGGTGCGGTGGTTCCGAGCCCGCACCGCGACGGCCGCGCCGTCGACCTCGCCCGTGGTCACGCCGACTCGCCCGCGAACGCCCAGGCGGGCGCGATCGACCGGCCCATGTAGTCGTCGGCCGTGGTGCCCGGTGCCAGCGGCAGCGGGTCGGGCAGCTCGAGCTCGAAGCAGTAGTACTGCACCGAGCCGGCCGCCGCCGCGAGCGTCTGCGTCGCCGAGCCGCCGGTCGTGCCGAGGTCGCCGTCGGCGATGAGCGTCGGGCCCCCCGGCGCGCCGGTGAACGCGCTCGCGTCGCACAGGAACGGCGCGTCGTCGGTGGCGACCCGCACGTCGATCGCGTCGAACAGGAGCCCGCCGGGGTCCGCCGCGGTGATGCCGGTCGCCGTCACCGCGGCCTGCAGGTCGACGTCGCCCGCGATGGACGTGGGCGACGTGCGCAGCGCGACGGGTGCGTACGTCGTGTCGCCGGGTGTGAACGCGGTCGCCGCGGCCGAGAACACCATCTCGCCACCGGGGTTGTCCTCCTCGTCGGTCCACGCGGCTGCGTCCACGGCCGCCGTCGTGTTCTGCTGCACCTCGAACGTCGAGGTCGAGACGCCGGGGCCGCCGGCGCCGTCGCCGCCGAACACCCACTCCACGTCGGTCCACGCCGCGAGCGTCGCGACGCCTCCCACCCCCAGGACGGTTCCGGCCGCCGTGAGCGCGAACGCCTTGCGACGCCGCTGCGTGCGCCTGCCCTCGTCGACCACCTTCGTCGTCGTCCCGTGCTTCACCATGTCCCACCCCACCGGTCGTCGGTCCTCTCGGAGCCGTGGGCGGTGCTCCGTCCACGACGTCCCGGACGCTAGGTCCGCACCGAGGGACGAATCGGACGCACCGTGACGGTTCCGTACCGGACGGGCGCAGGGATCCGTGTTCGCAGGTCCGGCATGGGTGAAGGAACCCAGTAGCGGTCGGTGGTGAGGCCTGCGACTACGTACGGTGGGACGGACGAGCCTCCCCCCGGCGCGTCGGCAGGGGGCAGGGGGGACCAGGGGGCACGGCATGACGACGACACGGCTTGACCGGCACGACGGCCAGGACGGGACGGTGATCGGCGAGGACCGCGACGCGCGCGCGGTGCTCGACGACGCGACGACGGGCCGCGGCGCCCTGTTGGTGGGGCCGCTGGGCTCGGGCAAGACGCACCTCGTGCGGGCGGTCGTGACGCTCATGCGCGACGCGGGCCTGGACCCGCTCGTGCTGCGCGCCGCCGCACCGCTCGCGTCGCTCCCGCAGGGCGTCCTCGACGACGAGGGGGTCGCACGGCTCGACGCCGCGTCGCCCGCGGCACCGCTCGTCGTCGTCGTCGACGACGCCGAGGACCTCGACGACACGACCGTGGACCGCCTCGTGCGGGGCCTCGCGCGCGGCAGCGTGCACCTGGTGCTCGCGATCGCGCCGCGTCGCGACGGCGAGCCGGCGCGCGCCGTGGCGGTCCGCGCCCGGCTGGTCGACCTGTGGCTCGCGCACCGGCTGGTGCGGCACGACCTGCGTGAGCCGGAGCGGGCCGACGCCGACGCGCTGGTCGACGCGTTCGGCGGCGGGCACCCGCTGGACCGCGCGACCCGGCGCATCCTGGTCGCGCGCGCCCGGGGGTCGCGCACCGTGCTGCGCGAGCTCGTCGCCGAGGCGGTGCGCCGCGACCGCGCCGGCGGCGACCCGCTGGAGCTGCCGCTGGACCTCGTCGAGGTGCCGGGCCTGCGCGACGCGCTGACGGCGGAGGCGGGGACGTTCGGGCCCGGCGTGCAGGAGGCGCTGGTCGTGCTGCGGCACCTGCCGGGCCTGCCTTACAGCGAGGCGTGCCTCGTGCTCGGCGCCGAGCGGGTCGACGGCCTGGTGACGCGCCGGCTCGCGATGGTCGACGACGGCCCCCGGCGCGGGCTGCACGTCCGCCGGCTCACCGCGCTGGTCGTCGAGCAGCAGCTCGGCGACGCCGCGGTCGAGGGCGTGCTGGCGGGTGTCGAGCAGTACGTGCTGGAGCGGGCGACGGGCCCGGTGTCGGACGTGCTCGCGTCGTTCGTGGTGGCGCGCGCGTCGGTGCGCTCGCCCGACGAGGGGTGGAACGCCGCGCACCCGTCGACGTGGGCGCGCCTGGTCGTGGGCGCGGCGCGCTACGCCAACGGCACGGGACGGCACGAGCGGTCGCTCGCGTGGACGACGATGCCAGGCGTGCCCGCCACCGCGCCCGAGGTGCTGCTCGAGCGCGCGGTCGCGCTGCTCGCGCTGCGCGAGGACGCGCGGGCGCGCGTCGAGCTCGAACGCGTCGAGCCCGAGCGGCTCGGGCCGTCGAGCCTCCTGCGGTACGTGCGCTGCTGGACGGACCTCGTGCGGTGGATGCCTCCCGACGCGCGCGTCGAGGTGCCGACCTTCCCCGAGCACGTGCGGGGCGTCGCGCGGGCCGAGCTGGTGCTGCTGCGCGCCGAGCGGGCGGCGCTCGTGCTCGACTGGGACCGCGCGCTGATCGCGGCGCGCCACGCGCTCGACGGTGCCGCGCACCCGCGGACGGCGGTGCGGGCGGCCGCGCTCGCGACGTTCGCGGCCGTCGTGCTGGGTGCGCACCCCGAGGCGGAGCGGCTCGCGCGGGAGACGCGCGCGCTGCTGCGCGACCCGGTCGGCGGGCGCACGGTCGGCCTCGGCGACGAGCTGTGGGCGCTGTGTGTGCTCGCGGCCGCTGCGGCCCTGGGCGGTCACCGCCCCGACGACCTCGAGGACTGGGTGGTCGCGTGCACGCTCGCCGCCGGGGTCCGCGGCGGCCCGGCGGAGATCGGGCTCGTCAACGTCGCGTGGGCGTGCCTCGCGTTCGACCGTGGCGACGGTGCCGCGGTCGTCGAGGAGCTCGCGGCCGCGGCCTCACGCATGCCCGCCGGCCAGGCCGGGGTGCTGCGGGCCCTGCTGGTCTGCGCGCTCGGGTCGTCACGGGCGGCGCTCGGGGACGACGCCGGTGCACGGCGCACGCTCGCGACGGTACCGGCCGAGCACCGCGCCTTCCCGCTGGTCGACATGGGGGCGCGCGTGGTCGAGGCGTGGCCCGCGGCGCACGACGCGACGCCGGTCGACCTGAAGCCGGTGCGTGCGGCCGTCGCGGCGGCGCCGCGCCTCGAACGGATCGTGCAGCGACTGACCGTGGCGGGCGGGCGTGTCGGGATCGCGCCGGACGCCGACGCCGGGGCGTCCGTGCCGGGCCGCGTCGACGCCGTGCTGTCGGACCGTGAGCTCGAGGTCGCCCTGCTCGTGGGTCAGGGGCTGACGAACCGCGAGGTCGCGGACCGGCTGGTGCTCTCCGTGCGGACGGTCGAGTCGCACGTCTACCACGCGTGCCGCAAGCTCGGGATCCCGTCGCGGCGCGAGCTCGCCCGGGTGGTGGTGACCACCGGCGTCGGTCGGCGGGGGTGACGCCTCGTCGTGCCCGTGGCCGCCGGGGCGGGTGTCAGCGCGTGCGTCGGCCCCCGCCGCCGCGGGGGCGTCCGTCGCCGCGTCCCGGGGTGCGGGGCGTCGGCCGGCCCGTCCGCCGCGGCGTCGGCGCGTCGCCGCCGCGGCCGTCGGGCCCACCCCGACCGGTGCCGCGCCCGCCGCGGTCCCCGCCGGCCGACGGCGCGTCCCCGCGCGAGCTGCCCGCGGTGCGGCCGCGCACGATCCCGACGAGCTCCTGCGCGTGCGGGTGCTCGGCGTCGGTCCGCCACACGAGCGCGAGCCGTGACCCGGGCGCGTCGGGCACGGGGCGCACGGTCGTGCCGCGCCGGTCGTGCAGGCGCGCGAGCGCGTGCGGCACGACGAGCAGCCCGGCGCCGCTCGCGACGAGGTCGGCGCCCGTCGCGGCGTCCGGCACCTCGACGACGTCGACGCCGGGCGGCGTCCACCCGAGCACGTCGTCCGCGGGGATCAGCAGCGTCTCCCCCGCGAGGTCCGCGACGTCGACCTCGTCGACGACCGTGAGCACGTGGTCGGCAGGCACGACGACGACGGTCGTCTCGGTCCACAGCGGCACGACCGCCCAGCCGTCGCGCGTCGTGGGCGTCGTCGTGGGCAGGCCCGGGGGCGGCGTGAGTGCCGCGCCGTCGGCGGGTGCGGGCGGCAGTCGCAGCACGGCCGCGTCGATGTCGCCCGCGAGCACCGCGGCGACCGCGGCGGCGGGCTCGGCGTGCACGACGTCGAGCGGGTCGTCGGGCAGGCGCTCGCGCCACACGCGCGACCACCGGTCGGGGCTGGTGCCGGGCACCAGGAGCAGCCTCACCGGACGCGCCGCACGACGACGTCGGTGACCTCGTGGCCCAGGTCGAGGCCACGCTGCTCGAACCGCGTCACGGGCCGGTGCGCGGGCCGCCCGACCGCGCCGCCGGTCAGGTCGGGGTCGGCGGTGAGCACGTCGACCATCTGCGTCGCGTAGTCCGCCCAGTCGGTCGCGACGTGCAGCGTGCCGCCGACGCGCAGCCGGTCGCGCAGCAGCGCGACGTGCGCGGGCTGCACGAGGCGGCGCTTGTGGTGGCGGGCCTTGGGCCACGGGTCGGGGAAGAACGCGTGCACCGCGTCGAGCGACCCGGGTGCGACCGCGGTGCGCAGCAGGCGCAGCGCGTCGCCGTGCGCGACCCGCACGTTCGTCAGGCCCTCGCGCTCGACGAGCAGCAGCAGCGCGGCGACGCCCGGCAGGTGCGCCTCGACCGCGAGCCAGTCGCGGTCGGGGTCGGCGGCGGCCATCGCGGCGGTCGCGTCGCCCATGCCCGAGCCGATCTCGACGACCAGCGGCGCGGTGCGGCCGAACAGCGCGGCCGTGTCGAGCAGCCCGTCGGGCGTGCGCGGCGGCGGCACGCGGTCGTTGTCGACCGAGAAGCCCCAGCGGTCGAAGAGCCGCTCGAGCGCGTCGGTGCGGTCCCGCCCCAGGGGTGCGCGGCGCGGGTGGAACGTGCGCAGCGGCTCGTGGGGTCGCGACGCGCGGTGGGTGAAGACGTCGGGCCGCACGGGCCCACCCTACGCAGCCGTGCTCCGTGGCCCGCTCCGGCGAGCGTCAGGCGGTCGCGTCGTCCGGCTGCTCGACCAGCGCGAGGACCTCGCCCGCAGGCCCGCGGACCAGCAGCACGCGCCCGTAGGGCGTGTCCTCGGGGCCGCTGACCACCTCGCCGCCGAGGTGGGCGACCAGGGGCGCGATCGCGTCGGCGTCCTCGACCGCGACGTACCAGGTCCACGCGGCGGGCACGTCGCCCGCGCCGGGCCCGTAGCCGCCGACGCCCGCGGCGGGCGAGCCGCCGATGCCGAGCGACGTGTACGTGAAGTCGGGCGCGCTCATGTCCTGCTGCTCGTACCCGAACAGGGCCGTGTAGAAGCGGCGCGCGGCGGCCGGGTCGTGCGACATCTGCTCGGCCCACACGAACGCGCCGGGCACGTCGGTGACCTCCCAGCCCGTCTGCCGGCCCGACTCCCACAGCCCGACGGTGGCACCGGTCGGGTCGATCAGCACCGCGCGGCGGCCCAGGTCGAGCTCGGTGGTGGGGCCCATGAGGACGGTGGCACCGGCCTCGACGGCGCGCGCGGTGCTCGCGCTGACGTCGTCGGTCGCGAGGTAGACGCACCACCCCGCGGGGCTCGGCACGTCGGCGACCGCGAGGCCGGCGACCGCGCAGCCGTCGAGCGTCGCCGTGACGTACCCGCCCGTCTCGGGCCCGCCGACCACGAACTGCCAGCCCAGCAGGCCGCCGTAGAACCGCTGCGTGGGCGCGAGCTCCGTGACGACCATGTCCGCCCAGCCGGGGACGCCGGCGGGCCATGGGCTGGGGCTCAGGGTCACGGCACGGCTCCTGCGGGTCGAGGGCCGCGCGCGGGACCGCGGCGGCGGAGCACAGCCAACCACTCGTGCCCGCGTCGCGCACCACGGGTCCGCGTGCTACGCCAGGACCATGACCGACGTCACGCGCCCGTCACCGCCCGACCGCACCGCCCCCGAGGGTGCCGCGGACGGCGACGAGGCGCCCGCGGGCGACGCGCTCGACGCGCTGACGCCGCCCGGCGACGACGAGCCGGGCGGCGAGTCCACGCTCACAGTCGTGCTCGCGCTCGCGGCCAACGCGCTCGTCGCCGTCGCCAAGACGGTCGCGGCCGTGCTGACGGGCGCGGCGTCGATGCTCGCCGAGGCCGCGCACTCGTGGGCGGACACCGGCAACGAGGTATTCCTGCTGGTCGCGCAGCGCCGCGCCGCCCGCGCCCCGGACGCCGCGCACCCGTTCGGGTACGGCCGCGAGGTCTACGTGTGGTCGATGTTCGCCGCGATCGGGCTGTTCGCGGTCGGGGCCGGGGTGTCGGTCACGCACGGCGTGCAGGAGCTCCTCCACCCCGAGCCGGCGACCGACTTCCCGGTCGCGTACCTCGTGCTCGCGATCGCGTTCGTGCTCGAGTCGGTGTCGTTCGTGCAGGCGTGGCGGCAGTCGCGCGCCGAGGCGCGCCGCCGCGAGCGGGGCCTGCTGGAGCAGGTGCTCGCGACGTCCGACCCGACCGTGAGGGCCGTGTTCTTCGAGGACGCGGCCGCGCTGGTCGGCATCGTCATCGCCGCCGCGGGCATCGCGGCGCACGAGGTCACGGGCTCGAGCGTGCCCGACGCGGTCGGGTCGATCCTCGTCGGGCTGCTGCTCGGGTACGTCGCGTTCGTGCTCATCGGCCGCAACCTGCGCTTCCTGGTCGGCGAGACCGTGGACCCCGTGCTGCAGGCCGCGGCGCTGCGGCGTCTGCTCGCGCTGCCGCAGGTCGCCCGCGTCACGCAGCTGCACATCGAGGTCGTCGGTGCGCGGCGCGTGCTGCTCACCGGGGCCGTCGACCTCGTGGGCGACCCGGGGGAGGAGGAGGCGTCGCACCTGCTCGCCGCGGTCGAGCGGGACGTGCGTGCGATCCCCGGCGTCGTCGGCGTCGTGCTGTCGCTGGCAGAGCCGCACGAGCCGTCGCTCGTGCCGCCGCCCGCCTGAGCCGACGGGTGGTCACCCGCCCGGGCCGTCAGGACGCCGGGCCTCAGCCGACGCGCTCGTGCAGGAACGTCACGACCTCGCCCAGGTACCGCTCGCGCACGTCGGGCGCGGACAGCGCGAGGTCGTGCGCACCGCCCGGCACCTCGACGTACGTCACGTCGGTCCCCAGCAGGTGCGCACGGGCGGCGATCTGCGCGGGGTCGAGCACCGAGTCGGTCGACAGCAGCGCGTCGTGCTCGACGTCGTCGGGCCCGGCCGCGTCGGACGCGAGCACGAGCACGGGCACGTCGATCGTCAGCCCGCGGGCCACGCGCGCGTGCCCGCGACGCACCGTGCGGACGAAGCCCGCCCGCACCGGGAAGCCCTCGTGCGGCTTCCAGGTCAGGTCGTAGTCCCACTCGCCGCCCGTCGCGGCGTGCAGCGCGCGGCCGTAGTGCGGTGCCAGGCTCCGCAGCCGGACCTGCGGCGCGACGCGTCCGACGCGGTCGATCACGCGCGTCACGACCGCCCGCTCGGTCCACGAGCCGCGCAGGTCCAGCCACGGCGAGTTCAGCACGAGCGCGTCGACGAGCCCGAGCCCGCGCCGCGCGTCTGCCCAGAGCGCGGCCGTGAGGCCGCCCGTCGAGTGGCCCAGCAGCACGACGTCGTCGTGCTCCAGCCGCACGGCGCGCACCGCGGCGTCGATCTCCTGCGCGTACACCGCCAGGTCGGTCGTCTCGTTGGGCGGCCGCCCGGGCCGGATCGACCGGCCGTGGTCGCGCAGGTCCAGCGCGTAGGTGTCCCAGCCGGCAGCGGCGAGCGCGTCGCCGACGTGCGTCTGGAAGAAGTAGTCGACGAACCCGTGCAGGTACAGCACGGCGCGTCGCGACGGCTCACCGTCGGGCACGCGGCGCACGAGCGTCGCGACGGGGTCGACGCCGGTGCGGCGCGCGACGTCGTCGGGCCGCAGGTGCAGCGTGCGCGACCGCCAGCGGTCGCCGAGCACGTCGGACGTCTCGCGGTCCCACAGGTCGCGCCTCGCGCGCGCGTCGTCGTCGGCCACGTGCTCGATCCTGCCACGCGGCGTCGTGGTCGGCGGGGGTGAGGTCCCGCGAGCGGCGGTCCTGGACGGGCGTCCAGGAAGATCGGGTGAACACCGGGTGAAGTGGACTTACGTCCCCTCCTGCGGGCACGCGCGCTGCCGATGGACCCACCGGCCGGGAGGCGCCCGACCACGGAGAGGCGGTCGCATGCACGCGGTGCCGGTGGTCCCCAGCGGAGTCGAGCGCACGTTCGGGCGGGACGAGATCATCGTCTCCAAGACCGACCCGCGGGGCAGGATCACGTACGCGAACGACGTGTTCCTGCGGGTCAGCGGGTACGCCGAGGCCGACCTGGTCGGACGGCCCCACAACGTCATCCGGCACCCCGACATGCCGCGCGCGGTGTTCCAGGTGCTGTGGGACGCGATCACCGCGGGCCACGAGGTGTTCGCGTACGTGCTCAACCTCGCGGCCGACGGCGCGTCGTACTGGGTGCTCGCGCACGTCACGCCGACCTTCGGCCCCGACGGCGCGATCGTCGGGCACCACTCGAACCGGCGCTGGCCGCAGCCGTCGGCGGTCGCGGCCGTGCAGCCGCTGTACCGCCGGCTGCTCGACGTCGAGCGCGCGCAGCCCACCGCCAAGGCGGCGGTCGCGGCGTCGACGGCCGCGCTGCACGACCACCTCGCGGACGCCGGGACGACGTACGACGAGCTGGTGTGGTCGATCATCTCCGACTCCGAGGAGGCCTGACGTGGCTCGACGTGCACCCGCCCCTCAGGCGCCCGCGGGCGTCGGGCCCGAGGCGCTGGAGCTCATCACGCAGGTGCTGCGCGCCGCGGCCGACGGCGACCTGGAGCGCCGCGTGCCGCCCGTCGGCCCCGAGCTCGAGGAGCTGCGGACCTCCCTGAACCGCGTGCTCGACGTCGTCGACGCGTACGTGCGCGAGTCCGGCGCGACGCTCGAGGCCGCGTCCCACGGCCGCTACCACCGGCGGCTGCTCACGCGCGGCCTGCCCGGCACGTTCCGGGTGGGGGCGCGCCGCATCGACGGCTCGCGGGAGGCGCTGGCCGCCGCGGCGGCGCAGCTCGCCGGTCAGCAGGAGCTGCGGGACCAGGTCGTCGACCAGGCCGTCGAGGTGTCCTCGCACGTCGCCGCCGCGTCGGTCGAGCTCGGGGCCTCCGCGGCGACGCTCGCCGAGTCGTCCCGCGCCGGCCTCAGCCAGGTCGACGCCGCGGGCGCCGCCGTGCGCGCGCTCGAGGACACCTCGGGCCGGATCGGCGAGGCCGCCGGCACGATCCGCGAGGTCGCGGCACGCACGCGCCTGCTCGCGCTCAACGCGACCATCGAGGCCGCGCACGCGGGCCACGCGGGCGCGGGGTTCGCGGTCGTCGCCGGCGAGGTGCGACGGCTCGCGGACGAGGCGGCGGCGTCCTCCGACCGGATCGCGGGCGACGTCGCCGCGGCGCAGCAGGCCGCGACGCACGGCGTCGAGGTGCTCGCCGGGCTGGGCGAGGTCATGCAGGAGATGGACGGCCAGGTCGTCGCGATCGCGCAGGCCGCCGGCGACGCGGGTCTCGCCCGGCTGGCCGAGCAGCTGCGCGACGAGGTCGGGCGGGTCGCGCAGATCTGACCCGCCCGACCTCCGCGGCGCGACGCCGGCCCGGCGTCCTGCCGCGCGTCAGGCGACCGACGCCACCGGGGTCGCGACGCGCATCGGACGCGCGGCGACGTGGCCCTGCTGCGCGACGTCCACGGCCACGGACGTGAGCCGCACGGTGCCGTCGCGCTCGACCTCGACGGTCGACACCGACGCGTTGGGCAGGGGGACCAGGCCCACGTCGTCGACCGTCGCGAGGTACGCGCCGAGCGCGAGGCCGTGGCCGACGACGAGGACGTGACCCTCGTCGTGCGTCGCCGCGATGCGCGCGAAGACGTCCCGCGTGCGGTCCATGAAGTCGCGGCCGCTCTCGCCGCCCGGCAGGCCGGGGTGGGTCCCGGCGAGCACGTCGGCGACGAGGTCGGGCCAGGCGACGACCTCGTCGAGCACGCGCTCGGCCTTCTGCTCGTACACGCCGAACGCGTACTCCAGCAGGCCGGGGTCGGTGCGCAGCGGCACGTCGGGGTGGTGGCGCAGCAGCTCGACGGCCGTCGCGACGGCGCGTCCCGACGGCGACGCCCACGCGGCGGCGAACGGCGTCGCGGCGAGGTGGCGCGCGGTGGTCCGGACGCCGGCTCGGCCGTCGCGCGTGAGGGGGGAGTCGCAGCGGCCCTGCAGGATGCGGCGCGCGTTGAAGTGGGTCCGCCCGTGGCGGACGAGGGTCATGGTGAGGGTCATCGGTGCCCTGCTCTCTGCTCGTCGGTCGCGCCCGACGCTAGGAGCCGTGGGTGGCGGGGCGGTGACGACGGCGTGACAGCGGGCCGACGCGTGGGCGGCGGGCACCTGCGGGTCCGTCAGCCCGGCGACCACGCCGCGCGCAGGTCGGTCCGTGCGAAGTCGTCCCCGACGAACAGCAGGGGCTCGTCGAGCGCGGACGCGAGCGCGTAGGAGAAGCAGTCCCCGAGGTCGAGGCGCGCCGGGTGCCCGCTGCCACGGCCGAACTCGCGGTAGGCCTCGGCCGCGAGGCGCGCGTGCTCGGGGGTGAGGGCGACGACCTCGACGCCCAGCCGGTCGAGGAGGTGCTCGACGCGTCGCCGCTGCTGCGGGGCGCCGCGCTGCGCCACGACGGCCGACAGCTCGACGAACGTCGCGGCGGACATGCGCGCGCGGGGGGCGCGCAGGACGGTGCGGGCGAGCGCCTCGGCGTGCGGCTCCCCGAGCAGGATCGCGACGACGGCCGACGTGTCGACGATCACCGGGGCAGCCCCAGCTCGTCGTACAGGTCGGCGTCGGCGTCGGCGATGCGGGCCCGGTCCTGCGGGGTCAGGTCGGCCCGGTACTCGACGAGCAGGTGCTGCACGTCGACCCAGCGGGTGTCGACGTGCCCCGTCGGCGCCAGGGACTCGACCTCGGCCAGGCGCCGCGCGACCGCGTCCTCGACCGCCGCGGTCTGCGACTGGCCCGTGAGGTGCGCGAGGCGGCGGACGAGCGCGTGGGTCCGCTCGTTCTTGATGTTGAGCGACATGGGCCGATTCTACCGAGGTGCCTCGTCGTGTCTACCGTGGTAGACGTCCCGTCGGTGCTCCGTGGTCGACGTGACGCGTGAAGTTGAGCGGAATAGACTCAAGTTCGTCAGTGGTTGGGACTGGCAGACACATCCCGACGACGTGCGTCACCCGCACAGGAGGAACCCTTGGACGCGAAGTTCACGACCCGCTCGCAGGAGGCGCTCGGCGACGCCATCCAGTCCGCGAGCGCCGCCGGCAACCCCCAGCTCGAGCCGGCCCACGTCCTCGACGCGCTGCTGCGCCAGGACGGCGGCGTCGCCAACGGCCTGCTCGACGCCGTCGGAGCCGACCGCGGCGCGCTCGGGCGCGCGGTGCGCGGCATCCTCGTCAACCTGCCGTCCTCGACCGGCTCGTCCGTCGCGCAGCCCAGCGCGTCACGCCAGACCGCCGCCGCGATCGAGGCCGCCAACGCCGAGGCCCGCTCGCTCGGCGACGACTACGTGTCCACCGAGCACCTGCTCATCGGCCTCGCGGCCGGGCAGTCCGGCGTCGCCGACGCGCTGCGCGCCGCCGGCGCCTCGCGCGACGCGCTCGTCGCCGCGCTGCCCACCGTGCGTGGCAACGGGCGCGTCACGAGCCCCAACCCCGAGGGCACGTACAAGGCGCTCGAGCAGTACGGCGTCGACCTCACGCAGCGCGCCCGCGAGGGTCGTCTGGACCCCGTGATCGGCCGCGACGCCGAGATCCGCCGCGTCGTGCAGGTGCTCTCGCGCCGCACCAAGAACAACCCCGTGCTCATCGGCGAGCCCGGCGTCGGCAAGACCGCCGTCGTCGAGGGCCTCGCGCAGCGCATCGTCGCGGGCGACGTCCCCGAGTCGCTGCGCGGCAAGACGCTCGTCTCGCTCGACCTGGCCTCGATGGTCGCCGGCGCCAAGTACCGCGGCGAGTTCGAGGAGCGGCTCAAGGCCGTGCTGGCCGAGATCACCGGCTCCGACGGGCAGATCATCACGTTCATCGACGAGCTCCACACCGTGGTCGGCGCGGGCGCCGGCGGCGAGGGAGCGATGGACGCGGGGAACATGCTCAAGCCCATGCTGGCCCGCGGCGAGCTGCGCCTGGTCGGCGCCACCACGCTCGACGAGTACCGCGAGCGCATCGAGAAGGACCCCGCGCTCGAGCGCCGCTTCCAGCAGGTCTTCGTCGGCGAGCCGTCGGTCGAGGACACCGTCGCGATCCTGCGCGGCCTGCGCGAGCGGTACGCCGCGCACCACCGCGTCGAGATCTCCGACGGTGCGATCGTCGCCGCCGCGACCCTGTCCGACCGGTACATCACCGGCCGTCAGCTGCCCGACAAGGCCATCGACCTCATCGACGAGGCCGCGTCGCGGCTGCGCATGGAGCTCGACTCCTCGCCCGTCGAGATCGACGAGCTGCAGCGCGCCGTCACGCGCCTGGAGATGGAGGAGCAGTTCCTCGAGACGGCCGACGACCCCGCGTCGCGCGACCGGCTCGAGAAGCTGCGCGCCGACCTCGCCGACCGCCGCGAGGAGCTCGCGGCGCTCAACGCGCGGTGGGAGAAGGAGAAGGCCGGCCACAACCGGGTCGGCGACCTGCGGGCGCGGCTCGACCAGCTGCGCGCCGACGCCGACCGTGCGCAGCGCGACGGCGACCTCGCGACCGCCGGGCGGATCATGTACGGCGAGATCCCCGCGGTCGAGAAGGAGATCGCCGACGCCGAGGCGTCCGAGGCGGCGCTCGACGGCGAGCTCGCGACCGAGCAGACCCCGATGATCGCCGAGAAGGTCGGGCCCGACGAGGTCGCCGAGGTCGTCGCCGCCTGGACCGGCATCCCCGCGGGTCGGCTGCTCGAGGGCGAGACGCAGAAGCTCCTGCGCATGGAGGACGTCCTGGGCGAGCGGCTCATCGGGCAGCAGAAGGCCGTCGCGGCCGTGTCCGACGCTGTGCGCCGCGCGCGGGCCGGGATCTCCGACCCCGACCGTCCGACCGGCTCGTTCCTGTTCCTCGGGCCCACCGGCGTCGGCAAGACCGAGCTCGCGAAGTCGCTCGCGGACTTCCTGTTCGACGACGAGCGCGCCATGGTGCGCATCGACATGAGCGAGTACGGCGAGAAGCACTCGGTCGCCCGGCTCGTCGGCGCACCCCCGGGGTACGTCGGCTACGAGGAGGGCGGTCAGCTCACCGAGGCCGTGCGGCGCCGGCCGTACTCGGTCGTGCTGCTCGACGAGGTCGAGAAGGCGCACCCCGAGGTGTTCGACGTGCTGCTGCAGGTGCTCGACGACGGGCGCCTGACGGACGGCCAGGGCCGCACGGTCGACTTCCGCAACGTCATCCTCGTGCTGACGTCGAACCTCGGCTCGCAGTTCCTCGTCGACCCGACGCTCGACGAGGCGTCGAAGCGTGACGCCGTCATGGGCGCCGTGCGGGCGGCGTTCAAGCCGGAGTTCCTCAACCGGCTCGACGACGTCGTGCTGTTCGACGCGCTGACGATCGCGGAGATCGGGCGGATCGTCGACCTGCAGGTCGACGCGCTCGCGCAGCGGCTCGCGGACCGTCGTCTCACGCTCGACGTCTCCGAGGGTGCGCGCGAGTGGCTCGCGCTCGAGGGCTACGACCCCGCGTACGGCGCGCGCCCGCTGCGCCGCCTGGTGCAGAAGGAGATCGGCGACCGGCTCGCGCGCAGCCTGCTCGCGGGCGAGGTGCGCGACGGCGACACCGTCCACGTCGACCTCGCCGACGGCGGTCTGACGGTGCACGCGACGCGCTGACCGGTCCGCGTCGACCCCGCCCGTCCGGCGGGGTCGACGCGCGCACCGCAGGATGGCGTGGCAGCATCCGTCGTCATGCTGCCGCCCGCGCCCGCCACCGTCCTGCACGCCGCGGCCGGTGCCGGCACCGAGCTCACCGGCCTCGCGGGGTGGGTCGTGCAGGTCATCGACACGCTCGGCCCCGTCGGCGTCGGCCTGCTGGTCGCGCTCGAGAACCTCTTCCCGCCCATCCCGTCCGAGGTCGTCCTGCCCGTCGCCGGGTACGTCGCGTCGCAGGGCGGCATGTCGCTCGCGTGGGCCGTCGTCGCCGCGACCCTCGGCGCGCTGGTCGGCGCGTGGGCGCTGTACGGCCTCGGCGCGTGGGTCGGGCGCGACCGCATCCGCCGCTGGCTCGAGCGCATCCCGCTCATGGAGGTCGAGGACCTCGACCGTGCCGAGGGCTGGTTCGAGCGCCACGGCGGCGTCGCCGTGCTCGTCGGCCGCTGCGTCCCCGTGGTGCGCAGCCTCATCTCGGTCCCCGCGGGTGTCGAGCGGATGCCGTTCTGGCGCTTCTCGCTCTACACGCTCGTCGGCTCGACCGTCTGGAACGGCGGGCTCGTGTGGGCCGGGTACCTGCTCGGCTCGCAGTGGGAGGACGTCGGCCGCTACAGCGACTGGCTCAACGCCGCCGTGTACGTCGTCATCGTCGGCGTCGTCGTGCACTTCGTCTGGGCGCGCACGGGCGCACGGGAGCAGCGGCGACGCGCCGCCCGCGCGGCGCGCGAGGGGGACGGGGGCCCCGCCGACGGCTGACGCGCGTCAGCCCGCGGGCGTCGCCGTCCCGTCGAGGAACGACCCCGTGACCGGCGCCGTCGGCACCGCGAGGCACAGGCCGGTCCGGTCGCCGCCGTCCCAGCCCTGCTCCGTGGGGGCCCACGTGACGACCCGCACGCCCGCGGCCTCCTCCTCGGCGCTCAGGACGCACGCGCGCGCCACGCGTGCGTCGGCGCCGTCCTGACCGGGCCACACGGCCGCGGCGTCGAACTCGTACTGCGCGACCACCTGCCCGGCGTGCGGCTGCGCGCAGGGCACGACGTCGACGCGGTCGACCTCGCCGTCCTCCGGCAGCGCCGCGAGGCACGAGCCCGTGACGAGCTGCACGACGTGCGCCGACGTGCGTTCCGTGACCTCGGCCGGCAGCGGCCGGCTGCGCGCCGCGGTGACCGCACGCGTCCCCACGACGGCCGCGACCGCGACCACCACGAGCACGCCGACGCCGGCCGCGACCGTGAGGGTCCGCCGCCGGGCGCGCGTCCGGTCGGCGGCGGCCTCCTGCCACCCCGGTGCGTGGTACGTCGGGGCGTACAGGTCGTCCGGGACGTCGCCGCCCGGGCCGTCGGCGGAGGTCAGGGGGTCGCGCCCAGCAGCGAGCCGGTCCGGGGCGCGTCGTCCTCGACGATGCAGTAGCCGACGAGCTGGCCCGCGGCGACCTGGTCCGGGTGCGGCAGCCACGCGTCGTAGTAGCCGCGCGGGCGCAGGCCCGGGTCGATCGCGTCGATGGCGGCCGTGCACTGGTCGAGCGCCGCGCTCATGACCGGATCGTCGGCCGAGAGGTCGGTCGCGGGCGCGCCGGTCGCCGTGAGCAGCGCGACGACCTCGGCCTGGTGCTCCTGCTCGCAGGGCACGACCACCGCGTCGGACAGGTCGTAGTAGCCGGGCAGGATCTCGTAGCACGTGCCCAGCGCGACGTCCTGCGGCAGCGTGTACGTGGGCAGCGCGGCGGCGGAGTCGCCGCCCGTGCCGTCGTCGAGCTGGTCGAGCTGGTCCTGCAGGTCGCCGAACAGGTTGTCCAGGTCCGACGAGCCGCTGCCGCTCCCGCTGCTGTCCTCGAGGTCCTGCAGGAGCTGCTCGAGGCTCTGCCCGCCGAACGCCTCGGACGCCTGCTGGGCGGTGCTCGAGCCCCACGTGGCGAGCGCGACGAACAGCCAGATCATGAAGCCGAGCACGATCGTGCCGACACCGCCGAGGACGATGCCGGTGATCGCGAGCCCGCGGCCGCGCGCGCCCGTGCGCTTGATGCGCGCGAGCGACCCGATGCCGAGGCCGATGCCGATCGGGCCGGGCGCGCCGAGCATCAGCAGCAGACCGGCGCCGGACGTGATGAGCGAGGCGATCGCCAGGCCGTCGACCGGTGCCGCGGGCGGACCCCACGGCCCGGGAGCGGCCGGCGGCGGGCCGTAGCCGCCCCCCGCGGGCGGCGGGGTGCCGTACCCGGGGGCCTGCGGC
>NZ_LNTD01000012.1 GCF_001462455.1 Cellulomonas sp. B6
GGTACGACGCCGGGTACGCGGGGGTGAGCTGCGGGTGACGCTGTCGGCGGGGTCTGTCGTCGTCGACAATTTCGTCATACGCTATTCGGGTGGTGAGTGACGAGCAGATCCAGCAGTGGGCCGACGAGGCCGAGGCCGGCTACGACGTCGACGCGCTCAAGCGTCGAGGACGTGGCCGGCCCGGCCGCGGCGCGGAGCCGATGCAGGTCGTCGCCGTGCGGCTCACCGCCGCCGAGCTCGAGGTCCTCGACGCCACCGCGGCGAAGCAGCACATGACCCGGTCCGAGGCGATCCGGGCCGCGCTCGCGCACTACGTCGCGTAAGGGACCACCGCAGCGCGGTCAAGCACGGCGTCACCCCCGACGACGCGGTCCAGGCCGCCGCCTGGCCGCTCTGGGTGGAGCCGCTCGACGACGGACCACCCTCACGAGAGCTGCGCCTCGGTTTCGACACTCGCGCGCGCCTGCTGGAGACCGTCGTCCTCGTGCTGGAGAACGACGACGAGCTGGTCATCCACGCCATGCCCGCCCGGAGGAAGTACCTCGACCTCCTGCCGTGACGCAGCCGGGCGCCGGACAGAGCGACGTCGCTCGCCGCTCGGTCCGGCACCCGCACGCGCTCACCGGAAGGTCTGCACCACCTCGATGGTGCCGACGATGCTGTCGTTGAGCTCCTCGAGCCGCTCGGCGGGGATCCAGTACTCGAGGATCGTCTCGCCGCCGGCCTGCTGGACGTCGAACTCGTCCAGGAACGCACGCCGCACGTCGAACCGCGTCACGTACCCCACGCCCGACGCCTTGACGTTCCAGTCGCGCGCGATGCGCACCGCGTAGTCCTCGTTGAGCACCGGGTAGAAGATCGGCTGGTCCGGGAGCCGCGGCGGCCACCGCCGCCAGCCGCTCGCCTCGACGAGCGCGAGCTCCTCCGGGCCCGTCGGACGCCAGAGCGTCACCACGTCCTGCTCGACCACCGTGCTGCACCTCCTCCTGCTGACCGGGAGCAGGGACGGTACAACGGCCCGCATCGGTGCGCGACGACTTTCGCGTCTCAGCGCCCGATGACGCTCACCATGAGAGTGTCCTGCCGGCGCAGCCGGTCGACCACGGCGTCGCCCCCCAGCTCGCCGATGTCCGCGACGGTCTGGTCGTCGACCGCGACGAGCTGGACGAAGTCCACCCGCCCGTTGGCGGTGTCGATCACGCCCAGCTCGGGATCGGTCACGAGGAGCACGGAGGTCTGCGGGGTGTCAGGGCCGCCCGTGTCGGGGTACCCGCTCACGGGCCAGGTCAGAGCGATCCGACGCCCCTCCATGAGGACGAAGCGGTCGTCCACCGCCCACTTCGCGATCCGCTGCAGCACCGTGAACGGCCAGCCCGGCGCCTCCGCCGCCCCGCCCTCGTCGCGGATGCGCCACGTCAGCTCGCACCCGTGGCCGCTGAAGCCGTGGTTGTCTCCCTCGTCCTCGTCGAACACGTTGCTCAGCCCGTACGTCACGTAGTGCCAGTGCCCGTCAGCGCGGTACGCGCTGCACCCCTGCAGCACCGAGCCGAACGCACGGCCCGGGACGTAGCCGACGTGCCGCGGCTCCTGATCGCCGTAGATACGGGTGCACGCCGCATGGATGGCGTCCCAACCGCGGTTCGTGGGCTCGCCCTCGGAGTCCACCGGCTCGATGGGCGTCGTCTGCGCATCGCCGCTCGGCGCCGGCGGCGGCGTCTCGCTGTCAGTGCGTCGACCTCGGAACCACGCCACTGGGCCTCCTGTGCTGCGGACGGGATGCCGACACTCGCGTCGGCACCGGGTGACGCCGTGAGTGTGACAGGTGGAAGGCGCTGAGTGCCCAAGGTGTATAGCCACGACGTGGGCGAACGGCAATTCTGCAGCGACGCGGCGGTGAGAGCTGATACCGGCCAAATGGTTGTGCCCAGCACCGAGGACAGCCAACGTCCGAAAGGACACGCTGTGCGCCTTGGCAGGTTCGTACTTCGGACACCCGCTTTAGGACAGTGCCAACCGGGCATCTGCCCTGTTCAGCACGTCGCGGATGAGGCCCAGGCCCCCTGTGGGGGCTGGCGGGGTGCTGCGAGGAACGCCTCGGCGCGCGCGGCGACCGTGTCGAGTTCGTCGACGCGGTCACCGTCGACATCGCCTGTACTCGAGCTCATGGGCCTCCTTGGCGACCACGGCGCCGAGAACCGCTCGTACGCCATCCGTGCAGTCCTTCACGCACTCGCCGCCCGGGGACGACTCATGTGACATCCACGCAGGCGAACACCCCCAACGGCGGGCTCGTATCGCTACTGTCGGCCCATGCGACCCTCATGGATAGTAGCCGCTCGTGCTCTCACCATCGGCGTCGTCGTACTCATCACCGCAACTTCGTGCGCCTCGACGCCAACCCCGAGCACGCCGACTTCCCGCGTCCCTCCGGCGTTCGACGGCTACGACATCGCCAACCTCGACCCGTACTTTGGTGGCGCCTGGGTACACACCGGCCCCGTCAAGACTGGCTGCGGCCCCATCGGGACCGAGACGTGCGCACACCTACTGGTCGCGAACGACCCAGCGTGCACAGAGGGCTTCTACGCGAACGTCCAGTTCAAGGACGAGTACGGCGACGCCGTCGACAAAGTGCGTGGGCGAGCACTCGGCGTCAACCCCGACACCCTGACCACTCTCGATGTGCCGACCGCGTCCACCCGGACCGTCAAGAGCGTGACCGTCGAGAGCGCCGGCTGCATCTGACACCCCAAGCAGCACGCTCGGGGCATGCCACGTTCAGCGAGGCGACCTGGCAGGCGATGGAACGGCTGTCGGTGATCCTGCTGATTCACGCACGGGACTGCCGCAGGGACAGTGGTAACCGAGCCGTAGGGCAGGTCAAACTGTCACCTACTCGTGCACCAGGCCCGCTCCCTCGCGGCGCTCCTCAGCTTGCCTGCGCTCGATCTCGTCGAAATCGATGCCTGTCACGCGTCAGCATCCTGGCTCAGGCGGAACTGCTCGGCCGCCGGCTCGACCGTGTATTCGACAACCGAGACACCGTATGACGTCAGCGTCTCCAGCACCTCCGCCGGGGTGCAGTAGAAGAACTCGCGACGCGTGTTGATCCGATTGACCCTGCGGTCCGCGAAATGCTGGTGCAGCATCGCCTCGACCGTAACGGCGTCGTCGGCGAAGAAGAGCGCATGCACGTCGAACGGGAAGGGGACGGACGCGTCTCCGAGTTCACGCACGCGGTCCATGGGCTCCAGACGCCTTGTCATGCCGATCTTGACCATGCGCTCCCCCATCGTCCCGACGTTCGAGATCACGTAGACGTAGCCGGCCCGGATGTTCGCTGCCCGAAAATCGACATCGGCGATGGCTCGTTCGACGTCGGCAAGTTGAGCCGCGATCTTGTCGGCCTCCGCGGTGTCACCTCGTGCACGTAGGGCTTCGATCACGTTGAGGTAGTGCGCCTTCTCCTTGTCCAGGCGCTCACGCTCTCGTCGAAGTTCAGCCTCGGCCTTCTGCTGCTCGCGCAGCTCCGCCTTGCGCTCCCGCTCAGCCTCTCGCTCGGCCTGCAACGCCCGCATGTGGCGCTCTGCCAGGGCGAGCTCTCGCAGACGGAGGCGGTGGTAGGTGGGGTTGATCTTGAGATCGACCATCTCGCCGTTCCGCTCGATACGAGTCACCACGCGATCCAGGCGGGCGCGTGCGGTGTCGAGGCCTCCGGCCTTGACGGCTTTGATGGCGTTCTCCGCCTCGGCGTTGTACGCGGACAGCATGGTCTTCGCCATGTTCCTCGCGAAGGTGCGACCCTTCGCGACGCTGCCGTTGTACGTGAACGTGGTGCTGGCCGAGACTGCATCGCCATCCTTGATGCTCTGCTTGATCGCGAGCCGGACCGCCGAGAGATCGTTTGCGAGTGCGGCAGAACTCTCGGCAGGGTGCTCGAAGTCGTACAGCGCGACGTCCTGCAGGTCGACGGCGTGGCGTACCTCTAGCACCTGGCGCTGGAGTTCGCTCAGGCGGTCGCGGGTCGCGCGGATCTCATCCTCATACCTCGCCACCTCTCGCTGGTTGGTGGACTCAAGCTCATCCCGGACGGCCTGAAGGCGCGCAACCTCGTCGCGGATCTCGAGCAGGGACATCGCGCCGAGTCGCGCGATCGTCTCTTCGAGGTCTCGGACGCGCTCGGAGAGTCCACGGGCGAGCTTGCGGGCACCGAAGAGGGGGACCTTGACCGGCTCGGGCTCCTGGACAGGCGGCACCGGAGCTGACGCCAAGACGACAGGATTCGCGGCTGGCGCAGGCTGCCAGTGCTCGGTCCACTGCAGCCCGTCCCACCACCGAACGCGTGACGTGTCGGTAGGGTCTGAGTACCAGCCGGGCGCTGATGCGTTCATCGTTCTCCCCCTGCCAAGTGCGGCGCGTCGTCCGTCGACGCTGCCGGGTACGGGCGCAGACGCTCGGTCTAGCGAAACCTGTCCCGCCTCCGCATCGGCATGACCGGTGAAGGACACGAGGTTCTGTAGCGCCGTCAATACTCCATCTCAACCTCGCGGTCGATGGTGAAGCGCTGCCGCGTCGCGTCAGGGTTCAGATGGTCACCGCGGTCCACCACAGCACCTCGTCGACGATCTGCGCCGCGGGCTCGGCGAGGACCCGGCCGAGGTCGGCACGGCTGGGCCAGGGCGCCTCGCCCCAGAACGCCTCGCGCACCGCGAGCATGATCAGCAGCACCTCGTCGGGTAGCCCGGCAGCGCGGGCACGGTCCATCGCGGCGGCAGCGGCGCGGACCTGGTCGGGGGTGCGGTCAGGTGCCATCTCTGGGGGCTCCCTGGGGGCTACGCGTCACTGGATGTGGCTGTAAGCCCTGGTCACGGGCGCGCAGTCGACTGCATCCGACGAGCCCCCAGCGTCGGAGTGCTACACGATCTGCTACAGCAGGAAATGGCGCCTGACCTGCGACAACACCTCTGTGCGCCTGGGCAGATTCGAACTGCCGACACCCGCTTTAGGAGTTCGATCTTGGACTGTGGATAACGCGCTGACCTGCGGAACTACATGCGGTTAGTTCGCGGTGTGACCCCGTTCCGGGGGGCACGCTGACCACACGCTGACCACGGCGCGCGCCGCCGCGAAGGCCTACCGGGCGTGGGTGCTCCGCGTCCCCCTGACGCAACGCCCACTTCCCAGGGAATGACACGAACCACAAACTCGATGCGGTCAATCCTCTCGGCGCGTCACCCTCTTATAGTATGGCGACACCCTGAACTCGTCGACGGTGAGGATGCTCAGAGCGCTGTCACACACACCTCCGAACTCGGCCGTGAGCGAGGGGTGGGGGAGAACGCCTGTCCGCCAGTCCGCCTTCTGGTCGTCCGTGACAAGCAACCCGTAGTGAAAACCTTCTAGGCTGTCCGGCCGGACTGCCGCTGCACCTATCAAGAAGTCCACCCATACAAAGAAGTCGCCGAGCGCAGCGCTCTTCTCCTTCGCATCCGCGAAGCCCGGAGCAACCTTCGAGGCGAGGCGGACCTCGCCCAACTCGCTGAAGCGTGTACGCGGTGCGAAAACCACCTCCGCATGGCTAAGAAGAACAGCTGCGAACTGGGTGGAGCGCAGGAGGAGCCCGTCGATGTCGCTCACGTCCTTGATGTCCTCTCGGACTTCATCGAGAAGCTCCACGATGGACTGCGCCCGCTCCGTCAAAGCTGAATCGACGAGGCCCGCCAACGCCTTCTCGAGTTGCTGGGCAGCGCCGCGAGCCTTATTCGCGTCCTCTGCTGTGAAGACGCGATGGTTATTCCAATACTCCTGGAGAACTTGGCCAGAGACAACAATCGACGGGCCTGACGCCTTGAGGCTTGCTAGGATACTTGGCCATTGATTTGCCTGGCGTCGAAAAGCCTTGAGAGCGGAGGTGTCGAAGGCGAGGACCCACGGACTCTGCTCCCGCTCGAGCCCGGGGTTCGACTCCTTCACCTGCCAGTTCAGAGGAACCTCGCGGTTGAGAACCGCCTGGACCAGCGTGAGCTCTTTCTCTGTGATGTCAGGCATGATTAGGCACCTCGGGGTACCAGACTGCGCGCGCTGCCAGTGCCACCCTGTTCTCGATCGCCTCCACGTCGACGGGTGACCATGTCGCAATACTAGTGTCACTCAAGATCTCTTCATCGGCGAGGCTCGGCACGAGCCGGTCGAGCGCACCGGCCGCCGAGCTGCTGCCGTGAGGACGCCGCTCGGAATTTAGGATCGCCGTATTTCCGATCCGATTTCCATAGTCTCGGAAGTCCTCGTCGTCGAAGAAGTCCCACCCGCTCCCGTAGCGTGTGCGAATTAAATGAAGCCCGCCCTCGAGACTTGGCAGAGCGCTCTCCTGGAGGGCCGAGGCTCGAAGCACGTGCATATGTGAGCGGCTCAGCGGTCGCCCGCCCTTGATGACTTCGATGAACGCGTCCACGCTCGGCTTGAGATCCATCAGCTCGGCGACTGGGCCCCGCCAATCACGAGAGACGGCTATATCCCGTGCAGCATTGGAGAATCTCGCCTCGATACTGCCAGTGCCGAACGACTCGACTGTGATACGTGGAACGATTACGCGTAGAGCTGCCAAGAAGCCTTCCAGCGGATCCGGAAGTTGGGCTATAGCGAGGAAAAGCGGGCGCACGGTCGCCAGACCCAGATAGTCAAGCACACGGGCCGAGCGCGCGAAGTCCTCGTCGGGGACATAGTCCGCGGTGGGATCATTGAACTGCTGATAGTAGGGAAGAAGCGACATCAAATAGGCCATCAGCTCTTCCACAGCGGTCGCCGTCTTGTACCGCCGCGTCAGCAACTGGTAGAGGTCCCTTTGAATGATGTAGCCGTGGCGTAGCGTTGTCGCGTGTCGCACGAATCGTGTGATTTCTGCGGCGCTCAAAGACTCTTCCGCGCGGCGCCACTCTTCTACGATCGCCGACCGTGTCTGGGTTCCTGCTGTTCCGATGATGTACGACTTAAGCAGTTCCGCGGGCGTGAGCTGCTTGCCTCTAGTGTTGATCACCTCGTACACCTTGAACGCGGCGTTACGATCGGGGTGCTGAAAGACCGCAAACTGGAGCCCGGTGTTCAGGTGTTGGGCCCACTGGCCAAGACGGAGCGGTGCGTCATGTTGACGCAGATCGTCTGCGAGCTTGTCGCGTAGAAACGTCCAGGCTTGGGTGAGGCGGCTCGACCGAACTGGAGCCGGCTGCTCGGCCAGAATCTGCTCTAGTGCTTCTGAGTCCTTTGGTGTTGACAAGTGAAATCGCGCAACGCGGTGCTCAGTCTGAAAATCAAGTTCGTAAAGGAACGTATTTACGATGCTGTTGGCCACGAGTCGGCGGCCGTGGGCAATTGCCGCATCGTAGAGGACCTTCGCCAACAAAAACGTCGTAAGCAGGCGCTGTTGCCCATCCACGATGGTCATGGCGCCTTCTTCCTCGGTAATGATCACGAGGCCGAGGAAATGGGTGACGCCTTCGTCCACGCTCGCTGACACGTCGCGCCAGTAGTCCGCCACTTCGTCGTCCACCCGCCACGCGTACTCTCGTTGGAAGTCCGGAACATCGAAGCGGTGGGCGGAGAAGAGATGCCCAGCGGCTGTCGCGGTTGCCTCGACCAGGTCAGACACGGGTTCCTCCTGTGGTTAGCCCCTCGGCGGACCCTACCGGGCGCCGCGTCGTCACTTGCCGTGAATCGGCGCCAACTACACCGCAGGCTCACTCGGCGTGCGCGATCGCATCCCAGAAGCGTCGGCCGCGGGGGCTCGCGGTGCTTGGCGCGCCGTCAACATCGCATGGATGCAAGAGGAGTCGTCGCCCGTCATCGGCTCGCTGGGAGGCGGCCAGGGCGTGGGAGCCTCAGTGGCCAGGGGACGGTCCGATGCGGCACGGCGCCGCTCCTTCCGGCGGGCGGCACCAGTGCGCGGCTTCGACAACGCTCGCGCCCCGACTGATCAGCACCTCCGGCTGGTCCGGGTTGTAGGCGGCTTCGTGCCAGACCTGCGAGAGGTAGTGGTCGCCCTGCACACGGCCGCACTGCCAGCAGGAGAACGCCATGTACGTCTTGCCGGCCTCCTTCGAAGCGCGGGATGACAGACTCGCCATCGCCGGCCAGCGCAGCTCCTTGATGCGGGCGGCGACCGCCGCACGGATGTCTCGCGCCTGCTCCGGCTTGTTCTCGGCATGCGCATGATCGTCGAGCCGCTCAGCGTCGGCGTCGGCCCATCGCCCGCACGCCCCAACGACGTGCTCGCCGATGACTCTCCAGAAGGTCATTCGGGCGCGGCAGCTCCAGCATGCTCGCCGGGCCAGGACGACGCTCAGCATCCGTTCCCCGGCGATCTGTGGCCGCAGCGCGACCTTTCCTGAGAGGAGGTCCGTCACCGCCTCTTCGAGCGAGCACATCCGATCGACGAGCACGCTGAACTGCTGCCCGTCGTTCTCCACGAGCCGGGCCTGCGGGGCGCGAGGGTCCGGCACCGCCAGGGGGTCTGACTCCCAGTCTCTGCGGGGCGGGAGTGGATAGCGGGTCAGCCAAAGGACCCGGCACCCGTCAGCGGTCCGTCGGAGGCTCCGCGTTCGGTAGTCGGTGTCCTCTTCGCGGGCGAGCTGGACCTCGAAGTTCAGTCGGACGCCCGCGGGAGAGGTGACCAGCACGTCGGCTTGGTAACCGGGACCGGGGACTTCCGGTTCGGCCCGCCAGCCGACGCCGCGCGCTGCGGCAATGATGACCGACTTGGCCTGCAGATGTGCGGCTGACTCGTTGCCATGCGCACTGCAGTGACCTGCCCCCGGCGCATGCACGAAGTGCCGCAAGCCTCTGCGGGAAGTGCGGAGGTAGGCGGCTGAGGCGCAGTCGCGGAATCGGAGTGCGCCGCCGCGGGATCTCGCTCGCAGCGCATCCCAGGCATCATCGTCGAGGTCGATCGACACCACCCGCACGCCTTCGAGTTCGGCCACCAGCGGCATCCGAGTACCCCCTCCCGAGAGAGAGTAGGTACGGATCTGCCGTGCAGGCAGCCTCGCTCCCCCGGACGGCCTAGACCCGACGGGAGACTGAGCAGCCTGTCTGTCCCGGTGCGCGGCTCATTCGACTCCAGCAGGACACCCTCGCAGAGCGGAGCGCGTGCACCGGTCTCCTCTCACGCGAGCCAGGTTGGTAGGTCCGCTGGCACACCTCTTCCTGAACGCCGTCGCGGCGGCAGGTGCGCATCTTCTCCTCACTGCCGCACACCTGCAGGTAGCGACGGAGTGGCGAGGGGAGGTGGTGCGCGTGATGTCGATGCACAAGCTGACGGCCGGGGAGGGGTACGCGTATCTCACCCGGCACGTGGCCGCGGGCGACGCGGGCCTCGACGCCGGGGCGTCGCTAGCCGCCTACTACGAGCAGACGGGCAACCCAGCCGGCCGCTGGTACGGCGAAGGGCTCGCCAGCCTCGGTGACGCCACGCGGCGGCTCCGCCCTGGCGCCGTCGTCACCGAGGCGGCGATGACGGCCGTGTTCCGGGACGGCGTCGACCCGCTGACCGATGACGCGCTCGGCCGACCCTATAGCCGGTTCGATGACGGGAAGCGTCACGCCGTGGTCGGCTACGACCTGACGTTCACCGCGCCGAAGTCGGTGTCGGTGCTGTGGGCGCTGGCCGATGACGCAACCCGCGTCATCGTCTATGACGCGCACCGGGCGGCGCTGGCGTCATCGCTGGAGTTCGTAGAGCAGCGCGTCATCCGCACGCGCATCGGCGACGCCGGCCGTCATCAGGTCCGCACCCGCGGGATGGTCGCGGCGGCGTTCGACCACTGGGACACCCGGGCCGGGGACCCGAACCTGCACACCCACGTCGTCATCGCCAACAAGGTCCAGGGCCCCGACGGCGCGTGGCGCAGCGTTGACGGGCGGACGGTGCACGCCGCGGTCGTCACCGTCTCGGAGCTGTATGACGCGCTGCTGGCCGACGAGCTGGCCCGGCGGCTCCCTCTCGAGTGGTCGATGCGCGACCGCGGCCCGCGACGGAACCCGGCGTTCGAGGTCCACGGCATCGATGAGGGACTCCTCGCTCACTTCTCGACCCGAGCCGAGGCGATCCACTGCGCCGAGCAGGAGTGGCTCGCCCAGTTCGAGACGACCCACGGCCGCGCGCCGACGCGCGTCGAGACGACCCGAGCCCGCCAGCACCTGACCCGCGCCACCCGGCCGCCCAAGACCATCCGGCCGCTGGCGGATCTGCTTGCGGACTGGTCGAACCGCGCTCGCGCGCTCACTGGGCTCGAGCCGCACGACCTCGCGGCGCGGGCGCTGGCCGGCGCCTACGGGCGGGCGCTGCACGCGCACGACGTCGGACCGGAGGTCCGAGCGGCGATGGTCGCCCAGGTGCTCGATGACGTGTCGACGCGGCGGTCGGTGTGGACGACGTGGAACCTCGGCGCCGCCGCCGTCCGCGCGTCGAAGTTGCTGCGGATGGCCTCGCCCGCGGAGCGGCGCGCACTGCTCAACGAGGTCACCACCGAAGCCGCGGCTGCGTGCGTGCACCTGGACGACAACCGCGACCCGATGACGCGCCGGGTCGGTGAGTCGCTGTTCACCTCCACCGAGCTGCTCGGCGCGGAGAAGATGCTCATCGACGCCGCCGAGACGAGGGGCTCCCCGCACCGGCCAGCGGAGATGCTCGGCGTCCTCCCGCTGCGCACCGAGCGCCACCTCGGCGCCCTCGCGCCGGACCAGCGCGCGGCCGCGGAGGCCGTCATCACCTCCGGCCGACTGCTCGACGTCCTGGTCGGGCCGGCCGGGTCGGGCAAGACCACCACCCTGGCCGCGCTGACCTCGTTCTGGCGGCACGGCATCGGGTCCGTCGTCGGGCTTGCGCCGTCAGCCACCGCAGCGCGGGCGCTGGCGGAGTCGCTCGGGGTGCCGTGCGAGACGACCGCGAAGTGGCTGCACGAGTCCACCGGCGACGGCGCCACCACCCGGGCGCTCCGCTACGCCGACGCCGTCACCCGCAAGGCCAGCCGCGACTACCGGGAGCAGCGGGCGGCCAACGAGGAGCACTGGCGGCTGCGCGCCGAGCAGGATCAGTGGCGGTTCTCCGCCGGTCAGCTCGTCATCGTCGACGAGGGCTCCCTCGCCGACACCCGCACCCTGGCCGCGATCGTCGAGCAGGCGCGGGCCGCGACGGCGAAGGTGCTGCTGGTCGGGGACCACCTCCAGCGCGGGTCGGTCGACGCCGGCGGCGCGTTCGGGATGCTCGCCCGCCGCGGACCCACCGCCGAGCTCACGAGCCTCTGGCGGTTCGCCAACCCGTGGGAGGCGCGGGCCAGCCTCGAGCTGCGCCGCGCCCACCCGGCCGCGCTCGACGCCTACGAGGCCCACGGCGCCATCGCGTCGGGAGGCCACGACGCGATGCTCGCCGCCGCCATCGACGCCGTTAGCACGGCCAGCGAGCACGGGCAGGTCGCCGTCCTCCAGGCCGTGGACAACCGCACCGTGCGGGAGCTCAACGCCCGCATCCGCGCCGACCGCATCACCACCGGCGACGTCGCCCCAACCGGGGTGAGCCTGCACGACGGACTGGCGGCCGGCATCGGCGACCGGATCCTCACCCGCCGCAACCACCGGCGCCTGACCACCGCCGACGGGTTCGTGCGCAACGGCGCCCTCTGGGACGTCACCGCCGTCCTGTTCGACGGCTCCCTCCGCGTCCAGCCCGCCAGCCGCGCCGACGCGGCCACCGTCCGGCTCCCCGCCGACTACGTCGCCGAGCACGTCGAGCTCGGCTACGCCACCACGATCGCCCGCACCCAGGGCATGACCGTCGACGAGACCCACACCATCGCCACCCCAGGCATGGGCCGCGAGGACCTCTATGTCGCGATGAGCCGCGGCCGCCACACCAACCGGGCCTACGTCGTCGTCGACCAGGGCAACGCGGAGTGCCTGCCCGGCCACGCGCCGTCGTCGGGCCGCGAGGTGCTCGAGCGGATCCTGGCGACCAGCCGCGCCGAGCCCAGCGCCACCGAGACCTGGGACACCTACCACCCCGGCCGGGTCGCGCCCCTCGTGCCGCCCGTGCATCCACAGCAGCCACGGAACCCGTGGCCTCCACAGCCTTCGCCGTATCGCTTGACCGCGCCGCCGCCGTCGCCCGCCGATGGACCGGTGCTCGGTCGCTGATCACCGCCACACCCAACCCAACAGAAGGAGAAGGTCATGACCACCACCGCACAGCACACCGTCCCCGCCACTGCGGCCCGGCAGTACTACCGCGTGAAGGACGCGGCGCGGGTGCTCGGGGTGCCGCCCCGGACGCTGTACCACCTGGTCGAGCACGAGCAGATCCCGTTCCGGCGCCTCGGCACGGTGATCCTCCTCCCGGCGGCGTGGGTCGAGCGCGAGCCGACGATGCCGGTCAAGCGGCGCTGATGTCCGTCACCAGGCGGGCGCACTCGACGGGCAAGGTGACCTGGCGCGCGAAGGTGTTCTTCGAGGGCCGGGTCATCGCGCAGCGGTCGTTCGAGCGCCGGGTCGACGCCAAGCGATGGGAGGCCGACCAGCTCGCGAAGCTGGACGCGGGCTCGTGGATCGACCCGGCGCGGGGGCGGATGACGTTCGCGGCGCTGGCCGAGGAGTGGCAGGCCTCGCGTGGCCACCTGGCGGTGCGCAGCCAGGAGACCACGCGGTTCCTGCTGGACAAGTACGTGATCCCGGAGATCGGGCCGTACCCGATCTCCGGGATCTCGGCGGCAGACGTCGAGCGGGTGATGTCCGCGCTGACGGCGCGCGGGCTGGCCACGGCGACGCGGCGTCGGGCACTGTCGATGATCCGGCTGGTGTTCGACTACGCGATCCGCGACCGGCGGCTGTCGGTGAACGTCGCGCGAATGGTGGCGCTGCCCCACGGGGGCACCAAGCGGGAGCCGCACTGGCTGCGGCCCGAGCAGCTCGGCCGGCTGGTGATGGCGGTGCCGCCGCTGTGCCAGCCGGTCGTGCTGTTCCTCGGGACCACGGGGTGCCGGTTCTCCGAGATGGCAGCGCTGCGGGTCGACGACGTCGTGCAGACTCCGCACGGCCTCGGCGTGCGGGTACACCGGGCGGCGACGCAGTCCAAGCGGACCAGCGGGGCCGTGTTCGGGCCGACCAAGACGCACCAGACGCGGACCGTGCCGGTGCCCGCGGCGCTGGATGAGTACGTCCGGACGCGGGTCGCCTTCACCGCGCCGGGCGGGTACCTGTTCCCGAGCCCGACCGGCGGCGTGTGGACGAACACCAACTTCCGCGCGCGCTCGGGGTGGATGGAGGCCACGCGGCGGGCGGGCGTGGAGGGGACGACGATCCACGACCTGCGGCACACCGCCGCCTCGCTGCTCATTGCAGCCGGGGCGGACGTGAAGGCTGTGCAGGTGATCCTCGGGCACTCCACCGCGACGATGACGATGGACCTGTACGGGCACCTGTTCAGCGAGGCGACCTGGCAGGCGATGGAGAGGCTGCCGGTGATACCGCTGATGCAGGCACCGCGCGCGATCGAGGCTTAAGCCGCCACCACCAGTCGCTGAGACCGCCACCGGAAGCCTCGGCTACTCGTGTAGTTCCGGAGCGCACGTCTCCAGTAGCAGTCGGTCGGGTCTGGCTACCCCCCGGAGCGCCAGGCGCGCTTCTGGACCGGACCGTCGAGAAGTGAGTCTAGGAGCGGGTCGGGGCCAGTCATCGCTCCTGCACGGGCGAGTACCGGTTCTCCGGAACCCACGAGGGCCCAAGCAAGACGATCAACCCGTCAGGGCTCGCCGCAGCAAGCCGAACAGGATCATCCATCTCGAACAGGTCTGTCCGCCCGGTCGGCGCGACATCGTGCGCCGCGCTCGGGAGCGCACGACGTGCGACCGAGAGTGCCGCTTCAACGAGGAGGTGGGGGGGCTCGCGTTGCGCGATCCCCAGCGGCATGAGCGCCTCGCGCAGCTCTTCGATGACGGCCGCGACCTGCTCGAACACCGCTTCACGCATGCCTACAGAGACGTCCAGGTCGGTGAGCGCGACCACCCGCGTCGGGTGCCCACGCAGCCACACCACGTCAGCGTTCTCCGAGCGCAACACGGTCGCAAGCAGCACTCCACGCAGGAACGCATCGAGGGGTCCGGGGCCGTGTCGCTCGCCACTGCGCAACGGCCAATGGTCAACGTCCTGGACGCCAGCAGGTGCTCGCCCAGACACGGGCAGACCCAACTCGACGACGACGTGCAACAGCGGATCGACGGCCGAGCTGATCAGCGCCTGGACGTGGGGGCTAGACCAGCCCGTATTGACCTGGGCCGCCCCTTCGTACCGTCTAGAAGCGGTGACTCGTGTTCCGCCCTTGGCCTCGATGACCCACTGTTTGGGACCAGCCCACTCATGCTTGCCGTACAGGTCAGGCTGGCCGAGTCGGGCGCGTCGCGGGTCGTGCGACGGCAGCCCACTCACGTGCCGGGTGCTGGCGACCCCGAGCATCTGCACAGTCGCCCAGTCGGCCATTGCCATGCCGATGCGATACCCAAAGGCCCCCCGCTCGGTTGGATCAGCCGCCTGCGCGAGCCAACTGCTGATCGCGGCTACCTGAGCGCCCGACGGCAGACGTCGGAGGGCTAGACCTGCCCGCAAGCTCTCCACGCGCACGCGGAGCTCAGAAACCGCGAACTCCGGGTGCTGCAAAAGGAGGTTCAAGACGGGTCTACCAACGGCCATGCTCGAGAGGAGGATCTGTCGCATCGTCGTGCGGACCATCGGAGTCGTACCGTCCAGCAGATGCCGGCGGTCCGGCCAACGGGCGACGGTGATCGGCTGCCCGCTCGCCCACACCGACATCGGCACGTCGACTCGATCCGGTTGGGTCATCCGGTCATCGCATTCTCGTCGGAATCCAGCTCGGGCGATTCCGCTCTCTGCTTCAGCATGAGCCACTCCGCGACGTAGCGCCGCCGTCGACGCAAGCCAACCACGAGGAGGATCGCCATGGCTGCCGCGCCGAGCAACAAGACGGCGGCCGCCCAACCGTCGCTCCCGAGCTTCGAGGCACCAAGGGAGAAGACGGCTAGCGTCAGCGCGGCAAGGGGCACAGGCGAGTCGACCCACACTTTGACGCGGCCCTCGGCCAGACGCGCGTCGATCTCGCACTCAAGACGTTCGCTCATGCTCCTTCGATCGGCACACGCAGGGCCCCTCCCAAGCGCGAGCCCGGTCGCGCTGAACTCAGATCCGATGACAACCTAGAACGCCTGGCGTCAGGATGGACGGCCGCGCGCCCGCACCCCCCTCCTCGCTCGGACTTCGTCCGCCGGGCAACGTGCTCCTTGTCAACGACGGCCGAAACCACCCCCGGAGTCCGCGCGACGCTCGGGGTCAGTCTCTGGGGGCATCGACACCCATCCGCGGCACGGGACACCATCGGGCTGCGAACCATGCAGTTCAGCCGCGTCCGGTTGATCAACCGCGTACCCTGCGAAGGTGCGAGACACCAGACGGGGCTCGCCTCCCGTCGAGGACCGGATGGCCAACTTCCTCGACCAAGTACGTCGATCGGCGATCTCGCAGCGACGTGCCATGGACGCGGCAATCAACCGCTACAACGGGCAGGCGGCCAGGACGAGTTGCAGGCTCGCGGCTGACCTGGCGGAGCTGGCGGGAGCGGGCCAGACGGCCCTAGCCCGCAGACATCTCTACATCCGAGGCTGGAGATTCGCCTATGTGATGGCCGCCAGCCTTGGAGACCACCTGGTCGCGATCGCGGACCACGCCCGTCCGGAAAGTCCCCGCGTCTTCGCGCATATGACCGTGGCGAGGGCGGCCCTCGAGGCAGCAGGAAAGGTGAACTACGTCCTTTCCCCGTCTGGTCCCGTCGTCGATCGAGTCCTCCGCTCGGCATCCATGTGGCTTTCCAGCGCCGAGGAGGAGCGCCGAGCCGTGGCTGACCTATCCGCGGGCAGCGCGCTAGTGCACAGTTCCGCCGAGGCCGCGGCGCGGCAACGGCACCAGGACATCGTGGAGTTGGTCGAGCGTGCGGGTGTGATCCTACGGCGTGGCAGGTCGGGACGCCTGTTGACGCTCGAATTACCTGGAACCCTAGGGGGAACCGCCGACGCGAGTTTGAACGTCACCAAGCTTCTCAACGAGCTACTTCCACAAAAGCCCGGCGCATACCGCGTTGGGTCCGCCGCGGTGCACGGCCAACCGTGGGTCTTGGACGACGACGATGCATTCGACCCGTCGACGGGAGCCCTGGACTGGCCGTTCGATCCAGCAGCGCTGGCAAGCTCGCTAGACCTGGCGATCTCCGGATCCGTCCTGGCGATAAAGTCGTTCGCCGCGATGCTCGGGCAAGACCCAAAGCGCGAAGTGATCGAGGCGCAGCGTCGTGAACAAGCTGCGTCGCGCCTGGCGATGACACTTCTCGGCTAGCGCCCGGCTGCCAGGCCGGGAGACGCTGGAGGAAGGGGTACACGAATCGCCGGATCACACCACTGGAGCGTCGCAATCCAACGAGACGTCATTCCGGGGCGATGTTGTGGAGCGCGAAAACCTCCGCCAGTACCCGCTGAACCTCTGACTCGCTCATGCCCAGGCGCGGCGCCAACGACCGGAGGATCGTCCACGCTACGACAGCGCCGGCTTCGACCTGCTTTGCCATGCGGAGGGCGAACTCCTCAACGTCGCCGCCCGAGGCTTTGACCTGGTCTCCGACGATCGATTTGAGTTGCAGATCTACCGCTCGAGGATCGTTCGCAATTTTCGCCGTCAGGAGACCAGCGAAGGCACGGATCATCTCGTCTCGCTCGGCCGCGGGTACGAAGTGTGGTGTTGACATGGACCATGGACTACCACCGACCACTGACAGTCGTCCGGGATGGAGACCGCTGAACACCGTAGAGCAGTTCCACCGTCCGTCCCGCCCACCCCGAGTACCGTCACCAGGGTGATCTCGCGTTACCACCTCCGCTGTCCGGGCTGCACCGAGGTCTTCGTCGCCCGGGTAGGCGTCGAACCGACATCTGGCACACGGTTCTACCTCCCGTGCCCGCACTGCGCGCTTCCCATTCGCGGCTCCATATCGGGCCACGAACTCAACGACCTCAGGATCGGGTTCGAGGGCGACCTAGTCAGCGAGACGGAACCAGAGGTGGCCACTGCACCCACGGTAACCGTGAACCCCTTCGTTCCTTCCCTCTACGAGGCGGACTCATTCAGCCCACTGGGCGCATTCCCAACCATGACACTCCTGCGACTGCTCGGCGACGAGGGATTCGATGCTTTCGAGACTGAGCGCCATTGGGCATTCGCGGCTATCGAACAAGCGTGGCCAAACACGCGCATACTCTTCCAGTACATGCTTCAGGACAACGCGCGCATGTTCTCGAAGATTGCAAAGGAGAAGTTCGCTCTAGAATGGGAGCCGGCGACTGCGCACCAACGCACCTCTGTTGCATATCAGGCGCTTGGCCTCGCAACGACCGCCATTGTCGGGAAGACCGGGAGCGCGTCGCCGACGATCGTGGGGCGGTTCGGCCGCAAACACACAGCCGCGATGCGCCGCGAGTCCCACCTCCTGAAATTCCGAGAGCGTGGGGCCCTCGCGAAGGAGCTCGAGCGCGACGTGTTCACCGCGATCAACCGCTTCATCGACGAGCACGAGTCCTGGGAAATGGGTCGTCTCATTCGCTTCATGAGGCCAGAGGTTACCGCGGACCTAGATACACTTGTCCTGTACCGGGACGAGTTCTCGATCGTCAGGGATCTCTACCAACAAGGATTCGAACTGTCCTGCAAGTGCATCTGGCCACTGGTGGCAGCCCAGAACTCGGTCATCCGAGGCGATCCGGACGACTTCGGCGACGCCCACCCTGACGTCGTTCCCCTCGCAGCCCGTCCGACGAACCTCACGAAGTTCGACAAGTTGCCAAATGCGTACAAGGTCGCCTATGCGGCGCAAGTCCCCGGCTGGGACTCATTTGGTGACCTCCTGAGCAACCGCCATCGAAACGCGATTGGACACGCGACCGCCCACCACGAGCTTCGGACCGGTCGGGTCGTCAGCGATAGGGATCGAGCAGGCGTCTCGTACCTAGACTTCCTGGGCCTCACGTTCGGGGTGTTCGAGGCCCTGACCGCTCTCATCCAGGTGTTGCGGGCGGCCCGCGTTGCTTCGTCGCCTGACTTCCATCTCGAGTAGTCCCCGGCTGCGGAGAAGCCGAGCGGCACGGCCCTCGGCTGCTAGTGCCGACCTTGCAACTCGCCGACTCGGCCAGATCCGGGCCGCACCGGATCAACCTCAGCCGGCGTCCGTCGGCGTCCGTCCACGTTCTTGACAGGCCGTCCACGTCCTGAGACGAGTCGCTGACCACACGCTGACCAGTGCCCGACAAATCGGACATCGACCTTGCGGCCGCCGCGGCGGCAATCCAGTCCCTGACCTGCGATAACACCTCTGTGCGCCTGGGCAGATTCGAACTGCCGACACCCGCTTTAGGAGAGCGGTGCTCTATCCCCTGAGCTACAGGCGCGCGGGGCAGGGCGGGAAGGCGGGCCGGAACTCGGCGGCCACGCACCACCTGTCCCAGACCGCGCTCACGTCGGCCCCGTGCAACGCCGCCCAGGTCAGTGAGGGCCCGTTCGACGCGGATCAAGCCTACCGGGGAAGGACGCACACGTGCGCCAGCACGCTCTCTGCGCAGCCTGCTTACGGCGTGCACAGCAGCCCGCTCGCGACGACACGCACCGACCACAGCCCCGCCTCCCGACTCGCCGTGGGAGGCTCGCCCCGCCCGGAGCGGAACGCGTCCCGAGCCGCCGTGGTCCGCTCCCGGACCACCACCACCGACGTCCCACCAGGACGGAGCCCATGCGCCGCACCCGCCGTTCCGGCACGACACTCGCCGTCGCGGTCAGCACGCTCGCCTTCCTCCCGGCCCTCACCGGCTGCGCCTCCGCCACCCCCGGCGGAACCCTGCGCAGCGTCGACGACACGGGCCTGGCCGACACACCCATCGACGAGGGCTGGGTCCTCGCCCTCCCCGCCGACGACGACGCGAGCTGGACGCTCCTGCACGCCCGCCCGAGCGACGCGCTCGACGACCTTCACACCTCCGTGAACGCCGACGACGTCACCGCGCTGGGCGGCACGTGGCAGCCCGTCCGGTCAGGCAGGTTCGACCTGCCCGCCGACCTGACCGGCACGCACCTGCTCTGCTGGGCCGTCCCGTCAGGCAACGGACCGACCACGGCGACGACCCGCGGCTGCGCCGAGGTCGCACTCGACGACGACGCACGCGTCGAGGCGACCTGGGGCGAAGGCGGCTTCGGCGCGCAGCCCGGCTGACAGACGGGTCACACGCTGACCCCCTCGCCGTTCTCGTCGGTCCGTCCGACGCCAGCCACGCCTGAGAGCCCCCTCCACGGGGATCCGGCCGACCCCGGTGCGGCCACCCGCAGGCTCCGGCAGCCCCGCCGGAGCTGACCGTCGCGACGCGGAGATACAGGTCAGACGACCGCGGCACGACGATCCCCGATCCGTCGGCCGCGCGCCGGCGCCGCCCCGGGGCCCCGTTCAGACGGGTCACGGTCCATCCCGACGGACCCGAGAGCGCGACAGCGCCTGGGAGACGACGACGCCCGACACGACCCCGAGGGTGATGCCAGCCGCGGCGCCCAGCGCCACGGTCACCGGCAGAGAAGGGCTGGTCGGGCCGCGGGACACCTGGATGCTCGCCGTCGTCACGTCCTCGAACAGCGCGTCGGTGACGAACACCGTGGCGAGCACATCCTCGCGCTGCACCTTGACCCTGCCCGTGGTGCGCGCCGGGTCGACCTGCTCTCGAAGGATCCATCCTTTCTCCTGCAGGCCGGTCGCCACCACGCCCAGCGTGGTTGCCTGGGGGCTGGTCGCGTCGACGTGGACAGAGCCCCTCTCGAGCAGCACGGACATCTGCCCCGTCACGCCTGGCTCACCCACCGGGGTGAAGCCGTCGGGGACCAGCGTCCTTGCCACCGAGATCAGCTCACCGTCGCCCGGCTCGACGACGTACCAGTGCACCCACAAGCCGGCCACGATCCCGACGAACGCGCCGAGAACGCCGAGCACCACAGCGAGCACGCCACGTCGCTGAGCCCTCACCTCAGCGGGCGTCCCGGATCGTGGTGCGGCCGTCTCCCGCGACGGTGACATCGGACCCGGCTCCGTCGTCGCTCACGGCATGCGCTCGGGCCGCGGATGCGGCCGTCAGGATCCGGGAAGCCGACATCGTTCCCCCTGCTCTGGGCGGAGGCTCCTCGCCTCATACGCCCCCGAAGTGCCACCTCGGGCGGCTGCTGCGGAGCGTAGGCGCGCACGCATGTGCTGCGGCGGTGAACAGGCCCGTTTCACCCGTCTGGCCGCCCGCCTGGCATCCATGCCGGTACGCGCGACAGACACGCCGTGACGACCGAGACGCCGCTACTCCTGGCGATCAGCCTCCGCGTGACGCGGTGAGGACCCGCCCCACCTCACCCCACCGGCGGCTCGACCACCACGGGCACGCCCCAGTCGGTGAACTGCTGCACGGTCGTCGTCTGCACGCCCCCGAACGTCCCGGTGCCCTGCGTCCCGACGACCACGTGCCCGTCGGCGAGCCACACGATGAGCTCCTGCACGTCGACGCCGGCCATGCTGAACGGCGCGTCGGACTGCAGGCGCCACGCGTGCACCTCGCCGCCGTTGACGAGGTCGATGACGTCCTGGTCGTCCTGCACCGTGTACGTGGGCGACATGGCGATCATGCCGGCGCTGACGGCCGGGTCGGCGAGCGTGCGGTACGCGGTGCCGACCGTGCCGGCGAGCACCTTCTCGGAGTCGCTGCTGGTGACGTCGCCCTCGACCCAGCGGCCGTCGATCGTGATCCACGACCGGTCCTGGGTGAGCACGAACGACGTGGTGCCGTCGGCGTCGACCATGGTGCCGGTCATGGCGGGTGCGTCGGAGAACACGAAGTCGACCTCGGCGGTGGAGTCGCCGGACTGCACGTGCTCGTGGCCGCTGCCCGCGGCCAGCGAGAACCCGATGACGCACGCCGACAGGTCCGCACCCGTCACCGTCGCACCCGGCGCGAGCGAGACCGCGTCGCACTCCGCAGGCGCCGCGACCACGGGCACGTCGGGCGTCGCGGACGCGGTGGGCGACGGCGACGCGACGACCGTCGGCGCCGACGTACTGGGCGACGCACCCGGCGCGGGCGACGTGCCGGACGAGCACGCGGCGAGGGCCGCGACCGCGGCGACGGCGAGCAGGGCAGGACGGGCCGACGGCCGGTTCAGACGCACGGTCGCGAACGTACCGACACGCGAACCCGCAGGCCAGCCCCCGCGGGCGTGACGTCCGACCCACACCGCACCGCCCGCTGTGACACCCCACCGGCACCGCTTTCACCGTGCCGCCCGCGCACGGCACCTCCTAGGGTGGCGCCGCACCCCGGCCCCGCCGGCGCGCAACCCGCCCGGCACGCACC
>NZ_LNTD01000013.1 GCF_001462455.1 Cellulomonas sp. B6
CGGGGGCGGCGTGGGCGCGGGCCCGTACGGCGACGACGGTGCACCGGTCGTCGCGTCGGTGCGCACGGACCACGGGTCCTGCGGCGCACCGGGCTCGGCGGCCCCCGCGGCGGGCAGCGGCGCCGTCGGTGCGGGTGCGGTCCAGGACAGCGGCTGGGTGTCGCCCGCGGGCGGCAGCGGCTGGGTCGCCGCGGCGCCGGCCAGCGGCTGCGTCTCGACCGCACCGCCGTACACGGGGGAGGACGACGTGCCCCAGGCCGCGGAGGTGGACGGCTCGTCGGCGGACGGCTCGGGGACCGGCGGCTCGGACACGGTGGGCTCGGCCGCGGGCGGCTCCTGGACCGGACCGGCCCCGGCGTCGGGGGTCTCGCGGTCCTCGGGCGTCGACGTCATGCCGCCGAATCTAGTGGACCGAGATGACGGCTTCGTCCTGAGCGCGCGCGGCTGCACGTGCGTACCACCCGTGCGGGTGCGTGGACACGCCCGGACGGGGGTCGTGTCACGGGCCGGCGACCTCCAGCACGACCGGCACGTGGTCCGACGGCTGCTTGCCCTTGCGCTCGTCGCGCTCGATCCGCGCGCCCGTGACGCGCGCCGCGAGCGCGGGGCTCGCGTACGTCAGGTCGATGCGCATGCCCTCGTTCCGCGGGAACCGCAGCTGCTGGTAGTCCCAGTAGGTGAACGTGCGCTCGGCGGGCAGGTGCGTGCGCGAGACCTCGGTGTACCCGGTGCGGGCGAACGCCTCGAACGCGCTGCGCTCGGCCGGCGTGACGTGCGTGCGGCCCGCGAACCAGGCGGGGTCCCACACGTCGGTGTCCAGCGGCGCGATGTTCCAGTCCCCGACCATCGCGACCTGCGCCTGCGGGTCGGCCTCGAGCCAGCCCTGCGCCGCGTCGCGCAGCGCCGCGAGCCAGTCGAGCTTGTAGGTGTAGTGCGGGTCGCCGACCTCGCGCCCGTTGGGCACGTACAGGCTCCAGACGCGCACGCCGCCGCACGTGACGCCGAGCGCGCGCGCCTCGGCGGCGCCCGGGTCGCCCCACGTCGGCTGCCCCGGGAACCCGCGCTCGACGTCGGCGACGCCCACGCGGGACAGGACCGCGACGCCGTTCCACTGCGAGTACCCGTGCGTGACGACCTCGTAGCCGAGGGCCTCGAACGGCTCGCGCGGGAACGCCTCGTCCTTGACCTTCGTCTCCTGCAGCGCGAGCACGTCGACCCCCGTGCGCTCCAGGAAGGCCACGGCGCGGTCCACGCGGGCACGGATCGAGTTGATGTTCCAGGTCGCGAGCAGCACGGGGCGGAACGCTACCCGGCCCCGCCGACACGGCGCCCGGCACGCGACCGGGACCGGTGTCACCCCGACGCGGCGGGGCCCGGGCACGGGTCGGGCCCGCCCCCACCCGGGGAGCGGGCCCGACGTCGTGGGCGGTCAGCCCTGCGCGGTGCGGCGGCGCGCCGCGAGCACGAGTCCGGCGCCTGCGCCGAGCAGCACGAGCCCGAGCATCCCCAGCGGCGCCGGGGCCCCTCCCGTGACGGCGAGCGCAGCCGTCCCGCTGCCGACCGCCGCGGGAGCGTCCGCAGGCGCCCGGACCACCAGGCCGGTGGCCACCGAGCGCAGCGAGCCGTCGGCCGCCGTGCCGTTCAGCTGGGCGGTGTGCAGCCCGGCCGGGATGCCCGGCGGCAGCGCGAGCCGCGCCGAGAACGTGCCGTCAGCCCCCACGGCGACCCTGCCCAGCAGGGTCGGCGTCGAGAACAGCCACACGTCGACCTCGCTGCCCGGTGCGAACCCGTGGCCCGTGACGGCCACGAACCCGCCCTGCTCGACCACGAGCCTGCCCTCGCCGTCCACCGCGAGCGGCGAGCCGTCGGTCTCGAACCCGCGCAGCGCCACGGCGAACCCCTCGCCCTGCACCGTGACGCCCTCGGGCCCGGCGGTCAGCGTCGCCGCCACGGGGCGGTCGTCCGAGCGCACGAGCACGGCGCCCGGGGCGACCGTCGGCACCGTCGGCGTCCCGTCGGTGCTGCCGACGGTCACGGGCACGACCGCCGGGGCCGTGGCCGCGCCGGTGCCGACCGCACCGGGCCCGGCCGCGGTCACGGCACGCACCCGGACGTCGTACGTCGTGCCGTTGGTGAGGCGCCGCACCACGAACGGCGACCCGTCGACCCGCACCCACGTCTCGCCGCCGTCGACCGTGTACTCGTAGTGCTCGACCGGGGCGCCGCCGTCGGACCCGGGCGCCTCGAACGTCACCGTCAGCGACCGGTTGCCCGGCACGACCGACGTCACGCGCGGCGCACCGGCGGGCCGGGCGGGCGCGACCTGCACGGGCTCGCTCCACGGGCCCTGGCCCAGGTCGTTCGTCGCCGCCGCGCGGTACCAGGCGGCACCGCCCGTCGCCGGCACGGTGCCCGCCGGGGCGCCCGTCGTCGCGACGTCGGTCCAGGTGCTGCCGTCCGTGCTGCGCTGGACGCGGTAGCCGGTCGCGGTCGGCGTCGGGGACCACGTGAGGGACACCTGCTCGCGCCCGGCACCGCCGGCCAGGCCCGTGACCTGCCCGGGCACGTCGGCGTCCGACAGCACGACGGTGAACCGCGTCGGGCCGGTGAGGACGTGGCGCTCGTCCGCGGCGCGGACGGTGATCTCGTGCGTTCCGGTGAGCGCGTGCTCACCCGGTGCCAGGACCTGGTCGCCCAGCAGGTAGACGACGCCCGGGACCGTCGGGACCACGACGCGGTCGAGCGCCGTGCCGGGACGGTCCAGGACGCCCGGGGCGACGGCCGCGACCGGGGTCACGTCGGTGAACGCGAACGTGAACGCGGTCGGACCCGTCAGGACGTAGCCCGGCAGCGCGCTCGCCTCGACGACGACCGTGCCGGTGCCCGGGTGGGTGCCGGCCGCGACGGGCGTGCCGTCGACCGAGTACCGCACGCCCTCGACCGACGGGATCGTGTAGGTGTCGTCGGCCGTGCCCGCGGCGTCGGTCCACCCGGGGGCGACCGCGGTGGCCTGCCGCACGTCGGTGAACGCGAGCACCCACTCGGTGGGGCCCGTCAGCACGTGACCCTCGACGGGCTCGGCGGTCACCACGACGGTGCCGGTGCCGGGGTAGGTGCCGGGCGCGACGGGGCTGCCGTCGACGAGGTACTGCACGCCGTCGACCGAAGGGATCGTGTACGTGTCGTCGGCGGTGCCCCACGTGTCCACCTGCGTCGGCTCGGTCGCGGCGACCTGGCGGACGTCGGTGAAGACCAGCTCGAACCGCGTCGGGCCCGTGAGGACGTACCCGGGCAGCGCGGACGCCTCGACGACGACCGTGCCGGCGCCCGGGTGCGTGCCGGCGGCGACGGGCGCGCCGTCGACGAGGTACTGCACGCCGTCGACCGACGGGATCGTGTACGTGTCGTCGGCGGTGCCCCACGTGTCGACCTGCGTCGGGGGGACGGCCGTCACGTGGCGGACGTCGGTGAAGACGAGCGTGAACTCGGTCGCCCCGGTGAGGACGTAGCCGGGCAGCGCGGTCGCGGTCACCACGACCGTGCCGGCGCCCGGGTACGTGCCGGCCGCCACGGGCGTGCCGTCGACCGTGTACTGGACGCCCTCGACGGCCGGCACCGTGTACGTGTCGTCGGCCGTGCCGTCCGCGTCGACCTGCGTCGGCGCCTGCGCGGTGACCGTGATCTCCGACGGCGCCTGCTGCGCGCCGGGCCGGCACTGCGTCGCGACGTCCGCGACCGTGCCGACGCGCAGGTTGTCGATGATCACGGCCGAGTCGAGCGTCGCGTCGCTCTGGTCGAAGACCGTGAAGAACAGGTCCTGCTGCGTGCCGCCCTGCAGCGGGACCGCGGCGGTGAGCAGCGGCGAGGCGCCGTTGAACACGGTGCCCACGGCCTCGGCGGCCGGCGACGAACCGGCGCCGAACAGGCCGGAGTTGATGCTGAGCACGCGACCCTGCGGGTCGAACGCGAAGTTGTCGGGCGCGACGATCGTGTTGCCGGGCCCGATCGTCCAGGTGCTCTGGCCGACCTCGGCGATGAACGCGTCGTTGTACACGTCGCCCACGTACTGCGGGTACTCCTCGGACAGGAAGCGGAAGCTCACGCCCAGCAGGCAGTTGGCCCCCGCGGGGACGTCGAGCGTCACGCGCAGCGTCGTCACGTCGTAGACGCTGGGCCGCACCGCGGTGGACGACCACGACGTGCTGGCCGCCGTGCCCTGCGCGCCGATCAACGCGTCCGCCCGCCCGGACGACAGCACCACGTACGACCCGCCCGCGCGGGTCGGGAACCCCGCCACCGGGGTCGTCATGACGGCCGCCGACGCGCCGTTCGCCTGCACGGGCGCGAGGAGCGCGGCCGAGGCGAGCGTGTCCGTGCCGCCCAGCAGGGCCGCCGCGAGCTCGTCCGCGGTCGCGGCCTGCGCGGCCGTCGACGTCACGGCCACCGTCCCCGCGGCGAGCACCGTCGCCACCGTCGTCGTGATCCACCGACGCACTCGCATGCGTCCCTCCGCTCCTCGTCGCTCCCCGGGGCTCGAGGTGCGTCCTCGGCCCCATCGGCGGGGCGGAGCCGCAGGTGAAGGACGACGAGCAGGACGTTCGTCCTGGACGGCGAATCGGGGTGGTAGCACCCACGGGTCTCAGCGGGCGAACCGGGCGGTCCGGACAGGGCGAGGGCCCGGAGCCTCCCCGCCCCGGGCCCTCGTCCTCACCGGCGCGCGGGCGCGCCGGTCGTCGTGCGGTCAGCGCACGTCGTCGTCCACCCAGTCGAACGACTTCGAGACCGCCTTCTTCCAGAGCCGGTACTGCCGGTCGCGCTCGTCGCCGTCCATCGACGGCTCCCAGCGCTTGTCCTCGGCCCAGTTGTCGATGACGTCCTGCTCGCCCGACCAGTAGCCGACCGCGATGCCCGCGGCGTACGCGGCGCCCAGGGCCGTGGTCTCCGCGACCTGCGGGCGGATCACCGGGACGCCGAGGATGTCGGCCTGGAACTGCATGAGCGCGTCGTTGGCGACCATGCCGCCGTCGACCTTGAGCTCGGTGAGGTCGACGCCCGAGTCCGCGTTCATGGCGTCGAGCACCTCGCGCGTCTGGAACGCCGTGGCCTCGAGCGCCGCGCGCGCGATGTGCCCCTTGTTGACGTACCGCGTGAGCCCGACGAGCGCGCCGCGCGCGTCGGAGCGCCAGTACGGCGCGAACAGGCCGGAGAACGCGGGCACGAAGTACGCGCCGCCGTTGTCCTCGACGGTGGCCGCGAGCTGCTCGACCTCCGGCGCGGACGAGATGATGCCGAGGTTGTCGCGCAGCCACTGGATGAGCGACCCCGTCACGGCGATCGACCCCTCGAGCGCGTACACGGTCGGCTGGTCGCCGATCTTGTAGCAGACGGTCGTCAGCAGGCCGTTCTGCGACGAGATCGGCTCGGTGCCGGTGTTGATGAGCATGAAGTTGCCCGTGCCGTACGTGTTCTTGGCGTGCCCCACCTCGAAGCACGCCTGCCCGAACGTCGCGGCCTGCTGGTCGCCCAGGATGCCCGCGATCTTCACGCCCGGCAGCAGACCGCCCTTGCGGCCCTCGCCGTACACCTCGGACGACGAGCGGATCTCGGGGAGCATCGAGACGGGCACGCCCATCTCGCCGGCGATCTCCTCGTTCCACGTGAGCGAGTCGATGTTCATGAGCATCGTGCGCGACGCGTTGGTCGGGTCGGTGACGTGGATGCCGCCGTTGACGCCGCCGGTCATGTTCCACAGCACCCACGAGTCGGTGTTGCCGAACGCCAGCCTCCCGGCCTCCGCCTTCTCGCGCGCACCGTCGACGTTGTCGAGGATCCAGCGGATCTTCGGCCCCGAGAAGTACGTCGCGAGCGGCAGCCCGACCTTGTCCTTGTAGCGCTCGGCGCCGCCCCCCAGCGCCGCGAGCTCGTCGCAGATCTTCTGCGTGCGCGTGTCCTGCCAGACGATCGCGTTGTACACCGGCTCACCGGTCTCGCGGTCCCACACGACGGCGGTCTCGCGCTGGTTGGTGATGCCGACCGCGGCGATCTGCTCGTGCGTGAGGCTCGCACGGCCCAGCGCCATGCCGACGACCTCGCGCGTGTTGGTCCAGATCTCCGTCGGGTCGTGCTCGACCCACCCGGCCTTGGGGAAGATCTGCTCGTGCTCCTTCTGGCCCACCGAGACGACCTTGCCGGCGTGGTCGAAGATCATGGCGCGGGTCGAGGTGGTGCCCTGGTCGATCGCCAGGACGAACTGGTCGGTCATGCGGGATCCCTCCGTCGGGGCTGACGTGGTGGTGGGGTCGGGGGTCAGACGAAGTACACGCGCGCCAGCAGGCCCGCGAGGATGCCGCCGACCAGCGGGCCGGCGATCGGGACCCAGGCGTAGGCCCAGTCGGACGAGCCCTTGCCCTTGATGGGCAGCAGCGCGTGCGCGATGCGCGGCCCGAGGTCACGGGCCGGGTTGATGGCGTAGCCGGTGGGCCCGCCGAGGCTCGCGCCGATGCCGACGACGAGCATCGCGACGGCGAGCGGGCCGAGGCCCGAGGGCGTCGGGCCGAACGCGAGCACGATGAACACCAGGACGAAGGTCGCCAGCACCTCGGTGACGAAGTTCCAGCCGTACGAGCGCAGCTCCGGGCCGGTCGAGAACACTCCCAGCTTCACGGCCGGGTCGGCGTCCTGGTCGAAGTGCTTCTTGTAGGCGAGGAACGCCAGGCCGGCGCCGATCGCGGCGCCGAGCATCTGCGCGGTCACGTAGAGGAACCCGTTGGCCGCGGTCACCGGGATGCCCTTGGCGAACTCGTCCGCGCCGGACGCCCAGATGCCGATGGTCACCGCGGGGTTCAGGTGGGCCCCCGACTTGTACGCCGCGTACACGCCGGCGAACACACCGAGGCCCCATCCGAAGTTGATGAGCAGCCAGCCACCGCCGAAGCCCTTGGTCTTCGGCAGGATCACGTTCGCCACGACGCCGGCACCCAGCAGCAGGAGCAGGGCGGTGCCGAGCGTCTCCGAGAGGAACGCATCACCGATCGTGTAGTCCACTTCGACCTCTTCCGTCGACGTCGTTGTCACGCGGGCCCCCGCCGCGGGTGGTCACCGTCCCGCTCAGGGACGGCGGGTGCCGGGGGTGCGGTGCGGCGGGGCGCCGCACCCCCGGGGTCTCAGGTGCCGGCCGGGCCGGACGTGCCGCGCCCGGCGGGCGAGCCGGGCTTGGTGCCGGCGTCGACCTCGTCGCCCAGCGGGACGAGCGGCGCGACGTCGGTGGCGCGCAGCCGCACGCGCTCGGCCGCCGCGTCGTCGGGCTCGGCGGCCGCGGCGTCCTCGGCCTCCGCGCGCGCGACGTACGCCTCGATCTCGCGGCGCCGCGTCGCGTCGTCCCAGCCCAGCACGGGGGCCACGAGGTCGGCGATCTCCTCGAGCGCGCCCACGCCCTTGTCGGACTGCTCGTAGTTGAGCCGCGTGCGGTGCATCATCACGTCGTCGAGGTGCAGCGCACCCTCGTGGCTCGCGGCATAGACGATCTCGGCGCCGATGTACGCGGGCGCGTGCGGCAGCGGCCGCGCGAGCTCGGGGCGCTCGTCGCACAGGTCCGTGAGCTCCTGCAGCAGCGAGCCGTACCGGTGCAGCAGGTGGTCCATGCGCGGGCGGTCCCAGCCGTAGCGCGCCGCGATCGCGCGGGACTGGCGCTGCACGACGCGCAGCCCCTCGGCCCCGACCAGCGGCACGTCCTGCGTGATCGACGGGAGCGTCGTGGCGCGCGACCCGAGCGCGAAGTCGACCGCGTCCTTGGCCATGACGCGGTACGTCGTCAGCTTGCCGCCCGCGATGACCGTGAGCCCCGGCGTGGGGGAGGCGACCGTGTGCTCGCGCGACACCTTGGCGGACGACGTGCCCTCCTTGGTGCCCGGCTGCAGCAGCGGCCGCAGGCCCGCCCACGTGCCGATGACGTCGTCGCGCGTCAGCGGGCGCGAGAGCACCTGGTTGGCGTGGTCGATGACGTAGTCGATGTCGGCGCTCGTCGCGACGGGGTGCGTGAGCTCCTGCTCCCACGGGGTGTCGGTCGTGCCGATCACCCAGTAGCGGGACCACGGGATGATGAACAGCACCGACTTCTCGGTCTGCAAGATCAGGCCCGTGTTGCCCTCGATCCGCTGGCGTGGCACGACGATGTGGATGCCCTTGGAGGCCAGCACGCGCAGGCCGCCCTCGCTGCCCGCGAGCGACTCGGTCTGCTCGGTCCACACGCCCGTGGCGTTGATGACCTGGCGGGCGCGCACGGCGATCTCCTCGCCGGTCTCGAGATCCCGCACGCGCGCGCCGGTGACGGCGCCGCCGTCGGTGGTCTCGAGCCCGACGACCTGCGTGCGGGACGACGCGTGCGCGCCGTAGCTCACGGCCGTGCGGACGAGCGTCTCGACGAGGCGCGCGTCGTCGACGCTCGCGTCCCAGTACCGGACCGCCCCGACCGCCGCGTCGTGCCGCAGGTCGGGGAACAGCCGCTCCATGCCCTTGCGGGTGAGGTGCTGGTGGATCGGCATCGCGCGGCGCGTGCCCGAGACGGACGCGAGCGTGTCGTAGAGCGCGACGCCCGCGCCGACGTACGCGCGCTCCCAGACCCGGTTCTCCAGCGGGTAGAGGAAGCTCACGGGCTTGACCAGGTGCGGTGCGATCCGCGTGATGAGCAGGTCGCGCTCGGTGAGCGCCTCGCGCACGAGGTGGAAGTCGAGCATCTGCAGGTAGCGCAGGCCGCCGTGCACGAGCTTGCTCGAGCGGCTCGACGTGCCGGAGGCCCAGTCCTGCGCCTCGACGACAGCGGTCGACAGGCCGCGCGTGACCGCGTCGAGCGCGATGCCGGCGCCGGTGACGCCGCCCCCGATCACCAGCACGTCGAGCTCGCCGCCGGGTTCGGAGCTGCGGCGCATCGCCGCCAGAGCGTCCTGGCGTGCCTGTGCCGTCAGCGGTGCGGTCCTCATGCGGTGGATCCCCTCCCGGGTGGAGCCGTGCGGTCGGACGCGTCGGACGGCGGTGGCCCCCTCGCCCGCCGGGCGCGTCCCGGTTATCGTCATCACGTCCAGAACGGACGCGCAACCGGAGTGCACGAACGTGCACGGTTGACGGGACCATGGTCCGTACGAGGGGTGGTGCCGGGTGTTCGTGGAGCGGGAGCAGGACGTGCTGCGTGCGGCGTCCATGTACTACCTGCAGGACCTCAAGATGGAGGTCATCGCTCGTCATCTCGGCACCTCCCGCTCGACCGTGTCGCGCCTGCTCAAGCGCGCGCGGGAGACCGGGCTCGTCGAGATCACGCTGCGCCCGTCGAGCACCCGCGCCCCGGGCCTCGGTCGCTCGATCTCCGCCGCGTACGGCATCGACACGTACGTCGTCCCCGTGCCCGACTCCGCCGGGTCGGTCGAGCGGCTCGACCAGGTCGCGATGACCGCCGCACGTCTGCTCGCGTCCTGGTTCGACTCCGACATGGTCATGGGCATCGCCTGGGGCACCACGCTCGCGGCCGTGTCGCGGTACCTCGCGCCCAAGCCGACGCGCGGGTCCGCGGTCGTGCAGCTCAACGGCGCCGCGAACATGCGCACGTCGGGCGTCGAGTACGCGTCCGACCTCATCTCGTCGTTCGGGTCGGCGTTCGGTGCGGCCGTGCACCACTTCTCCGTCCCCGCGTTCTTCGACTTCCCCGACACCAAGGCCGCGATGTGGCGCGAGCGGTCGGTCAAGCGCGTGCTGGACATGCAGCGCCGCGCCGACATCGCCGTGTTCTCCGCGGGCGCGGTCGCCGGCGCCGTGCCGTCGCACGTCTACTCGGCCGGGTACCTCGACGAGGACGACGTGCGCCGCCTGCACGACGAGGGCGTCGTCGGCGACGTCTGCACGGTCTTCCTGCGCGCCGACGGGTCCTGGCAGGACGTCTCGCTCAACAGCCGCGCGACCGGCCCCACGCCCGAGGAGCTGCAGCGCGTGCCGCGACGCGTGTGCGTCGTCGCCGGCGACAACAAGGTCGCGCCCCTGCTGGCCGCGCTGCGCGCCGACGTCGTCACCGACCTCGTCGTCGACGAGCTCACCGCGACCGCGCTCGTCGAGGCCGCGTCGTCGCGCCCCCACGCGCACCC
>NZ_LNTD01000014.1 GCF_001462455.1 Cellulomonas sp. B6
GCGTCGCAGGCGCCGCGCTCCGCGACCCGCCGACGGCTCGCGCGCCGCGTCGCGCCCGCCCTCGCGCTCGTCGCGGGCCTCGGCCTGCTGACGGCGTGCGGCGCCGCGCCCGAGGTCCCCGAGCCGCGCGCCCCGCAGGCCGCGTCGACCGCGGGCCTGACGGCCGGCGACGTCGACGCGTGGCTCGACGACACCGTGCCCGACGCGCTCGCCGGCGGCCGGATCGCCGGCGCGAGCGTCGCCGTGGTGCACGACGGCGAGATCGTCACGGCGCGCGGCTTCGGCGAGGCCGACGTCGACGCCGGCACGCCCGTCGACCCCGACCGCACGCTGTTCCGCCCCGGGTCGGTGTCGAAGATGGTCACCGCGACGGCCGTCATGCAGCTCGTCGAGGACGGCCGCGTCGACCTCGACACCGACGTCGAGCAGTACACGGGCCTCGACCTCGGGTACGAGCAGCCGGTGACGCTGCGTGAGCTGCTGACCCACACGGGCGGGTTCGAGGAGCGGCTCACGGGCCTCATCGGCGGCGAGGGCACGGTGCCCGACCTGCGGGCGTCGCTCGTCACCGACCCGCCGCAGCAGGTGTACGCACCGGGCACGACGCCCGCGTACTCGAACTACGGCAACGCCCTGGCCGGGTACGTCGTCGAGGCCGTGAGCGGGCAGCCGTTCGAGGACTACGTCGCCGAGCACGTGCTCGCACCGGCGGGCATGACGTCCTCGACGTTCGCGCAGCCGCTGCCCGCGGACCTCGCGGACCGGGTGTCGCAGGGCTACGCGACGTCCGACGACGCCCCCGTGGGCTTCGAGGTCGTCGGCCAGCCGCCCGCGGGCGGCCTGAGCGCGCCCGCGACCGACATGGCGCGGTTCATGCTCGCGCACCTGGGCCACCCGACGACGGGCGAGCCGCTGCTGTCCGACGCGACGCGCGCCCTCATGCAGCAGCCCGCGCTCGGCGCGGACACGCTGGGCGCCCTGGCGCAGGGCGAGCGCATGGGCCTCGGCTGGTTCGACGAGTCGCGCCACGGGCACCGCGTCGTGGGGCACGGCGGCGACACCATCGCGTTCCACTCGCACCTGCAGCTGTGGCCCGACGACGACACGGGCCTGTACCTGTCGCTCAACAGCACGGGCGCGGGCGGTGCCGCGTACCAGGTGCGCGAGGACCTGCTCGCGGGCTTCGCGGACCGGTACTTCCCCGCCGACGAGGCACCGGCCGCGAGCACGGTCGACGACGCGACGCGCGCCGCGCACGCGCAGGCGCTGGCCGGGCGGTACGAGCCCGGCCGCAAGTTCGTCTCGACGTTCCTCACCGCGACCGGCGTGCTGCAGCCCACCGTCGCGCAGGTCGTCGACGGCGACCGCGTGCTGTTCACGCCCGGCCCCGGGCAGCTCACGCCCGCGGTGTACGAGGAGGTCGAGCCGTGGGTGTTCCGCCAGGTCGACTCCGACCGGCGCCTGGCCGTGCGGCTCGACGACGCGGGCCAGGTCCAGGTGATCGGGCACGACTCCGCCATGACGCTGCTGCCGCTGACGCCCGCACGCGCCGCGGTCGTGCCGGTGCTGGCCGTCGGTGCGCTCGTGCTGCTGCTGACCGTGCTGGCGTGGCCCGTCGGGGCGGTCGTGCGCCGCGTGCGTCGACGCCGGGCGGCGCGCCGGGCCGCGGTGCCGGCCGGGTCGGTGACGGCCACGGGCGCGGTGCCCGCGACGACGTCCGGCGCGCAGCCCGACGGGGCGCCGGCCACGCCCCCGGTCGGGGCGTCGGCCACGCCGCCGACGGACGTCCGCCGCGCACGCCTCACGACGCGGCTCGCGGCGCTCGCGACGCTCGTCGCGCTGGCCGGCTGGGCGCTGGTCGTGCTCACGCTCGTGGGCCTGCAGCCCGTGCCGGACGCGGTGCTGCGCGTGCTGCAGGCGCTCACCGCGCTGGGCGTGCTGGGCGTGCTCGCGGCCGCGTGGCGCGTGGTCGCCGAGGCCCGGGCCCGCACCGGGTGGTGGCGCACGGTCACCGCGACCGTCGTGCTGGCCGCGCTGGTCGGGACGTCGTGGGCCGCGCTGCAGGTGCACCTGCTCTCGCCGGACCTGACGTACTGACGACCTGCCGTCGACCGACCCGCACGAGAGGATGACGACCATGGCGACCACGCACCTCACGGCGCCCGGCGCGCGCTGGGACGCGTTCCTGGACCGCTGCGGGGTGCGTGGTCCCGTGGCGCGTGACGCGCTGCTGGCAGCCACGTGCACGGTCGTCGCGGTGCTGCTGAGCCTCGCGAGCGTCGGGCTGCTGCCCGACGAGCTCGCGGTCTCCCCCGCGCGGCGGCTCGCGCTGCTGCTGCTGATCGCGGTGCAGTCGGCAGCCCTGGTGCTGCGGCGCGTGCGGCTCGCGGCGTGCGTCGCGCTCGTGGTCGCGACGCAGGTGGCGCTGGTCGCGGTGGCGCCCGACCTGTCGGTGCGGTCGTTCGCGCCGTTCGTCGCGGCCGCGACCGTCGGCACGCTGCTCCCGGCGGCCCGGGCCCTGCGCCTGGCCGCCGGGGCCGGCGTCGCCGAGGCCGCGCTCGCGACGGTCGCCGTGCTCGTGCGCGGCGGCACAGCGCTCGACGTCGCGACGCACGTGTCGACGTCGCTGGCGGTGTGGCTCGTGTCGGCGCTGGTCGGCGTGTACGTCGCGACGCGGCGCGCGCACCTCGTGCTGCTGCGCGAGCGCGCCGAGCAGGCCGAGCGGGACCGCGACACGCGTGTGCACGCGGCCGTGGCGGCCGAGCGGGCACGGCTCGCGCGCGAGCTGCACGACGTCGCGGCGCACCACCTGTCGGGCATGGTCGTGCAGGCGGCGGCCGTCGAGCGACTCGTCGACCGCGACCCCGACGCGGCGCGCGAGGGCGCCCGCTGGCTGCGCGACCAGGGCCGCGCGACGCTCGACAACCTGCGGCAGGTGGTCGGGCTGCTGCGCGGCGACGACGCTCCCGACGGCACCGCACCGCTGCCGGGGCTCGCGGCGCTGCCGGACCTCGTCGCGCAGGCCCGCGACCTGGGCGACGACGTCGAGCTCGTCGTCGCCGGCGACGCCGCGCCGCTCGCGCCGCTGGGCGACGTGTCGCTCTACCGGATCGCGCAGCAGGCGGTGACGAACGCGCGCCAGCACGCACCCGGCGCCCGCGTGCGGGTGCGGGTCGAGCACGTGCCGGGCGCCGTCGTGGTGGACGTGACGAACGGGCCCGCGACCCGCACGGTGCGCGGCACGCGCAGCGAGCACGGCGGCGCGGGGCTCGCGGTCATGCGCGAACGCGCCGCGCTCGTCGGGGGCACGCTCGACGCCGGGCCGACGCCCGACGGCGGCTGGCGCGTGCACGCGCGCGTCCCGGTCGAGGCCGACGCGCACGGCGACGACGCGCGAGAGACCGACGCGCGCGGTGTCGCATCGGCCGGGGACGGCGCTCGCGAGCACGACACGCACGCTCAGGACGCGTCCGCGCCCCGCGCGCACGAGGACCTGCCGGGCGGCCGACCGGCCGCACCGCACGACGGGACGGAGGTGACGGCGTGATCCGCGTCGTGCTGGTGGACGACCAGGCGGTGGTCCGCGCGGGGTTCCGCGTGCTGCTCGAGGACGCCGGGGACATCGAGGTGGTCGGGCAGGCCGCGAGCGGCCCCGAGGCCGTCGACGTCGTGGCCCGCACGCGCCCCGATGTCGTGTGCATGGACGTGCGCATGCCCGGCGGCGACGGGCTGACCGCGACGCGGCGGATCGTCGCCGACCGCACGGGCGACCTGCCCGCGGTGCTCGTCGTGACGACGTTCGACCTCGACGAGTACGTGTTCGGCGCGCTCGAGGCCGGCGCCGACGGGTTCGTGCTCAAGGACGCCGACCCCGCCGACCTCGCCGACGCGATCCGCCGCCTCGCGCGCGGCGACGGCATGCTCGACCAGACCGTCACGCGGCGCGTCATCGCCGAGTTCGCCCGCCGCCGCCCCGCACCCCCTCCGGGCGCCGAGGCGGACCTGCTGACGCCGCGCGAGACCGACATCGTGCGGCTGCTCGCGCAGGGCATGTCGAACGCCGAGATCGCCGACGCGCTGTTCGTCGAGCAGTCGACCGTGAAGTCCCACCTGGGCCGCGCGATGACCAAGCTCGGCACGCGCGACCGCCTGCAGACCGTCGTGTGGGCGTACCGCACGGGCCTGGCCGCACCGACGCGCTGAGGTCGCGGCACCGGACGTCGGGCTCGGGCACCTCTCCCCTCCCCCCTCCCCCTCCCGCCGTGAGAGTGCGATCCAGCATCGGCCGAGGGCTGGATCGCACTCTCACGCTCGAAGGGCGGGGCTGGATCGCACTCTCACGCTCGAAGGGCGGGGCTGGATCGCACTCTCACGCTCGAAGGGCGGGGCTGGATCGCGCTCTCACGGCTGTCCGGGCGGGGGCGCCGCGCGGCGGCGCACGCACGAGAGGGCGATCCGGCACCGGTCGTGGTGCTGGATCGCCCTCTCACGCCAGGGGTGGTGCGGCGTCAGTCGCGCGTGATCCCGAAGCGGCGCTCCGCGAGGACCTCGGCGATCTGGACCGCGTTGAGCGCGGCGCCCTTGCGCAGGTTGTCGTTGCTGATGAACAGCGCGAGGCCGCGGCCCTCGGGCGCGCCCTCGTCCTGGCGGATGCGGCCGACGAACGACGGGTCCTGACCGGCCGCGACGAGCGGCGTCGGGACGTCCGCGAGCTGCACACCCGGGGCCGTCGACAGCAGCTCGGTCGCGCGCTCGACCGTGATCTCACGCTCGAACTCGGCGTTGACGCTCAGCGAGTGACCCGTGAAGACCGGGACGCGCACGCACGTGCCCGAGACCAGCAGGTCGGGGACGTCGAGGATCTTGCGCGACTCGTGGCGGAGCTTCTGCTCCTCGTCGGTCTCGTGCAGGCCGTCGTCGACGATCGACCCCGCGAGCGGGATGACGTCGAACGCGATCGGCGCGACGTACTTCTCCGGGGAGGGGAATGCGACGGCGCCGCCGTCGTGCACGAGCGCGAGCGTGTCCTGCTCGACCGCGGCACGCACCTGCGAGTCGAGCTCCTGCGCGCCCGCGAGGCCGGAGCCGGACACGGCCTGGTACGTCGACACGATCAGCCGGCGCAGGCCGGCCTCCTCGTGGAGCACCTTGAGCACGGGCATCGCGGCCATGGTCGTGCAGTTGGGGTTCGCGACGATCCCGATCTCGATCTCGTCGAGCGCCTCGGGGTTCACCTCGGACACCACGAGCGGCACGCGCGGGTCGCGGCGCCACGCCGAGGAGTTGTCGACGACGATCGCGCCGGCCTCGGCGAACCGCGGCGCGTGCTCCTTCGACGTGCCGCCACCGGCGGAGAACAGCGCGAGGTCGATGCCCGTGAGGTCGGCGGTCGCGACGTCCTCGACGACGACGTCGTCACCGCGCCACGGCAGCGTCGTGCCCGCCGAGCGCGCCGACGCGAAGTAGCGCACCGACGCGACCGGGAAGTCGCGCTCGTCCAGCAGGCGGCGCATGACCGCGCCGACCTGGCCCGTCGCACCGACGACGGCGATCCTCAGTCCCTCGGCCACGTCAGCGCCCCGTCCCGCCGTACACGACGGCCTCGGTCTCGGTGTCGTCCAGCTCGAACGCCGTGTGGACGGCGCGCACCGCGTCGTCCAGCTGGTCGGCGCGCGTGACGACGGAGATGCGGATCTCCGACGTCGAGATCATCTCGATGTTGACGTTCGCCTCGGACAGCGCGGCGAACAGCTTGGCGGACACGCCCGGGTGCGAGCGCATGCCCGCGCCGACGAGCGAGAGCTTGCCGATCGTGTCGTCGTACTGCAGCGACTCGAAGCCGATCGCCGGCTGGTCGGCCGTCAGGGCGGCCGTGGCCGTGGCGCCGTCGGTGGCGGGAAGCGTGAACGAGATGTCCGTCAGGCCCGTCGCGGCCGCGGACACGTTCTGCACGATCATGTCGATGTTGACGCCGGCCTCGGCGACGATCTCGAACAGCCGGGCGGCCTTGCCAGGCACGTCCGGGACGCCGACGACCGTGATCTTGGCCTCGCTGCGGTCGTGCGCGACGCCCGAGATGATCGGCTGCTCCATGCTGGGGTCCTCCTGGTCGGTGACGAGCGTGCCGGTGTGCGTCGAGAACGAGGACCGCACGTGCACGGGCACCTCGTAGCGGCGGGCGTACTCCACGCAGCGCAGACCGAGCACCTTGGCGCCGCTGGCGGCCATCTCGAGCATCGCGTCGTACCCGATGCGGCCGATCTTGCGCGCGGTCGGGACGATGCGGGGGTCGGCGGTGAACACGCCGTCGACGTCGGTGAAGATCTCGCAGACGTCGGCCTTGAGCGACGCCGCGAGCGCGACGGCCGTGGTGTCCGAGCCGCCGCGGCCCAGCGTCGTCACGTCGTTGGTCGACGGGTTGACGCCCTGGAAGCCCGCGACGATCGCGACCTCGCCGCGCGCGATCGTGTCCTTGATGCGGCTGGGCGACACGTCGATGATGCGCGCCTTGCCGTACACCTCGTCGGTGATGACGCCGGCCTGCTGACCCGTGAAGGACTTGGCCTCGACGCCGAGCGTGGTGATCGCCATCGCGAGCAGCGACATCGAGATGCGCTCGCCCGCGGTCAGCAGGATGTCCATCTCGCGCACCGGCGGCAGCGGCGTGACCTCCTGCGCGAGGTCGATGAGCTCGTCGGTGGTGTCGCCCATGGCCGAGACGACGACGACGACGTCGTGCCCGGCCTTCTTCGTCTCCACGACCCGCTTCGCGACGCGCTTGATGCTGGCGGCGTCGGCGACGGACGAGCCGCCGAACTTCTGCACGATGAGGGCCACGGGTCTGGACGCTTCCGGGAGACGGGCAGGACCCCGCGAGTGTAGGCCGGGCCCAGGATGCGGACGGGGCCGGTTTCGCATGCCGGACGGCGGGCGACCGCCCGCACCGGGTCGTCCACCGCGGGGCGGCCGACCCGGCGGGCCGTCCCGCCGGACAGGTCCGCCGGAGGTCAGACGGTGCGCGCGCGCAGGCGCGCACCGAGCAGGTAGAGCTCGCACCCGAGGCACAGCCCGAACGCCGCGTTGAGGAACGCGGCCACCAGCGCCAGCGCGGCGGCCACCGGCACGGCCGCAGCCACCCCGAGCAGCGCGAGGAGCACCCCGAGGCCCGTGACGACCAGGCCGACGAGCTGCGCGAAGCGCGGCGGACGCGGGTCCTCGAGGTCGGTCGGCGGCGCGAGCCGCGGGCGCACGACGCGGGCGAAGACCCACGCCTGCCACGTGCCGCCGACACCTCGCACGGCGCCCGGCGCGAAGCCCGCGGCGACGGCCGCGAGCAACAGGGTCGCGGGCACGCCGTCGCCCAGCAGCAGGACGACGACCAGCAGCACCGCGGTGAGCGCAGCCCCCACGCGGGGACCCCGCGGGTCGATGCCGCCGGGTGCGGGAGCGGTGGGGACGAACGGCGTGGGACGGAACGAGGTCATCGGTGCTCCTGGTGGCGTCGCGGGGACGGACGGCGGCGGCGCCCCGGCGGGGCCGCCGCGACGTCGGGCGACGTCAACGGGTGGCGGCGCCCCGACGGGGCGACGGACACGACGCGAGCGCGGCGAGGGCCTGCGCGCGGTCGGTGGCGCCCGACATGCGTCCGACGACCGTGCCGTCGGGCCCGAGCACGAGGGTCGTCGGCGTGCGCAGGACGCCGAACCGCTCGACGAGGTCGAGCCGCTGCGCCGCGTCGAGCTCGACGTGCACGACGCCCGGTTCGGTCACCGCGACGGCGGCGAGCACCCGCTGCGTGCTGCGGCACGCGGCGCACACCTCGCTCGAGAGCTGGACGAACGTCGCGCGCTCGCCGGGCGCCACGCCGAGGTCGTCGAGGCCCAGCGGCACCGCGCCGCCGGCCACGGCCGGCGCGGGGACGGACGTGGTGCCCGCGGGGACCGCTCGCGTCGCGCGGAAACGCCCGTTGCCGGCACGCCAGACGAGGCCGATCACGGTGGCCAGCGCCAGGACGACGAGGACGAGCCCAGGACCGCGCACGTCGCCCTCCCTCCCTCGCTCGGACGACGCCCCGCGCCGCCGACCCGGGCACGATAACCCGACCGGCACGGTCGACGAAACGCCCGTCCGTGGAGGACGTCGTCCGGTACGCCGTCGGCCCTCCGCCCACCTTTCGCTGCACCACGCGGGGGACACCCGCCGCGCGCGGGTCCGCCCCGGGGTGGACTCCCCGGCAACCGCGCAGCCCCTAGCGTGACGT
>NZ_LNTD01000015.1 GCF_001462455.1 Cellulomonas sp. B6
GCGGGCGCGCAGCCGGGCGACGACGTCCTCGACGTCGATGCCGAGCACGCGCGCGGCGTCGGCGACGGGGTCGACCGTGTCGGCGAAGAACGACTCGCGCGCGTCGGCGACGAGGCGCTCACGGGCACCGGGGGCGACGAACATGCCGACGCCGCGCCGCTTGTAGAGCACGCCCTCGTCGACGAGCTGCGCGAACGCCTTGGCGGCCGTCGCGGGGTTGATGCGGAACGTCGTCGCGTACTGCGTGGTCGACATGACCTGCTCCTCCGCGGCCAGCGCGCCGGAGAGCACGTCCTGGCGGATCTGGTCGGCGATCTGCAGGTACACGGGGTCACGGCCGTCGAACACGGTGCCCCTCCCTGCTGGTTCTGTGGTTCATTACTCGACTAATGAACCACAGAACCGGCGGGTGCACAAGGGGCGGGCACGCGACGCCCGCGACGTCACAGCCGCGTGCCGCCCGACGCCTCGATCCGCTGCCCGGTGACCCAGCCCAGGGCCGGCGACGCGACCGCCGCGACCACGGGCCCGATGTCCGCGGCCTCCCCGACGCGCCCGAGCGCCGCCTGCGCGCCGAGCGCGTCCCGCAGGCCCGCCGCGTCGCGCACCGCCCCGCCGCCGAAGTCGGTCGCCACCGGCCCGGGCGCGACGACGTTCACGGTGACCCCGCGGCCACCCAGCTCGACGGCCCAGTACCGCGTGAGCGCCTCGACCGCGGCCTTCATCGCGCCGTACGCCGAGTGGTCGCCGGGCTGCACGAACCGCGCGAGCCCGCTCGAGACGTTGACCACGCGGCCGCCGTCGGCCAGCAGCGGCGCGAGGGCCTGCGTCAGCAGGAAGACCCCGCGCACGTGCACGTCGAACAGCTGCTGCAGGTCGTCCGCGGTCGTGCCGCCCAGGGGTGTGGGCACCGCCTGGCCCGCGTTGTTGACCAGCACGTCGAACGTCGTGCGCGACCACGTGCCGCGCAGCGCGTCGGCGAGGCGGGCCGCGAACCCGTCGACGTCGGCGAGGTCGGCCGTGTCGAGCCGCAGCGCGACCGCACGCCGCCCCAGCGCCTCGACCTGCGCGACGACCTCGGCCGCCTCGTCCGCGTGGCGCCGGTACGTCAGCACGACGTCGAGGCCGTCGGCCGCGAGCGCGGCGACCGCCGCTCGTCCCAGCCCGCGGTTGCCGCCCGTGACGAGGGCGATGCGGATGTCGGTCATGAGGTCTCCTCGGGCTCCCGCACCACCCGGTCGGTGGCGCCGTCCCGCCAGCGTGCGCGCGACCGCCGGACCGCAGAAGGCCACGACGATCCAGGGACCCACGGTC
>NZ_LNTD01000016.1 GCF_001462455.1 Cellulomonas sp. B6
TGTGGGCCGGGTGCGCGGGCGGGGCTGTGACGTGCCGGTTCACCCGGGGTTCACGTGCCGGTCGCCTGCTGTCGGCCTAGTCTCGGCCTGACGGCGCGTCGACGGAGACGTGCCCGGAAGGAGCGGCGTCGTGCGTGCGCAACCGCGGGCCCTGGTCTGGACGGTACGAGCCCTGCTGTCGGTGACGGGGTCGCTGCTGATCGTCGTCGTCGACGCCGTGCTCAGCCATCCGGTCCCCTGACGAGCCTCGCCGGCGGTCCGCCGACCGGCCTCGGAGTCGTCCCCGGTCGAGGTGACCCTTGCGGCGCCGTGCCGCCGGGTGCACTATTCCTCACATGGGGAAAAACGAGAGCGCGGCACCCGCCGTGCGGGCGCGCGGGCTGCGCGTCGTGCGGGGCGGGCGCGTGGTCGTCGACGGCCTCGACCTGACGCTGCCCGCCGGCCAGGTCGTCGGCCTGCTCGGCCCCAGCGGCAGCGGGAAGACGACGCTCATGCGCGCCGTCGTCGGGGTCCAGACCCACGTGACCGGCGAGCTCGACGTCCTCGGCCTCCCCGCGGGCAGCCCGGACCTGCGCCGCCGACTGGGGTACATGACGCAGGCGCCGAGCGTCTACGCCGACCTCACCGTCACCGAGAACCTGCGGTACGCCGCCACGCTGCAGGGCGCGCCGCGCGGCTCCGTCGAGCGCGTGCTCGCCGAGGTCGACCTCGCGTCGCACGCCCGCGACCTCGTCGCGACGCTCTCCGGGGGTGAGCGGTCGCGCGTGTCCCTGGCGGTTGCGCTGCTCGGCGCGCCGGACCTCCTCGTCCTCGACGAGCCCACCGTGGGCCTCGACCCCGTGCTGCGGCGCTCGCTGTGGGACCTGTTCGCGCGGCTGCGCGACGCCGGGCGCAGCCTGCTGGTCTCGAGCCACGTCATGGACGAGGCGGCCCGCTGCGACCGGCTCGTGCTGATGCGCGACGGCGCCGTCCTCGCCGACGGCACGCTCGCGGAGCTGCGCGCCCGCACCGGGGCCGCCGACGCCGAGGGTGCGTTCCTCGCGCTCGTCGACGCGGCCGGCGCGGCGGGTGCGGCATGACCGCGGCCCGCACGCTCGCGACCGCGCGGCGCGTGCTCGCGCAGCTGCGGCACGACCACCGCACCGTCGCGCTCGTGCTCGTCATGCCGTGCGTGCTGATCGGGCTCGTCGCGTGGATGTTCGACGGCACCGACGTGCTCGACCGGTTCGGCCCGGTGCTGGTCGGGTTCTTCCCGCTGCTCGTGATGTTCCTGGTCACGAGCGTCGCCACGCTGCGGGAACGCACGAGCGGCACGCTCGAGCGGCTCATGACCATGCCGCTCGGGCGCGCCGACCTGGTGCTGGGCTACGCGCTCGCGTTCGCCGCGCTGGCGACCGTGCAGGCGCTCGTGGTGGTCGCGTTCGCGACGTGGGTCTGCGGCATGCACGTCGAGGGGCCGGTCGCGCTCATGATCGCCGTGGCCGTGCTCAACGCGGTGCTGGGCTCCGCGCTCGGCCTGGCCGCCTCGGCGCTGGCCCGCACCGAGTTCCAGGCCGTGCAGCTCATGCCCGCGGTGATCCTGCCGCAGCTCGTGACGTGCGGCCTGCTCATGCCGCGCGCCGCCATGCCGGTGGTGCTCGAGCGGGTGTCCCGCGGGCTGCCGCTGACGTACGCGGTCGACGCGATGCAGCACATCGCGGCGGGTGCCGCGTGGGCCGACGTGCGCGGCGCGGTCGGTGCGATGGCGCTGTTCACCGCGGGCGCGCTCGTGCTCGGGGTCGTCACGCTGCGCCGACGGACGGGCTGAGGCCGCGCGCCGAGGCGCGTCGTCGCAGGCCGCCGTCCGGTACGCCGACAGGCGTCGGTGTCAGTCCGCGAGCAGCGCGCGCAGCGCGAGCCCGAACCGCTCGGGGTCTCCCGTCTGCCCGTACTCCCCGCCCAGGAACCCGCTGTGGTCGCCCGGAAGGACGACGGCCTCGCCGCCCAGGACGGCCGCGACGGCGCGGGCGGCGCGCGCCGCGAGCGTCTCGCCCGACTCCTCGCCCACCGCGACGACCACGCGCGTCGGGGCCGCGCGCAGCGCGTCGACCTCGAGCTCGTACGGCGGGAGCGTGCGCATGTTCACGCCCAGCAGCGGGTCGTCGCGCGACCCGTCGTCGTGCGTCGGCATGCCGAACGCGGCCGGGTCGGTCGCCGGTCGCCGCGCCCAGTCCGCCGGCACGGGGCCCTCGTGGGCGACGAGCGCGACGAACGCGGCCATCGCGTGCCCCCAGCCGGCGCGCACGTACGTGTCGTGCACCGCGCGCATGGCCGCGGTCGCCTCGGCGGCGTCCGGCAGCACCGACGGCAGGGGAGGTTCGTGCGCGACGAGCGTCGCCACGTCGTCCGGGTGCGCGGCCACCCACGCGAGCGCGTTGACGGCCCCGCCGCTCGACGCGAACACGTCGACGGGTCCCGTCCCGAGCGCGGTGACCAGGCGGTGCAGGTCGTCCGCGTGCGTGCGCGGGGTCGCGGGCTCCGTGTCGCGGGCGACGGTGCTGCGCTCGACGCCCCGGGGGTCGTACGTCACGACGACCCGGTCGGGGAAGTGGGTGCGCAGCGTGCCGAACCCCGTGGCGCCCATCGGCGACCCGACGAGCAGCAGCGGCGGGCCGGACGCCGGCCCGGCAGCCTCCCGGACGTCGTACGCGAGCACCGCGCCGGGGACGTCGAGCGTGTGCGTCGTGGCGGCGGGTCCGGTGGTCATGGCGGCTCCTGCGGGTCGGGCGGGCGGCGCGTCGCGGCCGTCGTGAGGTGTGGACCTCGCGCGGGTGCCGCAGTCATCGGGTGGCGGGTGAGGGGCGGTCGGCCGGCGTGCGACGGGCCGACGGGAGCGGGTGAAAGTGTGCGCGCATCGTCGCAGGTGACCGGTCGGCGTCCTGGACGGCGGTCTAGACCCGCCTTGCCGGTCCCGTGACAGCGACCTACCGTCGACATGACACGGCGAGGGGGCCGTGCCAGGGGGTGCAGGGGACATGCCGTTCCAGGGGCAGGGATCGCGAGCCGCGACGTGGCTCTCCCGCGCGCTCCTGACCACGCTCGGGGCCGCGCTCCTCGTGCTCACGGGCGCCGTCCTCGGGGCGGCCGACGCGCACGCCGCGCCCGCGCGCTCCGCGTCCTCCGACGGCGGGCTCGGGTCGCTGCTGGGCACCGTGACCGACGTCGTCGCCCCCGTGGTCGACGCCGTCGTGACCCCCGTGACCAGCGACGTCGTCACCCCGGTGGTCGAGGCGGTCGTACC
>NZ_LNTD01000017.1 GCF_001462455.1 Cellulomonas sp. B6
CGCGGACGCGCGCTCCGCTCAGACCGCCCGCGAGCGGGCCGGCCGGCGTGGGGCCGGTGACCTGCGTGCCCTCGAGGTCGGTGCCGAGGCGGACGGGCGAGCCGTCCGGGTCCTCGAACTCGGCGCCGACGAACCGCACGGGCGGCAGGTCGGCGCCCGTGACGACGTCGAGCACGGCGGCGTCGGCGCCGGGCACGTCGACCTCGAGCCACACCTCGTCGCCCGACGTGACGACCTCGAGGCGCGCGGGCCCGTCGAGCACGACCGCGTCGGTCTCGACGTCGGCCGGGCGCGTGCCGCCCGCGTACACGTTGCCGCGCGCGAGGTACGGCTGCACGCGGCCCGTGAACCGCGTGTGGTCGCCGTCCCAGCGGTCGCCCATCTCGGTGAGGTACTGCTCGAGCGACGTCGGGTAGCCGTCGTACGCGGCCGTGCCGACGCCGGCACCGATGCGGCCCCACGTCTCGGACGAGTACGCGGTGTCGAGGTCGCCGCCGACGAACACGTTGCCGACCCAGCGGTCGTCGCCGCACACGATGATCGCGTAGCCCGCGACCTGCGTGGAGTGCGGCCGGTGGTACGGGGTCGCGCGGTCGAGCATCTGCTTGAGGCCCACCGTGCCCGCGAGCAGGTTGTTGACGTACGCGCCGCCCTGGCTGTGGTTCTCGACCGAGACGGGCGAGGTCAGCACGTTGTGGTCGACGACGTAGGGGCCGTGGCTGACCTCGACGAACAGGTCGCGGCTGTTGCCCCACAGCACGTTGCGCGTGATGCGTGTGCCCTGCGTCTGCCAGTCCAGCCAGATGCCGAGCGAGCAGTCGTGGATGCGGTTGTCCGCGATGACGACGTCGATGGGCGCGTGCAGCTTGATGCCCGCGATCTCGTGCCCGTAGAACGCGCGGTCGTTGGCGATGTCGTGGATGTGGTTGCCCTCGATGCGCGAGAACACGCAGCCCAGGTGCCCGACCACGGCGTTCTGCCCGCAGTGGTGGATGTGGTTGTTGCGCACGACGTGCGAGCCGATGTGCTCGCGGTCCCAGCCGATCTGCCGCGCCGAGAACACGGACTCGAGCTGGTACTGGTAGCCGGGCTTGTCGCCGCGGTCGGTCGCGTAGTTGTCACCCGTGGACGCCTCCTTGCCCAGCGAGACCGCCGAGCACGTCGCGTCGTGGATGTCGTTGTCCTCGATGACCCAGCCGCGCGCCCAGTTGGGGCCGACGAGGCCGGGCTGGTTCGCGGTGGGCGGGGCCCACTGCGTCGCGGCCTGGCACAGCTCGAAGCCGCGCACGGTGATGAAGTCGACGTGGTGGTCGGCGGGAAAGAACACCGCGGGGCGGACGTTGACCTCGACGAGCGACGCGTTCGGGTCGGCGTCGCCGAAGCTCGCGGTGACGGTCGTGACGTCGGCGCCGACCTCGGCGTGCCAGACGCGCGGCGTCCAGTCGGGGTCCGGGACGGGCACGACGGTGCCGGTCCAGTCGTCGACCTGCTCGGTGCGGCGCGGGGCGTCGGCGACCGCGTCGGCCGTCGCGACCTCGTGCAGGCGGCGGCCGTCGAGGTAGACGGCGCCCAGGTGCTGCTTGGGGTCGTCGCGCCCGGGGCGCACGATCCAGTCGCCGTCGATCTCGACGGCGAACGGGTTGAGGTCGCCGAACAGCGCGTTCGGGATCTCGACCCGCCACACGCCGCCGCCGAGCGGCTGCCAGCCGGTGACCTGCTCGGCGCCGGTGATGCGCACGTGCTCGCCGGGCGCGGCCTGGTAGGTGATGCGACGGTGCTCGCCGGTGCCGCCGCGGCGCGGGCGGACCCACTCGCGGTACGTGCCGGCGTGGACCGTCACCGTGTCGCCGGGCCGCGCGAGCTGCGCGGCGCGGTCGATGGTCCGCAGCGGCGCGTCGTGCGTGCCGGCTGCGTCGTCGGAGCCGTCGATGGAGACGTGGAGAACGTTTGCCATGCGCTGACACTACCTGCGCGCACGGCCACTTCCCAGAGGTCGTCGGCGAACCGCTTCACCACTGTAGCGACGCGCGCGCCGTGCGACCCGGGACCCGCGCGGCGCGTCCGGCCCGGGCACCCACGCGCGGCCCGCCACGGCGCTGCCCGCACACCCCGCCGGCCACGCGTCCGACGCCGCTCGAAGCGTTTCAACCCCTCGACGGCGCCCCGCCGGAGCAGCATCGTCAGGCGTGGTTGTGAACGTTCACGGTCGGTGAGCGGCGTCCCGGGCGACGGAGCCCGGGCACCCGTCGCCGCCGTGACGCCCGACGGACACCGACGTCCGCCGGGTCGGTCCGGCCCGCCCGCGGGCCCCGTCCGCCCAGGAGACGCCCGTGCACCGCACCCGCCCACGCCCGCGCTCGCGCACCCGCGCGCTCGTCCTCACGCTCGCGCTGCTCGCGGCGCCCCTCGCGGGCCTCGCGGCGCCGACCGGCCCCGCGGCCGCGTCCCCCGCGGCGTCCGCCGCCCTCGCGGCGGCACCCGCCCCCACCGTCGACGAGCCGGCGCCGCTGCCGCCGCTCGGGTGGAACTCGTGGAACACGTTCTACTGCAACATCAACGAGCAGATGATCCGCCAGGCGGCCGACGCGATGGTCAGCTCCGGCATGGCCGCCGCGGGCTACCAGTACGTCGTGGTCGACGACTGCTGGATGCAGGACACGCGCGGCCCCGACGGCAACCTGCGACCCAACACCACGCGGTTCCCGTCCGGCATGAAGGCGCTCGGCGACTACATCCACTCCAAGGGCCTGAAGTTCGGGCTGTACCACGCGCCGCGCGAGAAGACGTGCGACCAGTACTTCAACAACCGCCCCGGCACGTCCTCCAACGGCAACGAGACGCGCGACGCTCAGCTGTTCGTGTCGTGGGGCGTCGACTACGTCAAGCACGACTGGTGCGACCCGCGCGGCAACGTGCAGGAGCAGGCGGCGCTGTTCAAGAAGTTCGGCGACGCGCTCAAGGCCACCGGGCGGCCCATCGTCTACTCGATCAACCCCAACAGCGCGCACGACAACACCGCACCGACGTACTCCGGCTGGGGCGCGTTCGCCGACATGTGGCGCACGTCCGAGGACCTCAAGGACGCGTGGTCGACCGGCTGCCCGCCGTCGGACCAGTGGTGCTTCGTCGGCATCACCGAGGCGCTCGACATCATCGAGCCGATGCGCGAGTGGACGAAGCCGGGGCAGTACAACGACCCCGACATGCTCATGGTCGGCGTGCGCAACAGCCTCAACGCCACCGAGAACCGCGCGCACATGAGCATGTGGGCGATGCTCTCGGCGCCGCTCATCGCCGGCAACGACATCCGGAACATGACCGCCGACGTGCGGTCGGTCCTCACCAACGGCGACGTGCTCGCGATCGACCAGGACCCGCTCGTGCGGCAGGCCGACCGCGTGCGCGACGACGGCGACGCCGAGGTGTGGGTCAAGCCGCTCGCCGACGGCTCGGCCGCCGTCGCGCTGCTCAACCGCGGCAACGGCCAGCGGTCGATCTCGGCGACGCTCGCCGAGGCGGGCCTGGGCGCGGGCACCGCGTCCTACCGCGAGCTGTGGACCGGCGCGACGGGCCAGACGTCCGACCGGATCACCGCGACGGTCCCCGCGCACGGCGTCGCGCTCTACCGCGTCACGCCCGGCACGACGTCGCCCGGCACGTCGACGACGACCCTGGTCAGCGCCGCGTCGGGCCGCTGCCTCGACGCCCCGAACGGCGCGACCGCCAACGGGACGCGCCCGGTGATCTGGGACTGCCACGGCGGCACCAACCAGCGGTGGACGGCCGACGGTGCGACGCTGCGCGTGCTCGGCCGCTGCCTCGACGCCCCGAACGGCGCGACCGCCGGGACGGCCGTGCAGCTGTACGACTGCCACGGCGGCACCAACCAGCAGTGGACCACGCAGGCGAACGGCACGATCCGCGGCGTCGCGTCGGGGCTCTGCCTCGACGTCGACCGCAACCTCACCGCCAACGGCACGGGGGTGCTGCTGTGGACGTGCACCGGCGCGGCCAACCAGGTGTGGAGCCGGCGGTGAGGCGCTGGCGGGCCGCGGCGCTGGCCGCGGTCGCGCTGCTGCTGCCCGTGGCGCTCACGTCACCGGCGGCGGCCGACAACCCGATCGTCCAGACCGTGTACACGGCCGACCCCGCGCCGCTCGTCCACGACGGGCGCCTGTACGTGTACACGAGCCACGACGAGGACGGCTCGACGTACTTCACGATGAAGGACTGGCGCGTCTTCTCGACGACCGACATGGCCAACTGGACCGACCACGGCTCCCCCATGGGGCTGGCGACGTTCGCGTGGGCCGAGGCCGACGCGTGGGCCGGTCAGGTCGTCGAGCGCGACGGGAAGTTCTTCTTCTACGTGCCCGTCAAGCAGCGCGGCGGCGGCATGGTCATCGGCGTCGGCGTCTCCGACAGCCCGACGGGGCCGTTCCGGGACGCGATCGGGCGTCCCCTGGTCGGCAACGGCGAGATCGACCCGACCGTGATGATCGACGACGACGGGCAGGCGTACCTCTACTGGGGCAACCCGAACCTCTGGTACGTCAAGCTCAACCGCGACATGGTGTCGTACTCCGGCAGCCCCACCCGGATCCCGCTGACGACGGCCGGGTTCGGCACCCGCCCGGGCAACGTCGCGAACCGGCCCACGCTCTACGAGGAGGGGCCGTGGGTGTACAAGCGCGACGGCACCTACTACAACGTGTTCGCGGCCGAGTGCTGCAGCGAGTTCATCGGCTACTCGACGGCGCCCGGGCCCACCGGCCCGTGGACGTACCGCGGCACCGTCATGCCGAAGCAGGGCAGCAGCTTCACCAACCACCCGGGGGTCGTGGACTACCGGGGCAGGTCGTACTTCTTCTACCACAACGGCGCGCTGCCGGGCGGGGGCGGGTTCACGCGGTCCGTCGCGGTCGAGCAGTTCACGTACGGCGCCGACGGGTCGATCCCGCTCATGAACATGACCACCGCGGGACCGCCGCAGATCGAGCCGCTCGACCCGTACGTCACGCAGCAGGCCGAGACCGTGGCCTGGGCGAGCGGCGTCGAGACCGAGCGCGCGACCGAGGGCGGGCTCAACCTCGCGTTCATCGGGAACGGCGACTGGGTGCGCGTCAAGGGCGTCGCGTTCGGGTCCGGCGCGGCGTCGTTCAGCGCACGCGTCGCGTCGGCCACGAGCGGCGGACGCATCGAGGTGCGGCTCGACAGCGCGTCAGGGCCGGTGGTGGGCACGTGCACGGTGCCCGGCACGGGCGGGTGGCAGACGTGGACGACCGTGACGTGCCCGGTCAGCGGCGCGACCGGCACGCGCGACCTCGTGCTGCGGTTCGCGGGCGGCAGCGGCGAGCTGTTCAACGTGGGGAGCTGGCAGTTCACGCGCGGCGGGGGCACGACGCCGACCCCCACCCCGACGCCCACGCCCGGGGCCGGTGACGTGCGGGTCGTCAACCGCGCGAGCGGCAAGGTCATGGACGTGCAGCAGCCCAACCGCGACGACGCCGCGGTGGTCGGCCAGTGGGCGAGCAACGGGCAGCCGTGGCAGCGCTGGCAGGTGGTGGACGCCGGCGGCGGGTACGTGTCGCTGCGGTCCGTGAACAGCGGCAAGTGCCTCGACGTGACCGGCGCGTCGACCGCCGACGGCGCGCGGCTCATCCAGTACACGTGCCACGGCCGCACCAACCAGCAGTTCTCCTGGCGGTCGACGGGCGACGGGTACGAGCAGCTCGTCAACCGGGCCAGCGGCCGGTGCGTCGGCGTCGTCGGCGCGTCGACCGCGGACGGTGCGGCGCTCGAGCAGCGCACGTGCACGTCGGCCGCGACGTTCCAGTGGAGCCGCGCGTCGTGAGGCGGCCGGGGTGACTCTGCGGGCGGGTCGTGGCGGTGGCGCCGCGACCCGCCCTCCCGGCGGCCTCGCGGGTCGCGGGCAGGTCGCCGGGGACCTACGTCCGCCGCCGCTGCGGGCGGCCGGTCGTACGTTCGCGGTGCAGCGGGCCGGCAGCACGCCGCCCGGCACCACGGAGGGACGGCGTCATGAGCGTGTCCGAGGCTTTCCAGGCATTCGCGCGCGAGACCCCCGAGCAGTTCGGTGTGTGGGTGCGCGCGGTCGGCGAGCTCGGCGACGCGAGCGCGCTCGACGAGCGCACGCAGGAGCTCGCCTACCTGGCGGTGCTCGCGGCGACAGGGCTGCACTCGGGCCTGGACTTCCACACACGGCGCGCGCTCGAGCTCGGCGCGAGCCGGGACGAGGTGCTGTCGGCGGTGCTCGTCGGGCTGCCCGCGGCGGGCAACCGCGTGACGTCGGCGCTGCCGCACGTGCTCGCCGCGTGCCCCGCGCGCGACGACGCCGCGGGCTCGGACGACACGACCGGACCCGACGGCACGACGGAGCCGTCGCCCGCCTGAGACCCGCGCGCCCGCCCGGGGCCCCACGGCCGACGGCTGCGGCACCGACCCGTGCCGTGCTCGTCGTCTCCCCCGCCACATCCACCATACGTCCAGGTGGGGGGCTTGCGGCAAGGCCCCCACCAGGGCGCAGGATCGTCGACCCGTGCCCGCGCACCGACCCGCGCGCGGAGCGGCCGACCCAGCGGAGACGATGCCGTGAACACGCCCGTGACCAGCCCTTTCGCGCTGCCCGCGACCCTGTCCGCCAAGGCCGACCCCGCGCTCGTCGCGCAGGACGCGGCGCACCTCGCCGCGGTGGCCGACGCGCTGCGCGCGCAGCTCGCCGACGCGCGCGCACGCCTCGACGACGCACGCCGCACGCCGACCCGCACGGGCACGGCCGCGCTCGAGCGCGACCAGGAGGTGCACCGCCTCACCGCACGGGTGCGGCTGCTGCGCCGGTTCGGGCCCGACGTCTGCCTGGGCCGCACGGTCGCGGCCGACGGCACGCGCACGTACGTCGGCCGCATCGGCCTCACCGACCTCGACGGCACGCGCCTGCTCGTGGACTGGCGCTCGCCGCTCGCGGCGCCGTTCTTCGCGGCCACGGTCGCGCACCCCCTCGGGCTGGTGAGCCGGCGCCGGTACCGGTGGTCGGGCGGGCGGGTCGTCGACTACTGGGACGAGGTGCTGACGCCCGACGCGCACGCCGACGGCGTCGCGCCCGACGACCAGTCGGCGTTCCTCGCGAGCCTCGGCGAGGACCGCTCCGACCGCATGCGGGACGTGCTCACGACGATCGCCACGGACCAGGACGCCGCGATCCGCGCCGACGCGCGCGGCACGCTCGTGGTCGACGGCGGGCCGGGCACCGGCAAGACGGTCGTCGCGCTGCACCGCGCGGCGTACCTGCTGCACGCCGACCCGCACCTCGCGCGGCACGGCGGCGTGCTCGTGGTCGGCCCGCACCGGCCGTACCTCGACTACGTCGCGGACGTGCTGCCGAGCCTCGGCGAGGACGGCGTGGTGACGTGCACGCTGCGGGACCTGGTGCCCGAGGGCGCGCACGCGCGGCCCGAGCCGGACCCGCGCGTCGCGGCGCTGAAGTCGACCGTCGCGATGGTCGACGCGGTCGAGCCCGCCGTCGCGTTCTCGGAGCGCCCGCCGACGGCCGACCTGGTGGTCGGGACCCCGTGGGCGGACGTCGTGCTGACCGCCGCCGACTGGGCGGACGCGTTCGCGTCGGTCGAGCCGGGCACGCCGCACGACGAGGCGCGCGACCAGGTGTGGGAGACGCTCGCCGCGCTCGTCGTCGAGCGGCACGACGCGGACGTGCCGACCGCCGAGCTGCGCCGCGCGCTGACCCGCAACCGCGAGCTGACGCGCACGTTCGGGCGGCACTGGCCGCTGCTGGACGGCCCCGACGTCGTCGCCGACCTGTGGTCGGTGCCTGCCTACCTGCGGCTGTGCGCGCCCTGGCTGACCCCCGACGAGGTGCGCGCGCTGCAGCGCGACGACCCGCACGCGTGGACCGACGCCGACCTGCCGCTGCTCGACGCCGCACGCCGCCGCGTGGGCGACCCCGAGGCACCGCGCCGCGCGCGCGAGCGGGACGCCGCGGAGGCCGCCGACCGCGAGTACATGGCGGACGTCGTGGACTACCTCGCGTCGAACGACGACTCGGAGCTGGGCCTCATGAAGTCGCTCGCGCAGGGCGACCTGCGCGAGGCGCTCGTCGACCACGAGACGGTCGAGCGGCCCACGCCCGACCGGCTCGCGGGGCCGTTCGCGCACGTCGTGGTGGACGAGGCGCAGGAGCTCACCGACGCGCAGTGGCAGATGCTGCTTGCACGGTGCCCGTCGCGGTCGTTCACGGTCGTGGGCGACCGCGCGCAGGCGCGCGCGGGGTTCGTCGAGCCGTGGACCGCGCGGCTGACGCGCGTGGGTCTGCGTGACGTCGACGTCGCGACCCTCACCGTGAACTACCGGACGCCCGCCGAGATCATGGCCGCCGCCGAGCCCGTGATCCGCGCGGCCGTGCCGGACGCGAACGTGCCGACGTCGATCCGCGCGACCGGCGTGCCCGTGCGGCACGGGGCCGTGGCGGACCTCGACGCGCTGCTCGACGCGTGGCTCGCGGCGCACGCCACGGGGGTCGTGTGCGTCATCGGGGCGGACGCCGCCGAGGCGGACGTCGTCGGGTCGGGCGTCGTCGGGTCGGGCGACGTCGGGTCGGGCGACGTCGGGGCGGGCGACGTCGCCGCGCGGGACCGCGTGCGGTCGCTCACGCCGACGCTCGCGAAGGGCCTGGAGTTCGACCTCGTCGTGCTCGTCGACCCGGGCGCATGGGGCGAGGACGTCGCGGCGACGGTCGACCGGTACGTCGCGATGACGCGCGCGACATCCGAGCTCGTGGTGCTCGGTGCGGCGTGAGCACCCGCGTGCCGGCGGCGGCCGCGACGCTGGCTAGGGTGACGAGGACACGTGGCCGACCCCGGCCCCGGACCGACGCGAGGACTCCCCGATGCGCAGCGCCACCAAGGTCGAGGTCGACCGCCCCACGCTCGAGACGCTCGTGCGCGAGATCCTGGGCACGGAGTCACCCGTCGCGGACGTCCGGCCGCTGACCGACGGCATGTTCAACGCCGCGTACGCGGTCACGCTGGCCGACGGGTCGCGCGCGGTCGTCAAGGTCGCACCGCCCGCGGGCACGCCGCTGCTCACCTACGAGCAGGACCTCATGCCGGCGGAGGTCGACTTCTTCCGCCGCGCGGCGGGCGTCGTGCCGGTGCCGCAGGTGCTGGGCGTCGACCTGACCCGCCGGCACGTGGACCGCGACGTGCTGGTGCTGCAGCACCTCGACGGGGCGCCGCTGCACAACCTGCGCCGCGACCTGAGCCCCGAGCAGACGGCCGCCGTGCGGCGCGAGCTCGGCGGCGCGGTCGCACGGCTGCGCACGGTCACGGGCACGCGGTTCGGGTACGTCCGGCCCGACGGCGCGCTGTCGGCCGACCGCTGGTCGGTGGCGTTCGCGGCGATGGTCGACGCGCTGCTGGCCGACGCCGACCGGTACGGCGTGCGCCTGCCGCGCTCGGCGGCCGGGCTGTCGGAGCGGGTCACGGCGGCCGCGCCCGAGCTCGACACCGTCGAGGTGCCCGTGCTCACGCACTTCGACCTGTGGGCGGGCAACGTGTTCGTCGCGCGGTCGGCTGGCACCGCGCGCCTCGAGGCGCTCATCGACGGCGAGCGCGCGTTCTGGGGCGACCCGCTGGCCGAGCTCGCGTCGACCGCGCTGTTCGCGAACCCCGCCAAGGACTTCGACTTCCTCGACGGGTACGCGCAGGCCGCCGGCGAGCCGCTCGTGCTCGACGACCGGGCACGGCTGCGGCTCACGCTCTACCGCACCTACCTGTACCTGATCATGACGATCGAGGCCGCACCCCGCGGCTACAGCGGCGCCGAGGCCGTCGCGACAGCGGTGTACGTGCGCAAGAAGCTCAAGCGCGAGCTGAAGGCGCTGCGCGCGTCGCTGGGCTGACGCGCTCCGGCCGCCGCGGCCGCGTCAACGGCGGACCGGCGCCGCGACCTGGACGACGTGCGCGAACGGCAGGAAGTCGTCGAGGTTCGCCGTCAGGACGGTGGCGCCGCGCCGTGGTCGACCGCGTCGAGGTCCTCGTGCAGCCGCTGCGCCGCGTCGGGCGTCAGCGGTGTGATCACCGCCAGCTCCGCTCCTTGCACCCACGGGTGCGGGCCTGGGGCTGGAGGCACGAAGGCGGCAGCGGTCGGTTGGCCGAGCATGGTCCCCTCGGCGGGCCCATCAGAGGCAAGGAGCTGGCGTCGCACCGCCCGAGGGCTCCGCTCGACGTCTCGGTTCCCCGCCGTGGCCACGTCCCCACCCTAGACAGAGGCGCGAGTACGTGGGACGGCCTCCTCGCACTTGTGGCAGATCATCCGCCTGCACCTCAGGGGACGACCGCGTCGCCAGCGTCGTCGGGGCTGCTGTCCTCGCCGTCGACGGGCTCGGGGTCCGGGTCGGTGAGGCGCTCGAGCACGTCCGGCGTGCCGTCGACGGGCTCGGGGTGCTGCTCGCTCATGCGTCCTCCCGGGGTGTGCGGCGGGTTCGTCCCACGCTCGCACCGGGGGTGCGAGCGCGCACCCGGGCGCGCCCACCCCGACCCACCGCGCCTGCGGACGTAGACGGACGACGACAGCCCCGGCGGAGAACCCGCCGGGGCCGTGGTCACGCCGTGCCGGACCGGATCAGAAGTCCCAGTCCTCGTCCTCGGTGTTGACGGCCTTGCCGATGACGTACGACGAGCCCGACCCGGAGAAGAAGTCGTGGTTCTCGTCGGCGTTGGGGCTCAGCGCCGAGAGGATCGCCGGGTTGACGTCCGTCTCGTCGCGCGGGAACAGAGCCTCGTAGCCGAGGTTCATGAGGGCCTTGTTGGCGTTGTAGCGCAGGAACTTCTTGACGTCCTCGGTGAGGCCGAGCTCGTCGTACAGGTCCTGCGTGTACTCCACCTCGTTGTCGTACAGCTCGAAGAGCAGCTCGAACGTGTAGTCCTTGAGCTCGGCGCGCTCGGCCGGGGAGACCAGCTCGAGGCCCTTCTGGAACTTGTAGCCGATGTAGTACCCGTGCACGGCCTCGTCGCGGATGATGAGGCGGATCAGGTCGGCCGTGTTGGTGAGCTTGGCGCGCGACGCCCAGTACATGGGTGCGTAGAAGCCCGAGTAGAACAGGAACGACTCGAGCATCGTCGAGGCGACCTTGCGCTTGAGCGGCTCGTCACCCCGGTAGTAGTTGAGGACGATCTCGGCCTTGCGCTGCAGGTTCGGGTTCTCCTCCGACCAGCGGAACGCCTCGTCGATCTCCTTGGTCGACATGAGCGTCGAGAAGATCGAGGAGTACGACTTGGCGTGCACCGACTCCATGAACGCGATGTTCGTGTAGACGGCCTCCTCGTGCGGGGTCAGCGCGTCGGGGATGAGGCTGACCGCGCCGACCGTGCCCTGGATGGTGTCCAGGAGCGTGAGGCCGGTGAACACGCGGCTCGTCATGAGCTTCTCGGCGTCGGTGAGGGTCGCCCAGGACTGGATGTCGTTGGAGACCGGCACCTTCTCCGGCAGCCAGAAGTTGCCGACCAGGCGGTCCCAGACCTCGAGGTCCTTCTCGTCCTGGAGGCGGTTCCAGTTGATCGCCGACACGCGGTCGACCAGCTTCAGCTTGCCCGTGGGGCTCATCATGTCGTTCGTCCTTGGTCTCGTCGGAGGGCGTCGCGGTGTCGGGGCGTCACAGCATGCAGCTGACGCAGCCCTCGACCTCGGTGCCCTCGAGCGCCATCTGCCGCAGGCGGATGTAGTAGATCGTCTTGATGCCCTTCTTCCACGCGTAGATCTGCGCGCGGTTGAGGTCACGCGTGGTCGCGGTGTCCTTGAAGAAGAGCGTGAGCGACAGGCCCTGGTCGACGTGCTGCGTCGCCTCGGCGTACGTGTCGATGATCTTCTCGAAGCCGATCTCGTACGCGTCCTGGTAGTACTCCAGGTTGTCGTTCGTCATGAAGGGCGCCGGGTAGTAGACGCGCCCGATCTTGCCCTCCTTGCGGATCTCGATCTTCGACGCGATCGGGTGGATCGAGCTCGTCGAGTGGTTGATGTACGAGATCGAGCCGGTCGGCGGGACCGCCTGCAGGTTCTGGTTGTACAGGCCGTGCTCGGCCACCAGGGCGGCCAGCTCGCGCCAGTCGTCCTGCGTGGGGATGTGCACGCCCGCGTCGGCGAACAGCGCGGCGACGCGCTCGGTGCGCGGCTTCCACTCCTTCTCGACGTACTTCGTGAAGTACTCGCCCGTCGCGTACGTCGAGCGCTCGAAGCCGTAGAACGACGCCTTGCGCTCCTGCGCGAGCAGGTTCGACGCACGGATCGCGTGGTACGCGACCGTGTAGAAGTAGATGTTCGTGAAGTCCAGGCCCTCGTCGGAGCCGTAGAAGATCCGCTCGCGCGCCAGGTACCCGTGCAGGTTCATCTGCCCCAGGCCGATCGCGTGCCCGCCGGCGTTGGCCTTCTTGATCGACGGCACCGACTCGATGCTCGTCTGGTCCGAGACGGCCGTCAGCGCGCGGATCGCGGTCTCGACGGTCTTGCCCAGGTCGGGCGAGTCCATCGACAGCGCGATGTTCATCGACCCGAGGTTGCAGGAGATGTCGCGGCCGACCTCGGCGTAGGACAGGTCCTCGTTGAACGTCGACGGCGTCGAGACCTGCAGGATCTCCGAGCACAGGTTCGAGTGCGTGATCTTGCCCTCGATCGGGTTGGCCCGGTTCACCGTGTCCTCGAACATGACGTACGGGTACCCGGACTCGAACTGGATCTCGGCGAGGGTCTGGAAGAACTCGCGCGCGCTGATCTTGGTCTTGCGGATGCGCTTGTCGTCGACCATCTCGTAGTACTTCTCGGTGACGTTCACGTCGGCGAACGGCACACCGTAGACGCGCTCGACGTCGTACGGCGAGAAGAGGTACATCGGCTCGTTCTTCTTGGCGAGCTCGAACGTGATGTCGGGGATGACCACGCCCAGCGACAGCGTCTTGATGCGGATCTTCTCGTCCGCGTTCTCGCGCTTGGTGTCGAGGAACCGGTAGATGTCCGGGTGGTGCGCGTGCAGGTACACGGCACCGGCGCCCTGGCGCGCGCCGAGCTGGTTGGCGTAGCTGAACGAGTCCTCGAGGAGCTTCATGACGGGGATGACGCCCGAGCTCTGGTTCTCGATGTGCTTGATGGGCGCGCCGTGCTCGCGGATGTTCGACAGCAGCAGGGCCACGCCGCCGCCGCGCTTCGACAGCTGCAGCGCCGAGTTGATGCCGCGCGCGATGGACTCCATGTTGTCCTCGATGCGCAGCAGGAAGCAGGACACGGGCTCGCCGCGCTGCGCCTTGCCGAGGTTGAGGAACGTGGGCGTCGCGGGCTGGAAGCGCCCCGAGACGATCTCGTCGACCAGGCTCATGGCGAAGTCCTGGTCGCCCTCGGCGAGCGCGAGCGCGACCATGCACACGCGGTCCTCGAAGCGCTCCAGGTAGCGCTTGCCGTCGAACGTCTTGAGCGTGTACGACGTGTAGTACTTGAACGCGCCCAGGAACGTCTGGAACCGGAACTTCTTGGTGTACGCGTACTGGAACAGCGACTTGATGAACGCGCGGTCGTACTGCGCGAGCACCGCCGGGTCGTAGTACTTGTTCTCGACGAGGTAGTCCAGCTTCTCGTCGAGGTCGTGGAAGAACACCGTGTTCTGGTTCACGTGCTGCAGGAAGAACTCGCGCGCGGCCTGCCGGTCGGCGTCGAACTGGATCTTCCCGTCCGCGTCGTACAGGTTGAGCATCGCGTTCAGGGCGTGGTAGTCCAGCCCCGTCAGCTCTACGCGGGTATCTGCTGCGACTGTCGCTGCCAAAACTGCCCCAATCCCTCACGCACGCGCGTGACGTCCTCGTTGGTCCCCATGAGCTCGAAGCGGTACAGCAGCGGGACACGGCACTTGAGCGCCACGACGTCCCCCGCGATGCAGTACGCCTCGTTGAAGTTGGTGTTGCCCGCGGCGATGACGCCGCGGATGTGCGAGCGGTTGCCCTCGTCGTTGAGAAACCTGATGACCTGCTTGGGCACCGCGCCGCCCTCGTTGCCGCCGCCGTAGGTCGGCAGCACGAGCACGTACGGCTCGGTGACGTTCAGGAACCCGTCCGTGGGCCGCAGCGGGATGCGCTGCGACGCCAGGCCGAGCTTCTGGACGAACCGGTGGGTGTTGCCCGAGACCGAGGAGAAGTAGACGAGGTCAGCCACCGTCGCCCTCCTCCTCGTGTCGCGTGCCGCACCGGACCCCGGGCATGCCGAGGCCCGGCCACCTGTGCCGGGTGCGGGCCGACCGGCACCCGTGGATGCCGGTCGGCTCGTTCTTCTCGAGTGCCCGCCGGGTCGGAGCGGTCGGAGCCGGCGCCGACCCGGGGCGTGCGCGGGGCGGGACGCGGCCCGCCCGTGGGTCAGGCGACCTGCGTCGCCAGCTTCTCGGCCAGCGCCTTGATGCGGTCGGGCCGGTAGCCGGACCAGTTCTCGCCGCCGGCGACGACGACCGGTGCCTGCAGGTGCCCGAGCGACATGACGTAGTCGCGCGCGTCGGCGTCCTCGGAGATGTCGACCACGGTGTAGTCGTGGCCGAGCTTGTCGAGGGCGCGGTACGTCGCCGTGCACTGCACGCAGGCCGGCTTGCTGTACACCGTGATGGTCATTCGTCTGCTCCCCCGAGCTCGTGGTTCGTGTATCCCCTGGACGGCCGAGACACCCGGGGGCGGGTGCCGTCGAGGCACCCGAGCGAGTCGGGGCGAGCCGTCCGGGAAGACACTACACCTGGGGTCTGACAACGCAACCCACCACTAGGTGTTGTGTTACAGGTGTGTCGTTCTTCACCCTGGGGACCTCTCCGTCCCCCGCCTGTGGACACCGTCCGAGCCGCTGACGTGCAGCGATGGGCGCCGCGGGCACGGTCGGTGCGCGTCGCCCACACGTCCGTGCACAGACCGCGCCGCACCGTCCCCAGGTGGTCCACAGGGGCTTTGCGCGGGATGTCCGCCCCGGGCACGACGACGGCCGGGTGCGCGTCGTCACGCACCCGGCCGTCGACCCCGCGGTCGAGACGTCAGACGGCGGCGAGCGCGCGCCCGACGAGCGCCAGCACGCCGAGGCTCACGGCCGTCCAGGCGAGCATCGAGCCCAGCACGTAGGCGACGTAGCCGAGGCGCTGACGTGCGGTGCCCTCGAAGTAGGGGGCGGGAGCCCAGCGCACGGTCTCGACGAGGTGCCGCAGACGGGCGCGAGCGGGGAGGGCGGCGGCGGGACGGCGGTAGGTGACGGCGGACACGAGGACGCTCCTGTGGGTGCGACGGCGATGCGGGCCGGGGTCTCCGGCCCCACCATCGTCTCACGATGTGGATGGCCGGACGGGGACGAAAGGCCCCGCCGCGGCCGCTGACCACGGGCCCCGCCCGACGTCAGGCGATGCGCAGGTGCTCCGCCGGCGGCTCGGGGCGCACGCCGTCCGGACGCTCCGCGACCGCCTTCTCCAGCACCGACGTGATCTCCTCGCCCACGAGCTCGTACCGGTCGAGCAGCGCGTCCCGCAGCGCCTCCACCAGGTCCCGGTTGCTCGCGAGCAGCCGCCGCACGGTCGCCCGCGCGCTGTCGAGCACGTCCTCGAGCTGCACGCGCGCCCGCGGGTCGGCGATCACCGCCGAGACCAGGTCCTTGTCCGTCGCCGCGAACGACACGAGCGAGCCCGCCATGCCCGCCGCACCCACCATCTGCGCGGCCGTGCGGGTCGCCGCCGCGAGGTCGGAGGCCGGGCCCGTCGTCGTCTGGCCGAAGAACAGCTCCTCGGCGACCCAGCCGCCCATCGCGATCTGCACGAGCGCGCGCAGGTCGCCGCTCGTGTGCGTGTAGACCTCCTCGCAGTCGCCGTGCGCGAGCAGCCCCAGCGCCGAGCCGCGCTTGACGATCGTCAGCACCTCGAGCGTGCGGTTGGGCGCGACCAGCCACGCGGTCACCGCGTGACCCGCCTCGTGCGTCGCGATGAGCGTCCGCTCGGTCGGCGTGTACGTCACGGGGTGGCCGATGCCGACGAGCTCGGTGATGCGCGCCTGCTCGACGTCGAGGAAGCCCATGGCGTCGTCGCCGCGGCGCAGCGCGTTGACGAGCGCCTCGTCCAGCAGGTGCTCGACCATCACGGGCGTCCAGCCGCTCGTCGCGGCGGCGACACGGTCGCGGACGGCGGGCTCGTCGAGCTCCGGGTGGTGCGCGCGCCGCGCCAGGAAGTGGTCGACGAGCGCGCGCCGCCCGTGCGCGTCGGGCGGGTTGAACGTGAGCCGGCGGTCGAACCGGCCGGGGCGCAGCAGCGCCGGGTCGAGGTGGTCCGCGCGGTTGGTCGCGGCGATCAGCAGGATCGGCGCACGCGTGGGGCGCCGCTGCCTGAGCTGCCGGTGCGCGGGCAGCAGCAGGTTCACCGCCGCGACCAGCCGGTTGTAGACCTTGTCGCCGCCCACCGGCTCGTCGAACGACTGCATCTGCACCAGCAGCTCGTTGACGACGCCGCCCGTGCCCTCCGAGACCATCGCGTTCCGCACCACGCCGGCGCCCTGCCCCGCGAGCAGCGCCGACGGCGACGGCAGCCCGACGAACGCGGCCGTCGGCTCCGAGGCGAGCAGCCCGCCGCGGCGCAGCGCGATCGCGTCGATCTCCTCGATGAACCCGATCGCACCGCCCTCCTTGCGGGCGGCCGTGCGCAGCGCGCGGAAGTACGTGCGGATCTTGCGGGCCGTCGCGCCGTAGTACATCGACTGGAAGCTCGTCGCCGACACGAACAGGAACGGCACGCCCGCCTCCGCGGCCATCGCCTTGGCCGTGAGCGTCTTGCCCGTCCCGGGCGGGCCCTCGAACAGCAGGCCGCGCCGCGGCGTGCCGCCCATCTGGTCGGCGAACCGCCGGTGCGTCTGGAACAGGTCGATCGAGCGCCGCACGTCGTCGACGACCGGGTTGATGCCGACCACGTCGTCGAGCGTGACGTCGACCTGCTCGGGCCGGTACGTGACGTGCGGCGAGCGCCCCGCGCCCACCTGCGTGCCGACGAGCAGCGCGATGAGCGCGACGAAGAACAGCACGGGCGCGACGATCAACGGGTCCACGGCCGGCAGCGCGACCAGCGGGCGCCCGGTCAGCGCGGCCCACACCACGTACGCCTCGAGCGCGAGCACGACGAGGCACAGGCGGACCACGCGACGCCGCCGCACGCGCTCACGGTCGATCGCGATGTCGTGCCCGGCGAGCGGACGGCGAGTGGCAGGCGCGTCGGTCACGGGCGGTTCCCTTCGTCGGGCGACGGCCGCGCGGGCGACCGCCGCGGCCGCGGTGGTCAGCCCATCGTCGTCCGGATTGTCCGAATCGGACAACGGGCGACGCTCGCTGTCACCCGTCCGGCCCAACGCGACGCACTCGGCCCCCGCTCGCCGAGTGCACCCCGACGCCGTCGAGTGCGCCACGAGCAACGGGTGCGCTCGAGCGCGTGCCGGCGCACTC
>NZ_LNTD01000018.1 GCF_001462455.1 Cellulomonas sp. B6
TCGGGCATCTCGGGTCCGTTCTGTGGTGGCGGGCTGGGGTGTCGGGCGGCGGTCACGGCGCCGCGGGGGTGTGCACGGGCCGGTCGTCGGCGTGGACGACGAACGGGTGGCGTCGCAGCACCGGCGTCCAGCGGTTCGCCGGCAGGCCGGTGTCCAGGGCGGCCATCGCGGTCGCGTACTTGGAGATCCGCACGGGGCGGTGCCCGGCGGCCCACAGCAGGTGGTCGGCCGCGGACGCCGACCCGCGCGTCTTGGTCTCGACGACGGCGCGCAGCGGCAGCACGGCCGTCCCGGTGCCGCCGCGGCACGCGAGCACGGTGTCGAGCGTCAGCCGCGTGTCGTCCCCGGGGAGCCACACGGTCGCGCGCCGGTAGGTCGCGGTCAGGACGGGACGCAGGCTCAGCCCGTCCGGCAGCGGCTGGTGGTGGTGCGCGAGGACGTCGCGCGTGAACGGCACGGCGAGGTCGTCGTCGGCCGGCGCGGGTGCGTCCTGCGTCCGGAGCAGACGTTCCTTGACGGTGCGTCCGCGCCGGTCGCGCACCTTGACCTCGAGCCAGTGCTCGTCGCTGTCGAGGTAGCTGCGGGTGCGGACCTTGAACCGCCGCGCTCGGCGGTGGGCCGCCTGGCGGTAGGTGAGCAGGTCGGGGGTGTCGAGGTAGACCGACCGGTAGGCGAACGTCCGCCGCCCGTCGACGTCCAGCACGCGCGCGCCGCCCGCCACCGCCGCGAGGCGGCGCAGCAGGTCGTCGGCGGCGGCGAGGGGCAGGACGTACTTGCGGTCGACACGGGTCAGCAGCGCCGCACGCTCCATGAGCTCGTCGAGGGCCACCGGCTCCAGGTGGTCGGTCGTCACGGCGTCACCGGGGCAGGAGGTGCGGCCGGTCACCGGGCCACCCCGACCCGGTCGGCCTGCTCCGCGGGCGTCGCGCCGCCCACCCGGGGCAGCTCGTACCGCACCTCGACGAGCGTGGTGTCCAGCACGTGGTCGACCTTGACGACGTCGGCGGTGTGCACGCGCGCTCCGAGCAGCACCTCCAGGTGGGCGAGCAGCGTGGGGTGGTCGGTGAACGCGCGGTCCAGGTGCAGCAGGTGCACCCGGTAGCGGCGCAGCAGCCGGGGGTGGTCGCCCGCCCACACGACGACGAGCAGGAAGGCCGACAACGTGCCCGCCGTCGCGGGCGACGACGCGAGCCCGCCCACGAGCCCGAGCGCGAGCGCCGTGAAGTAGTACGCGACCTCCTGCTGCCCGAGCTCGGTCGAGCGCAGCCGGATGATCGACAGCACGCCGAACAGACCGAGCCCCAGCCCGACCGCGACCGCGGAGCTCGCCAGCACCGTGCACACGGCGAGCACGCCGGCGTTGACGCCGAGGAACGCGACGACCAGGTCGCGCCGGCGGTGGCGCGGGACGTAGAGGCCGAAGGTGAGCAGGGCGATCGCGACGAGGTCGATCGCGTAGGGCAGCAGGGTCATGGTGCGCTCCGGGGGAGGACGGTCGGGGTCGACGGCGACTCTGGCGTCGCGACCTGGAGCGGTGCCCAGCGGGCCCTGTGCGGCGTCTGTGGATGCGTCCAGGTGGTTCGCAGGCGCCACCCAGGGGACGCCCGGCGCGCGCGGGCACCATGGGCGCATGTCCTCGAGCAGCCGCGGCGCCACCCTCACCCGGCCGGACGGCGCACCGATCCGTGCGCTCGTGGTCGACGACGAGCCGTCGCTCGGCGAGCTGCTGTCGACCGTGCTCCGGTACGAGGGGTGGGAGGTCGAGACGGCGACCGCGGGGCAGCCCGCCCTGCGCGCCGCCCGGACGCACCCGCCGGACGTCGTCGTGCTCGACGTGATGCTCCCCGACATGTCCGGGCTCGAGGTGCTCAGCCGCATGCGCGCGCTGCACCCGACCCTGCCCGTCCTGTTCCTCACGGCCAAGGACGCCGTCACCGACCGGGTCGCCGGGCTGACGGCGGGCGGCGACGACTACGTGACCAAGCCGTTCAGCCTCGAGGAGGTCGTCGCGCGGCTGCAGGGGCTGCTGCGCCGCGCGGGCGGGACCGCCGCCGCGCAGGAGAACGCGCTCGTCGTGGGCGACCTGCGGCTGGACGAGGACTGCCACGAGGTCGTCCGCGGCGGTGAGGAGATCCGGCTGACGGCGACCGAGTTCGAGCTGCTGCGCCACCTCATGCGCAACCCGCGCCGCGTGCTGTCGAAGGCCCAGATCCTCGATCGCGTGTGGCAGTACGACTTCGGCGGGCAGGCGAACATCGTCGAGCTCTACATCTCCTACCTGCGACGCAAGATCGACGCGGGCCGCGCGCCGATGATCCACACCGTGCGGGGCGTCGGGTACGTGCTGAAGCCGGCCGACGAGGTCACCCCGCCGGGGGAGGGATGAGGTCCTGGACCCTGCGGCGTCGTCTCGTCGCGCTCGTCGTCGGGCTCGTCGTCGTGGTCGCGGGCGCCATGGGTGCGGTCTCGACGCTCGCGCTGCGCGGCTCGATGGTCGGCCGGCTGGACGACGACCTGCGAGCCTCGAGCGGCCGCGCCGTCGGTGCGGAGGACCTCGGTGGTCCGGACGCGCTGCCGGGCGGTGCGGACGGCGGGCGGTTCCCCGTCGGTCCGCCGCCGGGGCTGGACGTGCGCGGTCAGCGCGCCGGCACGGTCAGCCTCACGGTGCGCGACGGTGCGGTCTCGTCGGGGCGCATCGACGACGCCGGCGGTGTTGCGCGCCTCGACGACGAGCAGGTCGACGTGCTTGCGGCGGTCGAGCCCGGGGCCGCCCCCGTGACCCGGGCGCTGCCCGGCCTGGGCCGGTACCGGGTGCTCGCGGCGACGACGGCCGCCGGCGACCTCGTCGTCACCGGCATCGCGACCACCGAGGTCGACCGCACGGTGCGGGACTACCTGGTGGTGGAGACGCTCGTGGCGCTCGTGGGGGTGCTCGTCGCGGGCGTCGCCGGGCGGGCCGTCGTCCGCCGCGAGCTGCGACCGCTCGAGCGGGTCGCGACCACGGCCACCCGGGTGTCGAAGGTGCCGCTCGCCACGGGCGAGGTCCGGCCCGTCGAGCGGGTCCCCGCCGCCGACACCGATCCGCGCACCGAGGTCGGCCAGGTCGGTGCGGCGCTCAACCGGCTGCTGGACCACGTGGAGACGTCCCTCGCGGCGCGGCACGCGAGCGAGACGCAGGTGCGCCAGTTCGTCGCCGACGCGAGCCACGAGCTGCGGACCCCGCTGGCGTCGATCCGTGGTTACGCCGAGCTGGTGCGTCGCCTGCGCGCCGAGGTCCCCGACGACGTGGTCCGTGCGATGGGGCGCGTCGAGGCGGAGTCCCGGCGCATGACCCGGCTGGTGGAGGACATGCTCCTGCTGGCGCGGCTCGACGCCGGCCGGGAGCTCGAGCGCACCGACGTCGACCTGGGCATGCTCGCCGCGGACGCCGTTCCCGACGCCCGCGCCGCCGGCCCCGACCACCGCTGGCGCCTCGACCTGCCGCCGCTCGCGGACGACGGGGAGGACGGCGCGCCGGCCGCGGTCGTCACGGGCGACGCGCCACGGCTCCACCAGGTGCTCGTCAACCTGCTCGCGAACGCCCGCGTCCACACCCCGCCGGGCACGACCGTGGTCACCTCCGTCCGGCGTGACGGCGACGTCGTCGTCCTCGCGGTCACCGACGACGGGCCGGGGGTCGCGCCAGCGCTCGTGCCGCACCTGTTCCAGCGCTTCAGCCGCGGCGACGCCGCTCGCTCGCCGGGCAGCGGCTCGACCGGCCTGGGGCTCGCCATCGCCGACGCCGTCGTGCGCGCGCACGACGGCACGATCGAGGTCGTCAGCCGCCCGGGCGCCACCCGCTTCGTCGTCCGGCTGCCGGCCGCCGCCGGCTGAGCCGCGACCGCCGCGCACCCGCCGCGCGCGGTGTTCGACCAGGACGAGCAGCTGCGGTTCGACGACTTCGCCGCTCGGGCCGGTGTGGGCGTCGGGACGCTGTACCGGCACTTCCCGACCCGGGAGGCGCTCGCCGCGGCCGTCTACGAGCGCGAGGTGGTCGGGCTGCTCGACCACGCCCGTGACCCGTCGCGCACCGCGCGGGAGGACCTCGACGCGCTGCTGCGCGCCTTCGTCGAGTACGTCGTCGCGCACGTCGGGCTCGCACGCGCGCTCGCGGCTGTCGTCGACCCCGCGGTGACGGCGAGCAGCGGGGCCGAGCTCGAGCGGACCGTCGCCGACCTGCTGGTGCGGGCCGCCGCCGACGGCGACGTCCGCGCCGACGTGCCGGTCGGCGCGGTGATGGTCGTGCTGCACGGCATCGGGTCCGCGACCGACCGGCCGTCCTGGGCCGCGGAGTCCCGCGCGGCCGTCGACCTGCTGCTCGCCGGCCTGCGGCCTGACGCCGACGTCGTGCGCGTCAGCGGGCCCGATCCGCAGCGCGCGTCGTGCCGTCGCCTCGTCGTCGTGACCTCACGATCCTGAGCACCGCCTCACAGCCCTCCGGCGTGCCCGGCCAGTGCGCGCGGATCGGACCCTCACCGGCCACGCGCAGCACGCTGCGCAGGACCCACACGACGACGATGACGTCGTCGGCGTAGCCCAGGACGGGGATGACGTCGGGGATGAGGTCGAGCGGGAACGCCAGGTAGGCGACGAGCAGGCCCAGGCGGACGCGGACCGACCGCGGCAGCGTCCGGTCCCGGGCCAGGCGCGCGACGAGCCGCAGCAGGTCGGGCAGGAGCCGCAGCGCCTCGGTGAGGGTGCCGCCGCCGGGCCGGCCGACCAGCAGCGCCACGACCAGCGCGAGCCACGCGACCAGCAGCCCGGCGAGCGCGCCGAGCGCGACCTGCCAGGCCCCGCTCACGGGGCTTCGCCGGCCGACGCCCGGGCCCGGGTCCGCGTCACGCGCGACCCGCCGCCACCCGCTCCGCGTCGCGCCGGTACATCGCGGCGTGCTCGTGCAGGTCGGGGCGCCCGGTGGTGCGGGCGTGCGCATCCGTCCAGTCCGCGAGGTCGTGCAGCCGCACGACCATCGTCGTCAGCACGTCGTCGACCGTCGGGGCGGCGTCCGCGCCGTAGGCCGCGAGCAGGTCCGCGAGGCGCTCGGCGGGCGCGGCGTCGTCGGGGGCGGGCGTGTCCTCGCACCAGCCGCACAGCCGGTACGCGAGGTACGCGAGGTCCCACGCGCGCGGGCCGGGGGAGGCCATGTCGACGTCGATCAGGCCGACGAGCTCGGTGCCGTCGAACACCATGTTGTACGGCGCGACGTCGTTGAGGCACACCACCTCGGCGGGGGCGTGCGCGGGGGAGCGCCAGACGGCGCCCGCGAGGTCGAACCCGACCGTCGCGTCGTGCACGGCGCGCAGCGTCGCCCCCGCCTGCGCGCGGGTGCGGGCGTCCCACAGCCACGCCGGTGCGGGCCACCCGACGACGTCGCCCGGCACCCAGCCCAGGACCTCGCGGCCCTCGTCGTCCCGGCCGAGCGGCGCGGGCAGGCACGTGACGCCGCGCGCCCGCACCCACGCGAGCAGCGCGTGCACGGTCGGGGTCCACGGGCCGGCCGACCGTCGGACGGTGTCGCCGACCCGCACGACGGCGTTGACGTTGCCGCCGTCGAGCGTCTGCTCGGCGACGTCCTGCGTACCGGCGCGCTCCATGACGCGATCGTCGCACCCGCGACCGTCCTCGCCGTCGCGCGGCGGCGGCACGGCGCGTACCACAACGGGACGACCTCAGGCGGGCCGCTCGACCCGCACGTCCGTGAGCGTCACGGGCGTCCCGGCGCGCAGCGAGCCGTGCACCTCGGCGATCGCGTCGACGTGCGCCACGAGGTCCCGCACCACGGCCTCGGGCGCGGGCGACGTCACCGTCACGCGGTAGACGACGTCGCGGGCCGTCGCGCCCGGGGCGTCGAACACGCCCGACACCTCGACGTCCACGCCGTCGACCGGCACGGACCGCGCGGCGGCCTCGCGGTGGACGTCGTTGGTGACGCAGGTCGCGAGGGCGAGGAACAGCAGCTCCCCGCCGCTCACGGCCGACCCGGGCGCCCCGTCGCGGCCGGGGACGTCGAGCGGGCGCGCACGGCCGCCCGTGCCGACGCTCACCTCGTGCGCGTCGGCCGTGCTCCTGACGCTGGCGGTGTACTTCACGGCGTCGCCCTCCGTCGTGACGGGGCCGTCGTGGCGGGGCCGTCGTGACGAGTGTCCTGCGGCCCCGTCCCGGGGTCCAGACCCGCCCCGGACGGGTGGGGTGCGGCGTCAGATCCAGCCGCGGTCCCACGCGACGGCCGCCGCGGCGTGCCCGGAGTCCGCGTGCAGCTTCGCGATCGCGGACGACGTGTGGTTGCGCACGGTGCCGGGCGCGAGGCCCAGCTCGCGCGCGATCCGCTTGGACGGCAGCCCGGTGCGGATCAGCCGCAGCACGTCGACCTCGCGCGGAGTCAGCGGGCTCTCCGCCTCGGTGAGCGCCGCGGCCGCGAGCTGCGCGTCGACGTACCGCTGGCCGGCGGCCACGAGCCGGATGATGCGCGCGAGCTCCGCGGCCGGCGTCGACTTGGGCACGAACCCGCGCACGCCGGCGGCCAGCGCGCGCCTGAGCGCACCGGGGCGCGCGTGCCGCGTCACGATCACGACGGGCGTCACGACGCGCCGCCGCAGCCGGTCCGCGACCTCGATGCCGTCGAGCCCGGGCATCTCGAGGTCGAGCAGCGCGACGTCGGGCGCCCGCGCGATCACCTCGGCGAGCGCGGTCTCGCCGTCGGCGACGTCCGCGACGACCTCGATGTCCGGCTCGAGCCCCAGCAGCGCCGTGAGGGCGCCGCGCAGCAGCTCCTCGTCGTCGGCGAGAAGGACGCGGATCACGACGCACCCGCCGTGCGGCGTACCGGCCGGCCGACGGGCTGCGGCGGCACCGTCACCACGAGCGTGAACGCGTCGTCGTCGCGGTGCGTCTCGACCGTGCCGCGCAGGGCCGCGAGCCGTTCGCGCAGCCCCACGAGCCCCGTCCCGGGCTCGCCCGCGGGGTCCGGGCGGTCGTTGGTCACGGTCAGGCGGTAGCCGCCGCCCTGGTCCTGCACGAGCACGATCGTGGCCTCCTGCGCCGCGCTGTGCCGCAGCACGTTCGTCGCGGCCTCGCGGACGGCCACGGCGAGCACGCCGCCGACGTCCGCGGGCAGGCCCGGCGCGTCGACGTGCGTCGACGTGCGGATGCCCGCCGAGCCGAGCACCGCCGCCGCATTGCGCACCTCGGCGTCGACGGTGACCGTGCGGTACCCGTGCACGACCGCGCGGGTGTCCTCGATGGCGGTGCGCGCCGCCTCCCGGATGTCGGCGAGCTCGCGTGCCGCGTCGGCCGGGCGGTCGGGGAGCAGCCGCTCGGCCAGCTCGCTCTTGAGCGCGATGACGTGCAGGTGGTGCCCCTGCAGGTCGTGCAGGTCGGTCGCGAACCGCAGGCGCTCGCGGGCCACCGCGAGCTCGTCGGCCAGACGCCGCGCGTCGTCGAGCCGGACGACGACCTGCAGGACCCACACGATGCTCAGCGGCATCACGACGAACAGCGCGACGACGCCGACGACGATCGCGGTCCCCAGCACGCCCTCGACCTGCTCGGCCGCCGGGGCGGCCCGCGACGCGGCGGTCGACACGACCCCGCCGACCCCGATGACGGCGCACGTGCCCAGCAGCACCGCGAGCCGACGTCGCCCGTGCACGACGCACGCCGCCGCACCGCCCGCGTACGCGACGAGGAACGCCCACCCCCACCCCGCGAACGGCGGGACGAGCGCGACGCCCCACGTCGCGCAGGCCAGCACGACCGTGAGCACCACGGTCGTCACGAGCGTGCGCGACGGCGCGTCGCCGGCCGCGACCCCGACCGTCCCGGGGATCGCCGCGCACGCCAGCACGAGGCACAGCACCGTCGCGACCACCAGGGCGATCGAGCGGGCGTCCACCGGGGCGTCGACCGCGAGCACCAGCGGCATGAGCCCCGCGACCACGACGGCGACGCCCAGCGACGCGGCCGTCAGCCCGCGCACGGCCCGCAGGTCGGGCGTCACCGGTGCACCCGGCGGCCGAGGTCGGCTCACGTCGCGGAGCGTAGCAACCGGGACAGATGTCACGGTCGGGCGTGACACCACGGCACTTCTGGTGCCGCGCGCCCACGGCTGGGATGGGTGCATGACCAGGAACACGACTCTCCCGCGCGTGGTCGCGGCGGTCACGGCGGCCGTCGTGCTGACCGTCGGCCTCACGACCCTCCCGCCCTCGCCGCACCTGCAGCCGCACACCAGCGGCGACGCCGCGCTGGCTCGCGCGGTCGAGCGGACCGCCCGCGACCAGGGCGCCCTCGACCGCGTGGCCCTCGCGTACGTCGACCTCGAGGACGGCCCCGACGGCACCGTCACGACCGGCTTCGGCGCGGACGACGACACCGAGTTCGAGATCGGCTCGCTCACCAAGACGTTCACGGGCAACCTCCTGCAGGTCGCTGTCGAGCGCGGCGAGGTGACGCCCGACCAGACCCTCGGCAGCGTCCTGACCGAGCTCGCCGGCACGCCCGCCGGGGGCGTGACCCTCGAGACCCTGTCGAACCACACGTCGGGCCTGCCCGGCGCGCCCGTCGAGATGCTGCCGTCGCTGTACGTCGCCGTCACGACCAACCGCGACCCCTACGAGGCGTCGCTCGACGAGCTGCTCGCGATGGCCGGCCGGCAGGAGCTCGTCTCGCCCGGGCGCTACGTGTACTCGAACCTCGGCATGTCGCTGCTGGGGCACGCCCTCGCGCGCGTCGCCGGCACCACGTACGTCGACCTGCTGCAGGACCGCATGCTCGACCCGCTGGGCATGACGAGCACCCGGGTCGTGCTGGAGGACGCCGACCTCGACGACCCGACCACCGGGTGGTCCGCGTCCGGGATCGCGCAGCAGCCGTGGTCGCTCGCCGCGTTCGCACCCGCGGGCGGCATCCGCTCGACCGTCGGCGACATGGCCCGGTACGTGCGCGCGCTGCTCGACGGCACCGCCCCGGGCGCCGCGGCGATGGACCCGCACCTGGAGGGCGAGCTCGGCGCCGTCGCGTACGCGTGGCTCGTGCTCGAGCAGGACGACGCCCCGACGCTCACGCTCCACAACGGCCAGACCGGCGGGTTCGCGTCCTACCTGGCCCTCGACCGCGCGGGCGGCCGCGGCGCCGTCGTGCTGTCGAACACCGCCTCCCAGCTGCCCGACGTCGCCGTGGGCCTCGTCGAGAACGGATACGACCGATGACCGCCACGACCTCCCTGACCGTCGCCCTCGCGCTCGTCGCGTTCGCCGCGCTGTACGCCGCCCGCGCCTGGGGGCCCGAGCGCCTGCGTCTGAAGGACCGCACGGGTGCCGTCGCCGAGAGCGTCGGCCTGCTCACGCTGTTCGTGCTGTCGCGGACGTTCGTCGGCTGGGCGGGGGTGTCGGTGCTGCTGTGGGTCGCCGCCGTCGCGCTCGCGGCCGTCGGCGCCGCGGGGGTCGTGCTGCGGTTCGCGGCGATGCCCGCGTGGCGCACGCGCCGCCGACGCTGGCTGCGCGGTGCGCGGCTGGTGGTCGCGGCGCTGGTCTGCGGGACGGTGCTCGCGCTCGCGGCCTCGTCGTACTGACCCTGCCGGGCCCGGCCGTGCGTGGCACGGCCGGGCCCCGGGCGGTCTCCGCCGCGGTCTCAGCTCTTGAACGTGATGATGTGCATCCACACGCCGCGGCTGGAGCTGTACGTGCACGCCGAGTAGAGGACCTTCTGCGTCTTCTTGATCTCCTTGAGGTTCGCGGCGAGCGCCGTGTAGCAGGCGCCCGGCGTCGAGAACTCCTTGTAGATCTGCGCCGCCTGCGCGGGCACCGCCAGGCCCAGCGACCCCGCCGTGAGGAGGGCCACCGTGGCGGCGCCCGCCACGATCCGCTGCTTGAGGTTCATCGTTCTCCCGCTGTCCGGTGTGCGCCGTCGCGCACGGATCGTCCCAGGCTAGGGGGCGTCGGCGCGGTGCGCCGGGCGGCCGCCGCCGGGTCAGCGGGACGCGGCGTCGACCGCGCGCTCCAGCCGGTCGAGCCGCGCGTCCACCTCGTCGAGCCGGTCACGCACGTCCGTGTGCGGGGTGCCCGCCTGGATCTCGGCGAGCCGCCGCCGGTGCTTCAGGACGGTGTCGACGACGGTCGCGGTGCCCCCGACGACGACGGCGAGCAGGGCGACCCAGACGAACCAGAGCACGGGATCCATGCACCTCACCCTCTCCCGGCGGCGGAGGGCGGGCAACCTGCCGGGTCGGCGGCGGGGACCGTCCCGGGAGCCGTCGGGTCGCCCCGGTGGGGACGCCGTCCTAGCCTGGCGAGGGGCAGGTCGACGGCGGCACCCGGGCGCTCGCGACCACCTCGGAGCGGCAGGGGGTGGTCGCGGTGCGGCGACGGACGGGACGCGCGACGACGCGCGGGGCGGGCGCGGCGGTGCTGCTGGTGGGCGCGGCGGCGACCCTGACGGGGTGCGCGTCGAACGCCGCGATCACCGACTACGCGGGCGTGCCGGTGATGCGTGTGCTGGAGACGCGCGAGGTGACGGCCGGCGGCTCCGAGGGCGACGGCGACCAGGAGGCCGGCGAGGTCGAGGGCGCCCTCGAGGACGAGCAGGGCGGTGCGCAGGACGTGCGGTTCGTCGAGCGGGAGCTCGAGGTCGAGCCCGGGCAGGCGGCGGCCACGTACCTGGAGAACGGCGTGAAGCTCGCCGTGGTGCTGTGGGGCAGCTCGACGTGCCCGCCCGTGGGGGAGCGCATGCACGTGCTGCCCGACGAGCCGAACGCGGTGCGCATCGACCTGCGCGAGATCCCGCAGGACCGCCCGTGCACGATGGACCTCGTGCCCCACACCACGGTGTTCGGGACGAAGACGAGCACGGTCGAGCCGCTCGTGATCCACGTGGGCGACGAGACGATCGAGCTGCCCGTCAAGTAGCCGTCCGGGCCGTCGCGGGGTCGGTGCGGTCCGCGTCCGGCTCGTCGCCCGTCAGCGGCACGTCGCGCACGCTGCGGAACTCGCGCCGCCGCCCGTCGACCGGGTCGTCGAACGCGAGCTCGGCGGCCAGCAGCTGCAGCGGGTGGCGGAAGTCGTCGAGGTCGACGTCGCGCTCGACGGGGTACAGGGGGTCGCCGACGATCGGCATCCCGAGCCCCGCGAGGTGCAGGCGCAGCTGGTGCGTGCGGCCCGTGCGGGGGTGCAGGCGGTAGACCCCGAGGTCGTCGTGCTCGCGCTCGAGCTCGACGGTCGTCTCGGCGTTGACGGGCGCGCCCGGCACCACCTCGGCCTGCACGGTGCCGCGCACCTTGCGGATGTGGTTCCGCACGACGACGGGCAGCGCGAGGTCGGGCCGCAGCGGTGCGAGCGCGCGGTACGTCTTGTCGACCGCGCGCCGCTCGAACGCCGTCTGGTACGGCGCGCGCCAGCGCTGCTCGGTCGCGAGCAGCAGGAGCCCTGACGTGCCGCGGTCGAGCCGGTGCAGCGGCGAGAGCTCCGGCAGGCCCAGCTCGGCGCGCAGGCGCACGACGACGCTCTGCACGATGTGCCGACCGCGGGGGATCGACGCGAGGAACGGCGGCTTGTCGACGACCACGAGCCGCTCGTCGCGGTGCACCACGTGGACCGTGCCGGGCACCACGGGCTCGTCGCGCAGCACGCGGTGGAACCACACGTGCCGTGCCGCCACGAACGGCTCGTCGTCGCGGACCGCCCGGCCGTCGGCGTCGACGAACTCGCCGGCCGCGAGCATCCCCGCGACGTCCACGTGCTCCGGCAGCCGGTCGCGCAGCCACGCGCCCATGGTCGACCACGCGTCGGGCGTCCCGCGCCGCGGCGGCGGAGTGCACAGGTGCGCGGCCGTCAGCCCGTGGCGGGCCGGGAGCGGGGAGCGGAGCACGAGTCGATGCTAGGCGACGCGCATCGCGCTCGAAACTATTTCGAGCGCAGTCGGACACCGAGGGCTCGCGTTCGAGGGGCGTCGGGGTGTTGACGGCGTGTGAGGCTCGATCTACCGTGTGTCGAAGCAGACAGTTGCGAAATAGTTTCGGACGTCGAGGTCCGAGCAGCACGGTAGACAAGGGAGTTCTCCATGCCTCACGGCGCGTCGTCGTCCGCCCTCCTGATCGACGGACGACCGTCGACCGGGACCCCGCTGCGGCACGTCTGGAACGAGTGCCTCGGCGCCGGCCGGGCCAACGAGGCGCTGCGCGCGGACTGGCAGGCGCACTTCCGCGAGGCCGTCGACGTGCTGGGCGCGCGCTACGTCCGCTTCCACGGCATCTTCCACGACGACATGTTCGTGTACCGCGCCACCGAGGGCGGCGGGTTCGCGCCTCCCAACCCGCTGCCGCAGCCGCTCTACACGTACTCGTACGTCGACAAGGTGTTCGACGCGATCCTCGACGCCGGGGCCCGACCCTTCGTCGAGCTCGGCTTCATGCCGCGCGACCTCGCGACGCAGACCGAGACGCTCTTCTGGTGGAAGGCGCACTGCAGCCCGCCCACCGACATGGGCCGCTGGGTCGAACTCGTCACCACGACGGTCCGGCACTGGGTCGACCGCTACGGCATCGACGAGGTGGTGCGCTGGCCCATCGAGGTCTGGAACGAGCCCAACCTCGTCCCGCACTTCTGGACCGGCACCCGCACGCAGTACTTCGAGCTGTACGAGGCCACCGTCCGCGCGGTCAAGGACATCGACCCGCGGCTGCGCGTCGGGGGCCCGTCCACGAGCGTGTTCGTGCCCGACGACCGGTACGCGGGGGAGTACCACGACCCGTCGCGCGAGGTCGCGACGGCCGAGGCCGCCGACCCCGACGCCCTCGACTGGCAGCCCGTGTGGATCCACGAGTTCCTCGCGTGGTGCGCCGAGCGCGACCTGCCCGTCGACTTCCTCTCCACCCACCTGTACCCGACGGACTACGCCGCCGACTCCAACGGCCGCGCCAAGGCGATCTCGCGGCACGTCGACGCGACCGCGCAGGACCTCGCGCTGATGCGCCGGATCATCGCGGACAGCCCGTACCCCGACGCCGAGCTGCACATCACCGAGTGGTCGACGTCCCCGTCGAGCCGCGACGCGATCCACGACACGCTCTTCGCGGCGCCGTACGTCGTGCGGGCGTTCCTCACGGGTGCGCCGCTCGCCGACTCGATCTCCTACTGGACGTTCACCGACGTCTTCGAGGAGGGCGGCGCCGGTGTCGGCCCCTTCCACGGCGGGTTCGGCCTCGTCAACGAGCAGGGGCTGCACAAGCCCACGTTCCACGCCGTCGCGATGCTCGCGCGGCTCGGCGACGAGCTGCTGGCCGACCTGCCGCACGGCGCCGTCACGCGGTCGTCCGCCACGGGCGCGGTGTCCGCGGTCTTCTACAACTACCCCGACGGCATGGGCACGACCGGCCTCGCCGCGCGCAACCGCTACGAGGACACCCGCGAGCTCGCCGACGTCGGCCCGGCCCGTCGCGTGCAGCACACGGTGGCCGGCCTCGAGCCCGGTGCGCGGTTCCTCGTCGAGACGCTCGACTGGGAGCACGGCAACGTCGCCGAGGCCTGGTACGCGATGGGCTCACCCCTCAACCTCTCGCGCGAGCAGACCGCCGAGCTGCGCGAGGTGGCCGACCGGCTCGACCGCCGCGAGCTCGTCGTCGGTGCCGACGGCGTGCTCGACATCGACCTCGAGCTGCCCGCCTGGGCCGTCACCTCGGTCGTGGCCGCCTGACGGCGACCACGAGCCGACCTGCACCCCCCTGACCGTCCCCCCGACCCCCGCACCGCTGACCGCTGCCGCCTGACCGGACGGCGAGCACCCACCGAAGGGACCTGATCGATGAGGATCACGAAGAAGACCACCGCGGCCGCAGCGGTCGCCGCCACCGCCGCGCTCGCGCTCGCCGCGTGCGGCGGGGGCGACGGCGGCGGCACGGCCGGCGGCGACGGCGACAAGCCCGCCGAGCTCACCGTCGCGGCCTGGACGGACATCCCCGAGTCGCTCTACGACGCGTTCGAGGAGGAGTACGGCATCAAGGTCGTGCAGAACAGCTTCCCCGACGGCGCGTCCGCGCAGCAGGTGCTGCGCAACGGTCTCGGGTCCGGCGGCGCCGGGCTGATGGACGTGCACCTCATCGAGGGCTCGTGGTGGACCGAGATGATGGCCGTCCCCGAGGACTGGGCGACCCTGCCCGAGGTCCCCGGCCGGTGGGTCGACTGGAACGTCGAGGCCGCGACCGTCGACGGCGAGATCAAGGGCTACGGCACGGACATCGGGCCGACCGCGATCGCCTACGACTCGGGCCTGCTCGCGCAGGCGGGGCTGCCGTCCGAGCCCGAGGAGTTCATCGAGTTCGTCGGCGGCGCCGACGCCACCTGGGACACGTTCATCGCGGCGGGCCAGCAGTTCACCGAGGCCACGGGCAAGCCGTGGATCGACTCGTGGCGCATGGCCGCCGAGTCCGCGTTCACCAAGATCCGCCCCGGCGCCTTCGAGGACCCCGAGACCGGCAACGCGCTGCCGCTGGCCGAGAACACGAAGGTCAAGGAGCTCTTCATGCGCTTCGCCGAGGCGGCGCAGGCGCAGCTGTCCGCGGGCGTGCCCATCGGCAACGCCGACTGGCGCGCCGGGTACCAGTCGCAGCAGTGGGCGACCGTCGTCGCACCCGCCTGGGTGACCGGGTCGATCGTCGAGAACGCCGCGGGCATCGACACCTGGCGCATCGCGGAGGTCTTCCCCGACGGCGGCGCGAACGTCGGCGGCTCGTTCTTCGCGGTGCCCGCCACGGGCAAGAACGTCGAGTGGTCGATCAAGCTCGCCGACTTCCTCACCTCGCCCGAGAGCGCCGTCGCGATCTTCGAGGGCTACGGCGCGTTCCCGTCGCAGGTCGAGGCGCTCAGCAGCCCCGAGGTCGCCGACACCGAGAACGCGTTCTTCGGCGGTCAGCGGGTGGGCCAGATCTACGGCAACCTCGCCGAGGCCGCCGACGAGTTCGTCGCGGGCGGCTACCGCGGCATGAACTTCTGGGGGATCCAGACCGTCGTCATCGACGCCATCGGTCGCGTCGAGGACGGCGCGCAGACGCCCGAGCAGGCGTGGGAGTCGGCCGTCAAGGAGTTCGACGCGCTGGGGCTCACGACCGACTGACGCACCGGGCGCGACGCGGCCCGCGCCGGGTCGCACCGTCACGACGGTCGGCACGCACGTCCCGAGGGCGTGCGTGCCGGCCGCGGCGGCGACCGCCACGAATCGAGGAGGATTCCCATGGCACCGACGTCCCGGGCCCCACGGCGGGTCGGCATGTCGCAGCGGTTCTCGAGGTGGGACGTCAAGGTCTCGCCGTACCTCTACGTCTCACCGTTCTTCATCAGCTTCGCGGTCTTCGGTCTCTTCCCGATCCTCTTCAACGTGGTCGTCGCGACCCACACGTGGCACCGTCGCCTGGGGCAGGGCGACTTCGTCGGGCTCGACAACTTCGCGTGGGTGCTGCGGCAGCCGGAGTTCTGGACGTCGCTGCAGAACACGTTCTCGATCTTCGTCATCTCCACGGTGCCGCAGCTGGTCCTCGCGCTGGTCATCGCGGCCGTGCTGGACCAGAACCTGCGCACGCGGACGTTCTGGCGCATGGGCGTCCTCGTCCCGTTCGTCGTCATGCCCGTCGCGGTCGCCATGATCTTCGGGCAGATCTTCGGCCGGTTCGGCCTCGTCACCCCGTTGCTGCAGGACCTGGGCCTGTTCACCGACCTGTCGTCCCCGTTCTTCCAGGACCGGCTGCTGTCGCACGTCGCGATCAGCTCGATGATCGTGTTCCGCTTCACGGGCTACAACGCGCTGATCCTGCTCGCCGCGATGCAGGCCGTGCCGCGCGAGCTCTACGAGGCCGCCACGATCGACGGCGGCGGGCGGCTCCGGCAGTTCTTCGCCGTCACGCTGCCGAACATCCGCGCGACCATGATCTTCGTCGTCCTCACCATGACGATCGGCGGCCTGCAGATCTTCGACGAGGCGCGCATGTACGACGGCGCCGGCACCGCGGGCGGCCGCGGCGGTGCGAGCGACCAGTGGCTCACCACGGTGCTGTACCTGTTCAACCTCGGGTTCGGGGACTGGCAGGACCGGTTGGGGCAGGCCGCCGCGGTGGCGTGGCTGTTCGCGATCGTCATCGTGTTCTTCACGCTGCTGAACCTCTTCCTCACGCAGCGCATCGCCTCCAAGGAGGGCCGGCCCACCCGCGTGTCCCGCGCGACCACCAAGGCGCTCGTCGCCGAGCGGAGGGCCGCCGCCGCGGCGTCCGAGCGGGCCGCGCGCGAGGCCGGGGTCGCCACGGTCCTCGGCACCGCCAGTCCCACCGGCCACCCCGACGCCCTCGTCCGCACCCCGGAAGGATCCCGTCGATGAGCTCCGCACTGATCGAGCAGCAGTCCGGCAAGGGGGCCGGCCGGTACGCCCGGCGTCGCGCCGCGCAGGGACGGCCGGTCCGCCTGGCCTCGCAGTCCCACAACCCCGCGAACCGACGCCCGGGCTGGGTGACCTACGCGCTCCTCGCGATCGTCCTGGCGTTCTCGCTGTTCCCGCTCTACTACACGATGATGTTCGGCTCCTCGACGCAGCTCGAGGTCGCCCAGGCCGTCGGCCGGCCGCCGCGGTGGCTGCCGTCGACGGAGCTCGTCAACAACCTGCACGCCATCTTCACGCACCACCAGATCAACTTCTGGAAGGCGTTCGGCAACTCGGTCCTCGTCGCCGTGGTCGTCTCGGTCACGACCGTGTTCTTCTCGACGCTCGCCGGGTTCTCTTTCTCGAAGCTGAACTTCCGCGGCAAGAAGGCGCTCTACGTCTTCATCATCGCGACGATGGCGATCCCCATGCAGCTGGGCACCATCCCGATGTTCATCATGTTCACGACGTTCGGGTGGATCGACTCCCTCACGGCGCTGATCCTGCCGAGCATGGTCGGCGCCTTCGGGGTGTTCTGGATGACCCAGTACCTGTCCGAGGCCCTGCCCTACGAGCTCGTCGAGGCCGCGCGCGTCGACGGCGCCTCCCTGTTCCGCACGTTCTGGTCGATCGCGCTGCCCGCGTCGCGCCCGGCCGCGGCGACGCTCGCGCTGTTCACGTTCGTCGGCTCGTGGAACAACTTCTTCTGGCCGTCGGTGATCCTGCGCACCGAGATGACCATGCCGCTCATCGTCCCGCAGCTGCAGGGCGCGTTCACGGGTGACCACGCGCTGGTGATGACCGGCGTGTTCGTCGTCGCGCTGCCGCTGCTCGTGGTGTTCGTGTTCCTCGGCAGGCAGCTGGTCTCGGGCGTCATGGCCGGCGCCGTCAAGGGCTGACCGGCCCGCCGTCCGGCTCGCGCACCACCGTCCCCGCCCGCACCTGGAGGTCCCATGCCCGACGTCGCCCACCCGGTGGCCCTGCGCCGTGACGGCGTCGCGGTCGTGCTCGACGTGCCCGAGGCCGGGCTGCCGGCCGTCCTGCACTGGGGCGCCGACCTCGGCCGCCTCGACGACGCCGCGCTGGCCCTGCTCGGCACCACCACGGCGCTGCAGCGCGCACCCGGCACGCTCGACCACGCGTGGCGGCCGACGCTGCTGCCGCAGGAGGGCGACGGCTGGTCGGGGCGCCCCGGCCTGCTGGTCGCGCGCGACGGCCGGCCGGTGTTCCCGCGCTGGCGCGTCACCGAGGTCGACGCCGACGCGCACGCGCTGCGGTGCACGGCCGAGTCCGACGGGCTGCTGCTGCGTTCCCGCGTCGAGATCGGCGCGGGTGGTGTGGTCGAGGTCGACCACGAGGTCACGAGCACCGCGGCGGGGTCGCTCGAGGTCGTGCACGTCGAACCCACGCTGCCCGTGCCGAAGAGCGCGGCGACGCTCACGTCGTTCGGCGGCCGCTGGAGCCAGGAGAAGGTCCCCACCACCCTGGCGATGCCGCCCGGCGCGTGGCTGCGCGAGACGCGTCGTGGCCGCGCCGGCCACGACCAGCCGTGGGTCACGTACGCGACCGAGGCCGCGCCCCTCAACCGGTCCGGGCAGGTGTGGGCCGTGCACCTGGGCTGGAGCGCGGACGTGCGGCACCGCTGCGACCGGCTGCCCGAGCAGGTCACGGTCCTCGGCGCCGGCGAGCTGCTGCGGCCCCACGAGGTCCACCTCGCGCCGCAGGAGTCGTACCGGACCCCGACCGCGTACTTCGCGTGGTCGGGCGACGGGCTCGACGGCGTCGGCGAGCGGTTCCACACCTGGGTGCGCGCCCGCGGCACGCACCCCCGGACCCCGCGCCCGTTCACGCTCAACGTGTGGGAGGCCGTGTACTTCGACCACGACCCGGAGCACCTCGCGGCGATCGCCCGGCGCGCCGCCGCCGTGGGCGTCGAGCGGTTCGTCATCGACGACGGCTGGTTCCTCGGACGCGTCGACGACACGAGCTCGCTCGGCGACTGGGTCGTCGACCCGGTGAAGTACCCCGACGGGATGGAGCCCCTCGCGGCGCTCGTGCACGACCTCGGCATGCAGCTCGGGCTGTGGTTCGAGCCCGAGATGATCTGCCTCGACTCCGACGCCGCCCGTGCGCACCCCGGGTGGCTCCTGCACGCGCCGGGGTCGGTGCCCGAGCCCCCCGGCCTCAACCACCGGTTCCAGCACGTGGTCGACCTGGCCCACCCCGACGCGTTCGCGCACGTGCTGGGGCAGATGAGCGACGTGATCGGCCGGCTCGGCGTCGGGTACGTCAAGTGGGACCACAACCGCGACCTCGTCGAGCCGCTGCACGACGGCCGCCCCGGCACGCACGAGCAGACGCTCGCCGCGTACCGGCTCATGGACGCCCTCAAGGCCGCGCACCCCGGCCTCGAGATCGAGTCGTGCTCGTCCGGCGGGGCCCGCACCGACCTCGGGATCCTCGCGCACAGCGACCGCGTGTGGGCGTCCGACAACAACGACCCCGTCGAGCGGCAGGACCTGCACCGCTGGACCGAGCTCGTGCTGCCGCCCGAGCTCGTCGGCTCGCACGTGGGCCCGTCGCCCGCCTGCGTGTCGGAGCGCGTCACCCCGCTGTCCTACCGCGCCGCGGTCGCGCTGCACGGGCACGCGGGCCTCGAGTGGGACGTCACGGAGTGCGACGACGACGAGCTCGCGGCCGTCGCCGCCTACGGCGCGCTCTACCGGGAGATGCGCGACCTGCTGCACACCGGGACGGTCGTGCACCCCGACCACCTGCCGTCGTGGCTGCGTGCGCGGGGGGTCGTCGCGCCCGACCGGCGGCGCGCGCTGTGGACGCTCACGTCGGTGCGGGGCGCCGACGAGACGCTCTCGCCGCGGCTGCGCCTGCTGGGCCTCGACCCCGACCTCACGTACGCCGTGCGGGTGCGTGACGACGTCGGCGCGGGACGCCGCGGCGGCACCTTCATCCACCCGGCGTGGATGCGGGAGGACGAGCTCCGCGTCCCCGGCTCCCTCCTGGCGGGGGTGGGGCTGCAGCTGCCGACGCTCATGCCCGTGCAGGCCATGGTCATCGAGGCCACGGCGGTCTGACGCCGCCCGTCGAGAGGAACGCCCGTGGAGCTCTTCCCGCTGTCCGCCGTCCGGCTCGGCCCGGGACCGTTCGCCGACGCGGTCCGGACCGACCTGGCGTACGTGCTCGAGCTCGACACGGACCGTCTGCTCGCGCCGCTGCTCGCCGAGTCGGGCCTGACGCCCGCCGCGCCGCCCTACGGCAACTGGGAGAGCGCGGCGATCGCCGGGCACACCCTCGGGCACCACCTGTCCGCGCTCGCGGCCCTCGCCGCGGCGCTCGGGTCGCGGGAGGCCCGCGAGCGACTGGATCGCACGGTCGCCGAGGTGGCGCGCGCGCAGGACGCGGTGGGCACCGGCTACGTCGGCGGCGTGCCCGGCGGCGCCGCGCTCTTCGAGGCCCTGCGGCACGGAGGCGTCGCGGCCGCCCGCGAGCTGGGGTCGTCGGCGCACTGGGTGCCCTGGTACAACCTGCACAAGACGTTCCAGGGCCTGCTCGACGCCCACCGCACGGGTGGCAACGCGCAGGCCCTGCAGGTGGTCACGCGGTTCGCGGACTGGTGGCTGGACGTCGCGGCCACGATGGACGACGCGGCGTTCCAGGCCATGCTCGACACCGAGCACGGCGCCATGAACGACGTGTTCGCGACGCTCTCGACCCTCACGGGCCGCGCCGACCACGCCGCGATGGCCCGCCGGTTCACGCACCGTGCCCTCCTCGGACCGCTCGCGGAGGGACGCGACGCCCTCACGGGGCTGCACGCCAACACGCAGATCCCGAAGGTCCTCGGGTTCGCCGGCACCGCGGCCGTCAGCGAGCCCGGATCCGGGCTGCACGAGGCGGCCGACACGTTCTGGCGCACGGTCGTCGAGCGCCGCACGGTCGCGATCGGCGGCAACTCGGTGCGCGAGCACTTCCACGACCCCGACGACTTCACACCCGTGATCGACGAGCGGGAGGGCCCGGAGTTCTGCAACACGTTCCACATGCTGCGGCTCACGGCCGCCCTCAACCGGCTCGGCACGCGTCCCGAGTACCTCGACTACGCCGAGCGCGCGCTGTTCAACCACGTCCTGTCGGCGCAGCACCCCGACGGCGGCTTCGTGTACTTCACGCCGATGCGGCCGCGGCACTACCGCGTGTACTCGACGCCGCACAGCTGCTTCTGGTGCTGCGTCGGCACGGGCATGGAGGCGCAGGCGCGCTACGGCGAGTGGGTGTTCGGCACCGAGGGCGACACGGTCGCGGTCAACCTGCCGGTCGCCGCCGAGGTCGACCTGCCGGGTGGCGGCACGCTGCGTCTCGACGCGGACGTCCCGCGTGACGACCGCGTGCGCCTGCGGCTCGACCTGCCCGCGCCCCGCGCCTTCCCGCTCCGGCTGCGGGTCCCGTCCTGGTGCGACGACCTCGTGGACCTCGAGGTGGACGGCGCGCCCGTCCGGGACGCCCGGCGGTCCCCGGGCGCGGTCCACCTCGACCGCGCGTGGGCGCCGGGCACGGTGGTGACCTACCGGCTCCCCATGCGGCTGCGTGCCGAGCGGCTGCCCGACGGCTCACCCTGGCAGGCCTACGCGTTCGGGCCGACGGTGCTCGCCGCGCGCGACGGCGACGCGCACCTCGAGGGGCTGTTCGCCGACGACGCGCGCTGGGGCCACGTCGCGCACGGCCCGCTGGTCTCGCTCGCCGACCTGCCGCTGGTCGCGGACGGCACCGCCGGTGTCGAGGCGACCGGCCCGCTGCGGTTCCGCGTGCGCCCCGTCGACGGGGAGCCGTTCGAGCTCGAGCCGTTCGCCGGGGTGCACGGCACCCGGTACACCGTCTACTGGCCGGTCGCCGAGGGTGACGTCGCCGCGCGCCGCGCGGCGCTGCTGGACCTCGACGCGGGTGCGGCGGTCGACGACATCACGCTCGACCGCGTGGCCTTCGGCGAGCAGCAGCCCGAGGCCGACCACGGGCTGCGCGCGAGCGCGAGCGACGTGGGGGTCGCGGGTGCGCTGCGCTGGCGCACCACCCGGGACCGCATGGCGGTGACCCTGCGCGACCCGGAGGGTCGGGCCGTGAGCCTGCGCGTGGGGGTGCGGCAGCTCGACGTGCCGACGGCCGCCGAGATCCGCGTCGCCGGGGCCGTGGTGGCCACGGTCCGGCTCGAGGCGGGCGGTGCGACGTCCGACGTCGTGCGGCCGGTCCTGGCCGAGCTGACGGCCGCCGGCCGGCCCGCGGACGTCGAGCTCGAGGTCGTCGCGGTCGACGACCGGCCCACGCCCGGCATCACGACCGTGCGCCTGCTGCGCTGGCAGGCCTGACGCGCGCGGCGACGGCGCCGCACCCGCGGTGGTGCGGCGCCGTCGTGGTCCACCGGCTGCGGGTCGCCCTGCCGAGGGCGACGGGCGACGGGCGGCGGCCGGTCAGGCGGGGCGGATCAGGCGCAGCTCAGCGCACCCGCCGCGGGGGCGTTGCCGTTGCCGATGAACCCGAAGGTCGTCGACTGGCCCGCGCCGAGCGTGCCGTTGTACGGCGCGTTCGTCACGGTGCTGCCCGTCAGCACGCCGTTCCAGACGTTGTTCGAGGTCACGCCGGACGGCAGCGAGACCCGCCACCCGGTGACGCCCGACGAGCCGGCGGTCACGGTGACGGTGGCCTGGTAGCCGCCGCCCCACGAGTTCGCGACGGTCAGCGCCGCGGAGCACGCACCGCCCGGGTTCGGCGTCG
>NZ_LNTD01000019.1 GCF_001462455.1 Cellulomonas sp. B6
GCGCCGGCGTCGACCACCGCGACGTCCGCGCCCTCCGCGTGGCCGTCGCCCCCACGCTGCCGCCGGGCGTGCGCCGCCCGCACGGGCCCGGGTGCCCGGAACCCGGACGGGTCGTGGGCCCGTGGGCCCCGCCTCGCGCCGTGCCGCGCGTGCTCTGGCAGGATCGAGCCGTGCCGGACGCGACCATCCACGAGGACCTGCGGCGGCTCGCTGCCGCGTACGACGTCGTGCCGGGCTACCGCGGCCACGACGGCCTCGAGCACGAGGCCACCGACCAGACCGTCGTGCGTGTGCTCGCGGCGCTCGGCGTCGACGCCTCGACGCCCGAACGCGTCGCGCTCGCGCTCGCGCACGTCGAGAACACGCCCTGGCGTCGCGTGCTCCCGCCCGTCGTCGTGACCCGGGCGGGCCACGCTGCGCGCGTCCCCGTGCACGTCACGCACGGCGACCCCGTCGAGGTGTGGCTCGAGCTCGACCCCGAGGCGGGGGGCGGCCGGCGCGAGGTGACGCAGGTCGACGTGGTCGTCGAGCCACGGTCGGTCGACGGCCGCACCGTCGGGCGGGCGACGTTCGAGCTGCCGTCCGACCTGCCCCTGGGATGGCACGAGATCCGCGCGGAGGGGCCCAGCGCGCACGCCCACAGCCCCGTCGTGGTGACCCCCGACCGTCTCGAGCTGCCCGAGCGGCTGCGCGAGGGCGGTGCGTGGGGCGTGATGGCCCAGCTCTACTCGGTGCGGTCGCGCGCGTCGTGGGGGGTCGGGGATCTCGCCGACCTGGCCGAGCTCGGCTGGCTCGCCGCGCAGCGGTGGGGTGCGGACTTCCTGCTCGTGAACCCGCTGCACGCGGCCGAGCCCGTCGAGCCGCTGACCCCCAGCCCGTACCTGCCGACCACGCGCCGCTTCGTCAACCCGCTGTACGTGCGGGTCGAGGACGTGCGCGAGACCGGGTACCTGTCGGCCGCGGACCGCGCCCTCCTCGAGTGGGCGGCCGAGCCCGTGCTGGCGCTCGACGTCGACCCCGGACCGATCGACCGCGACACCGCGTGGGCGGCCAAGCGCGCCGCCCTCGAGGTCGTGTTCGCGCACCCGCGGTCGCCCGCGCGGCAGGCGGCGTTCGAGGCGTTCGTCGAGGAGCAGGGCGAGGGCCTGCGCGAGTTCGCGCTGTGGTGCGCGCTCGTCGAGCGCCACGGACCGCCCGCGGGCTGGCCCCCCGCGCTGCACGACCCGCTGTCGGACGCGGTCGCCGCCGCCGCCGTCGAGCTCCACGACCGCGTGGTGTTCCACTCGTGGCTGCAGTGGGTGGCCGACGAGCAGCTCGAGCACGCGCAGCGCGTCGCACGTGAGAACGGCATGGCGCTCGGGATCATGCACGACCTCGCGGTCGGCGTGCACCCCGAGGGCGCCGACGCGTGGGCGCTGCGCGACGTGCTCGCGACCGGGGCGTCGGTGGGCGCGCCGCCCGACATGTACAACCAGCAGGGTCAGGACTGGTCGCAGCCGCCGTGGCACCCCGAGGCGCTCGCGCGCGCGGCCTACCGGCCGTACCGCGACATGCTGCGCACGGTCCTGCGGCACGCGGGCGCGATCCGCATCGACCACGTCATCGGCCTGTTCCGGCTGTGGTGGGTGCCCGCCGGCAACGCCGCGACCGACGGCGCGTACGTGCGCTACGACCACGACGCGCTCGTCGGCATCCTCGCGCTCGAGGCGCACCGCGCGGGTGCGGTCGTGATCGGCGAGGACCTGGGCACCGTCGAGCCCTGGGTCCGCGACTACCTGGCCGACCGCGGCGTGCTCGGCACGTCGGTGCTGTGGTTCGAGCAGCAGGCGGACGGCCGCCCGCTCGCGCCCGAGTCGTACCGGCCGCTCGTCCTGGCGACGGTCACGACGCACGACCTGCCGCCGACGGCCGGCTACCTCGCGGGCGAGCACGTCGCGCTGCGCGAGCGTCTCGGCCTGCTCACGCGGCCCGCGCGCGAGGTGCGCGCCGAGGCGGCCGCCGAGCGGGACCGCATGCTCGACGCGCTGCGCGAGCGCGGCCTCCTCGGCCCCGACCCCTCGGAGCGCGAGGTCGTCGAGGCCCTGCACACCTGGATCCGCGCGACGCCCTCGGTGCTCCTGGGCGTGTCGCTCGTCGACGCCGTGGGGGAGCGGCGCGCGCAGAACCAGCCGGGCACCGACCAGGAGTACCCGAACTGGAAGGTCCCGCTCGCGGACGGCACGGGCCGGCTCGTGCTGCTCGAGGACCTGTTCACCTCGGCGCGCGCCGACTCGCTCGCGCGCGTCATGCGACGGTGACCGCGCCGCTGCGGCGCGTGCGCGTCGTCGGGACGTCCGGAGCGGGCAAGACGACGTTCGCGCGGCGGCTCGCGGCCGCGCTCGACGCGCCGCACGTCGAGCTCGACGAGGTGTTCTGGGGACCCGGCTGGACCATGCGGGACGCCCAGGAGGGGCGCGCCGACGTGCGCGCGCGCACGCGCACCGACGCGTGGGTCGCCGACGGCAACTGGGCGAACAAGCTCGGGGACGCGCTCGACGACGCGGACGCGGTGGTGTGGCTCGACTACCCGCGCCGCGTCGTCATGGCGCGCGTCGTGCGGCGGACGCTGTGGCGCGGCCTGACGCGCCGCGAGCTGTGGCACGGCAACCGCGAGTCCCTGCGCAACCTCGTGCGGCGCGACCCGGAGGAGAACATCGTGCTGTGGGCGTGGACCTCGCACGCGCGGGTGCGGGAGCGGTACGCCGCGCTCGCGGACGGCCCGGGTCCGCGCGTCGTGCGGCTCACGGGCCCGCGCGCGGCGCGGCGGTGGCTCGCACGGCAGGCGGCCGAGCACGCGCGCACGGGCGGCACCGGTTCGCCGCGCTGAGCCGACGTCGAGCGGGTACCGAGCCGCGCACGGCCCCGGTGTGACGACGCCCGACGGCCGGGCCCCGAACGGGGCCCGGCCGTCGGGCGTCGTGCCGCTCAGGCGCGGCGGCGGTCCGCCTCCTGCGCGGCGAGCGCGCGACGCACGCCGTCGCGGGACTCCGCGAGCAGCCGGCGCAGCGCGGCCGGCGCGTCGGGGTGCGCCGCGAGCCACGCGTCGGTGGTCCCCAGCACGTCGGCGCGGGCGTCGTCCGCGAGCTCGGTCGGGTACAGGCCCAGCACGACGTTCTGCGCCATCTCGTTGGTCTTGTCGGACCAGACGCGCTCGAGCTCGGCGAAGTACCGCTCGACGAACGGCAGCAGGAGCGACGCGTCGTGCACGCGGCCGAACCCGCTGATCGTGGCCGCCTGCAGCGCGTTCGGCAGCTCGTCGCCCGTGACGACGGCGGCCCACGCCGCCTCCTTCGCCTCGGGCGTGGGGAGCGCCGCCCGCGCGGCGGCCGCGGCGCGCTGGCCCGTCGCCGTCGGGTCGGCGGCCTGCTGCGCGGCGACGTCCGCCTCACCGGCGCGGCCCCCGGCGACCAGCGCCGTGAGCAGCTCCCACCGCAGGTCCGTGTCGATCGACAGCCCGTCGAGCGTCGCGCGCCCGTCGAGCAGGTCGGCGACCGCGTCGATCTGCGCGGCCGTGCGCGCCCGGGCCGCGAAGGCCTTGACGAGCTGCAGCTGCAGGTCGGACCCGGCGGGGGCGGCCTGCGCGAGCGCGTGCAGCCGGTCGGCCGCGGCGACGGCCGTCGCCTCGCGGTGCTCGGGTGCGACGTACAGGTCGAGCGTCGTCGCGAGCTGCCGCAGCAGCACCAGCACGACCGACGAGTCCGTCTCGTGCGCGACGTTGCCGAGCACGAGGTCGACGAAGTCGCGCGCCGGGGTCTCGCCGTCGCGCGTCGCGTCCCAAGCCGCCGCCCACACGAGCGTGCGGGGCAGCGAGTCGGTGAACCTGTCGAGGTGCGCCACGGCGGTCGCGAGGGAGTGCTCGTCGAGCCGCACCTTCGCGTACGCGAGGTCGTCGTCGTTCACGAGCAGCAGCGCGGGCCGCGGCACGCCGACGAGCTCGGGCACCTCGGTCCGGGGGCCGTCGACGTCGAGCTCGACGCGCACGGTCCGCACGAGCCGCGCGTCGTCGCCCTCGCCCTGCAGCTCGTAGCCGCCGATCGCGAGGCGGTGCGGACGCTGCACGGGGTGCTCGTCCGGGACCTCCTGCAGCACCGCGAACGACGTGATGACGCCGTCGGCGTCGACCTCGACCGCGGGCCGCAGCAGCGTGACGCCGGCCTTCTCGAGCCAGAGCGCGGACCACGCGGACAGGTCGCGTCCGCTGGTGGCCTCGAGCTCGGTGAGCAGGTCGCGCAGCTGGGTGTTGCCCCACGCGTGCTGCTGGAAGTACGCGCGCACCCCGGCGAAGAAGTGCTCCTGGCCGACCCACGAGACCAGCTGCTTGAGCACCGACGCGCCCTTGGCGTAGGTGATGCCGTCGAAGTTCACCTCGACGTCCTCGAGGTCGCGCATGTCCGCGACGATCGGGTGCGTTGACGGCAGCTGGTCCTGGCGGTACGCCCACGACTTCTCGAGCGAGGAGAACGTGGTCCACGAGCTCGTCCAGCGCGTCGCCTCGGCCGCGGCGAGCGTCGAGGCGTACTCCGCGAACGACTCGTTGAGCCACAGGTCGTCCCACCAGCGCATGGTGACCAGGTCGCCGAACCACATGTGCGCGAGCTCGTGCAGGATCGTCACGGCGCGTCGCTCGATCGTGGCCTCGGGCACCTTGGAGCGGAAGACGTACGACTCGAGGAACGTCACCGCGCCGGCGTTCTCCATCGCGCCCGCGTTGAACTCGGGCACGAAGAGCTGGTCGTACTTGGCGAACGGGTAGGGGAACCCGAACTTCTCCTCGTAGAACGCGAAGCCCGCGCGCGTGACGTCGAGGATCTCGTCGGTGTCGAGGTGCTGCGCGAGCGACGCGCGGCAGTACACGCCGAGCGGGATCGTGCGGCCGTCGCTGCTCGTGAGCTCGCCGCGCTCGCCGTGGTACGGCCCCGCGACGACAGCCGTGATGTACGACGAGATCCGCGGCGTCGTCTCGAACCGCCACGTCGCGGTGCCGGCGTCGCGGCCGCCGTTGAGGTTGCGGCCGTCCGGCACGGGCTCGGGGTCGCCGACCTGCGGGTAGTTCGACACGACCGTCCAGTGCGCGGGGGCCGTCACCGTGAACGTGAACGTCGCCTTGAGGTCGGGCTGCTCGAACACCGCGAAGACGCGGCGCGAGTCGGCGACCTCGAACTGGCTGTACAGGTAGACCTCGTCGTCGACCGGGTCGACGAACCGGTGCAGGCCCTCGCCGGTGTGCATGTAGGCGCAGTCCGCGACGACCGTCAGCTCGTTCTCGGCGGCGAGGTCGCTCAGCGCGATGCGCGAGTCGGCGACCACCTCGGCCGGGTCGAGGCTGCGGCCGTTGAGCACGACCTCGTGCACGGCCGGGGCGATGAGGTCGATGAACGTGCTCGCACCGGGCGTCGCGGCGAACCGCACGGTCGTGCGCGACGCGAACGTCGCGGGTCCCGTGGTGAGGTCGAGCTCGACGTCGTACGCGTGCGTGCGCACGAGCGCCGCGCGCTCGGCGGCCTCGGCGCGGGTGAGGTTCTCTCCGGGCACGGACGATCTCCGATCGGTGGGCGGCGGTGGCCGCGGCGGGACGGTGGCGGCGGACCGGGACGGTCGGCGGCGACGGGGGTCGGGGCGGCCGGGCGCGGGTCACAACCGATGTCGCTCGTGCGCGACCGCACGATCATGCCACGCACGCCCGGTCCGGCACGGGCCCGGGGGCCCGTGCCCGGGGGACGTCGGGTCCCCGCGGCGGCGCGACGACCTGGACGGTTGTGCGCGGACGGGCGGGACGGGGCACACTCGGTTGGTTCGTCAGCGAGAGGAGACCGGTGTGCCCGTCGTCGACTTCTGGTTCGACCCCGCCTGCCCCTGGGCGTGGATGACGTCGCGCTGGATGGACGAGGTCGCGCGCGTGCGCGACGTCGACGTCCGGTGGCACGTGATGAGCCTGTCCGTCCTCAACGAGGGCCGGGACCTGCCGCAGGAGTACCGCGCGCTCATGGACGACGCGTGGGGACCCGTGCGTGTGCTGGTCGCCGCGGCGCGCGACCACGGCGACGAGGTCCTCAAGCCGTTGTACGACGCGCTCGGCACGCGCCGGCACCCCGGCGGCCGCAGCGACACCGACGCGATCGTCGCCGAGTCGCTCGCCGAGGTGGGCCTGCCCGCCTCGCTCGCGGACGTCGCCGCGACGCAGGAGGTCGACGACCTGCTGCGCGCGTCGCACCAGCGCGCGCTGGACCTGGTCGGCGACGAGGTCGGCACGCCCGTCGTCGCGATCGACGGCGTCGCGTTCTTCGGCCCCGTCATCACCCCGGCGCCGCGCGGCGAGGACGCCGGCCGGCTGTTCGACGGGCTCGCGCTCGTCACGAGCGTGCCCGGCTTCTACGAGCTGAAGCGCACCCGGACCCAGGGTCCGGTGTTCGACGCGCCCGCCCCGGCGTGAACGGGCGCGGCCCGCTCGCGGGTCTGAGCCGTGGCATGCGGGCGTTCCTGCTGGTGGACGTCGTGCTGGTCGTGCTGCTGGTGGTGGTGCTGGCAGTGACCCTGCCCGGGCGGGGCGGTGGTGCTGCGGACGACGACCGGGCGCCCGCGACGGCGACGTCCGCGACGGCGTCCCCGACCTCGGGGAGCGCCGGGCGCTCCGAGCGTCCCGTGACGTTCGCGCTGCCCAGCGGCAACATCACGTGCGAGATGAGCCCGAGCGGCGTGGTGTGCACGATCGGGAGCTTCACCTACGCCGCACCGCAGGTCACCGGCTGCGACGCGGGTGCGGGCCACGTCGTGCGCCTGGACGCCGACGGGTTCGCGTTCCAGTGCGAGGACGACGGAGTCCCGGACCTCGGCACCCCGGTCGAGCTCGCGTACGGCGCGACGCAGAGCGTCGGGGGGTACACGTGCTCGTCGGGCACCGACGGCGTGACGTGCACCGACGCCGCGGGCGTCGGCTTCCGGCTCGCTCGCGCGCAGTGGGTCACGCTGCCCTGAGCGGCGCGCACCGCGCCTGACGCTCAGGCCGGGCGGGTCTGCGGGTCGGCTGCCGCGGCGGCGCTCTCGACGCGGTCACGTCCGTGGTGCTTGGCCGCGTAGAGCGCACGGTCGGCCGCCTCGAGGACCTCCGCGGTCGTGGTGCCGTCGTCGGGGTAGCTGGCCACGCCCGCGGACAGCGTGACCCCCGGGGCGCCGACGGCTGCGGGCGCCGCACCGGCCAGGACGCGCAGCTCGTGCGCGCGGCGCCGCGCCGTCACGTGGTCGATGCCGGGCAGGACCAGCACGAACTCCTCGCCGCCGACGCGCACGACCGTGTCCGACGGCCGCGCGCCGGCCGCGAGGCCCGCGGCGACCGCGCGCAGCACGGCGTCGCCCACCGCGTGCCCGTGCGCGTCGTTGACGTCCTTGAAGTGGTCGACGTCGAGGGCCACGACCGACGCCCGCCCGTGCGCCTCGCGTGCGGCGTCGAGGGCCGCCTCGACCGCCGGCTCGAGGACGCGACGGTTGTGCAGACCCGTGAGCGCGTCGTGCTGCAGGTCGTCGCTCAGCTGCGCACGGACCTGCTCCGAGCTCACGAGCTCGGCGTTGAGGCGCTGGTTCGCGATCGACAGGTCGGTCGTGCGCGTCAGCAGCTCGAGCGTCGAGTCGCGCAGCTGGCGCACGCGCCGCACCTCGTCCGACACGTCCCGCACCAGCAGCACCCAGCCCACGTGGCGCGCCCGGGGGTCGCGCAGCGCGCGGGCCCGCACGTCGAGGAACACGTCCGGCGCCACGCGCACCTCGCGCAGCAGCACGTCGTCCTCGACGGGCTCGAGATCGCCCGTCGGCAGGGCCAGCCCGAGATCGCCCAACGTGAGGTCGCCGTGCGTGCCCGGGGCGACCCGCGCGACGAGCGCGCGCCCGTCCGGGTTGAGGTCGACGAGCCGGCCGGTGTGGTCGGTGACCACCACGGCCTGCGCGAGGTGCTCGAAGACCTGCTCGCGTGCCACGGTCGCGACGCGCACCATCTCGTGCCGGAACACCGCGACGGTGACGATGACGGCCGTCGGCCCGAAGCCGAGGCGGGCCAGCTGGCCGCCGTCGGAGTCGGACAGCGCCCACATCAGCCCGGCCGTCGACGACACGACGGTCGGGACGACGCCGAGCAGGACCACGCGCAGCTGCCGGCGGCGGAACGGCCCGGCCGACGGCATCGCGAGCAGGCCACCGGCGATCGCGAGCGCCGCGGTGAGGTAGCACGCGGCGGTGCCGACCCAGTACGCAGGCCCCGGGCGCACGCCGTCCCCGACGAGCTCGAAGTACCGGTGGTGCCACGGGTCGGTCGCCAGCAGCACCAGCGCGGTGCCGGCGGGGATGAGGACCAGCGTGCGCACGGCCCGCGACGGGCGCCGGGTGGGGTCGACGACCGAGGCGACGACGAACCACAGCGCGACCGCGACCACGAGGGTCGCGCCCTCGGCGAGGTGCCGGGCGAGGAAGACGCCCGGAGCACCCGCGTCGGCCGCCGTCACGTACGCGCCGCCGAGGCCCCAGACCGCGAGGCCCAGCAGGAGGGCCGCCAGCGGGCCGGCGCCCGGTGCCGCGGTCCGGCGGCGCAGCGCGGTGATCGCGAGCGCGACGCACGTCAGGGCGACCAGGACGTCGACGGCCGCGAGTGCTGTCCGCATGTCGACCTCCCCGGGCGGGGCGGCACCGGCGGCCACCCGGCGGCCACGATGACAGGCGTGGCTTGGTGGACACGCGTCCAGGCCGGGATCTCAGCCGGGTGAAAACCGGCACCGTGCGGCGGGCTTCACCCGTCGCACGGTGCCGGTCCGGCGTCACCAGATGCGCACGCGCTCCTGCGGGTCGAGCCACAGCGCGTCGGTGGGCTGCACGTCGAACGCGACGTAGAACTCGTCGACGTTGCGTACGACGCCGTTGCAGCGGAACTCGTCGGGCGAGTGCGGGTCGGTCGCGAGGCGGCGGATCATCTCGGCGTCGCGGGCCTTGGTGCGCCACGAGTGCGCCCAGCCGACGAACAGCCGCTGCAGCGCCGTGAGGCCGTCGAGGACCGGCGCCTGGTCGATCGGGTGCCCGAGCGCGATCTCGTACGCACGGACCGCGATCGCGAGACCGCCGAGGTCGCCGATGTTCTCGCCGATCGTCAGCTCGCCGTTGACGCGGTGGCTGCCGTCCAGCTGGCGCGGCGAGTACTGCGCGTACTGGTCGACGAGCGAGCGCGTGCGACGCTCGAACTCGGCGCGGTCCTCGGCCGTCCACCAGTCGACGAGCCGGCCGTCGCCGTCGTACTTCGAGCCCTGGTCGTCGAACCCGTGGCCGATCTCGTGCCCGATGACCGCGCCGATGCCGCCGTAGTTCACGGCGTCGTCCGCGTCGGCGTCGAAGAACGGCGGCTGCAGGATCGCGGCCGGGAAGACGATCTCGTTCATGCCGGGGTTGTAGTACGCGTTGACGGTCTGCGGCGTCATGAACCACTCGTCGCGGTCGATGGGGCGGCCGATCTTGTGCAGCTCGCGGTCGAGCTCGAACGCGTTGGCGCGCCGCACGTTGCCCAGCAGGTCGTCGGCGCGCACGGTCAGCGCCGAGTAGTCGCGCCACCGGGCGGGGTAGCCGATCTTCGGCGTGAAGGCCTCGAGCTTGTCGAGCGCGCGGCGGCGGGTCTCCTCGCCCATCCACTCCAGCGACGTGATCGACTCGCGGTACGCCTCGACGAGGTGGGCCACGAGCGTGTCCATGCGCTCCTTGTGCGTCGGCGGGAAGTGCCGCTCGACGTACACCTTGCCGACCGCCTCGCCCAGTGCGCCCTGCACCAGGCCGACGCCGCGCTTCCAGCGGTCGCGGACCTCCTGCGCGCCCGAGAGCGTGCGGCCGTAGAAGTCGAAGTTGGCCTCGACGACCTCGTCGGTCAGGTACGGCGCCCGCGCGGAGACCACGTGGTACGTGGCCCACGCCTGCCAGTCGGCGAGCGGGACCTCCGCCCACAGCTGTGCGAACCCCTCGGCGAACGACGGCTCCCGGACCACGAGGTGGTCGAGCGCACCCGCGGGCGCGCCGAGCGCGGCCGCCCACGCGCGCCAGTCGAAGCCCGGTGCGCGCTCCGCCAGCTCGGCGAGCGTGAGCGCGTTGTAGGTGAGCTCGGCGTCGCGGTCCTTCACGACGTCCCAGTGGTGCGCCGCGAGCCGCGACTCGAGCGCGACGACGCGCGCCGCGAGGTCGTCGGGGTCGCCCGCGGCGACCACGCCCGAGACGGGCGCCGCGAGCCGCAGCATCCGCGCGACGTGGGGCAGGTACTGCTCGCGCACCTCGGCGTGCTGGTCCTCGCGGTAGTACGCCTCGTCGGGCAGGCCGAGGCCGCCCTGCACGAGGTGCACGACGTAGGTGTCGGGGTCCTTGGCGTCGTTGTCGACGTACAGGTCGACCGCCGACAGCGCGCCGGTGCGCTGCAGCGCGCCGAGCGCGGTCGTCAGCTCGGCCGGCGAGGTCGCGGCGTCGACCGCCGCGAGGTCCTCGCGCAGCGGCTCGACGCCCGCCGCGGCGACCGCGTCGGTGTCCATGAAGCTCGCGTACAGCGCGCCGATCTTCGCCTCGACGCCGTCCGCGTCACCGGTCGTCGCGGCCTGCGCGGCGTCCGTGATGATGTCGAGGACCTGGCGCTCGGCCTGGTCGTACAGCGCGCGGAACGGCCCGTCCGTCGAGCGGTCCGGCGGGATCTCGTACGACGCGCGCCACCGGCCGTTGACGTACGCGTCGAGGTCGTCCTGGGGTCGCACCGTGGGGTCGAGGTCGTCGAGGGGCACTCCGCTGCGCGTCATGGGCGACAGCCTAGGAGGTCGAGGTGACACCGGCCCGGCCACCTGCGGCAGGATGGCCCCATGCGCATCCACGTCGCCGCCGACCATGCCGGGTACGAGCTCAAGGTCGCGCTCGTCGAGCACCTGCGCGCCGCCGACCACGAGGTCGTCGACCACGGTGCCTTCGAGTACGACGAGCAGGACGACTACCCCTCCTTCTGCTTCGCGGCCGGGGAGGCCGTCGTCGCCGACGCCGGCTCGCTCGGCGTCGTGATCGGCGGCTCGGGCAACGGCGAGCAGATCGCCGCGAACAAGGTCACGGGCGTGCGCGCGGCCCTCGCGTGGAACCTCGAGACCGCGCGCCTGGGGCGCCAGCACAACGACGCGAACGTCGTCGCGATCGGCGCGCGTCAGCACTCGGTCGACGAGGCGGTCGCGCTCGTCGACGCGTTCGTCGCGGAGCCGTTCAGCGGCAACCCGCGTCACCAGCGCCGCATCGACCAGCTCGCGGCGTACGAGGCCGCGCGCGCCTGACCCGTCCTCACGCAGGCCGACGGGCCGGTGCCGCGCGTGCGGCACCGGCCCGTCGGTGCGTCCCGGCCGTCCCGTCGGTGCCGGCGCACCGACGGGACGGCCCCGGCGTCAGAACACCCAGGGGCACACGGGTGCGAGCGGCGAGGTGAACGCCGCCGTGACGCGAGCGAGCGCGTCGGGCGCGCCCGTCACGAGGCCCGCGGACGCGAGCGCCGTGGCCGACCGGCCGCCCAGGTACAGCGCGCCGAGCTCGCGCACGTCGAGCCGCACGTCGGCCTCGGCGTCCGTCCGCGTGACCGTGGCCGCGCCGTCGGCGCCGACCGCCACGCGCCACCGGCCCGCGTTGGCGGGCACGAGCGCGTCGGTCACGTCGAGCACGACGTCGAGCGGCGCCGCGTAGCGCCGGCCCTGCAGCGCGGCCGGCAGGTCGAGCACGCGGACCCACACGTTGTCGCCCGTGCGCCGCTGGATCGGACGCGGGTCGACCAGCAGGTGCAGGAGCGCGTCGTCGACCGGCAGCATGGGCGTCTCGACCGTCGAGGTGAGGTCGAGGTCCAGCAGGAACGACCACAGCCGGTGCGTCGCGGCCGGGTCGAGCGCGAACGCCCAACGGACCTTGACCTTGTACTCGGGGCCGCCCTCGCCCCAGCCCTCCTTGCGGCTGAACGCGGCCGCGGCGCGCACGTCGTCGCCGTCGCGGACGGTCACGTGCAGCAGCGGCTCGAAGCCCTGCCGCCACGCCGGCGGGTCGCCCACGAGGCGTGCGCGCAGCGCGGCGGTGGGCCGGGGCATCCACCCGGGGCGCCCGGCCCCCGCGCGACGGTGCAGGTCCTCGGCGAGGTCCTCGTGCTCCTTGCCGAGCCGCTCGAGCCGGACGTCGAGCGTGTCCGCACCCGCGACCGGTCGCAGCGCGGCACCGCGCCGCAGCGTGAGGTTCACCGAGTCGGAGGCGCTGCCGTAGCCGAAGCGCCCGTAGATCGCGGCCTCCGCGGCGAACAGCGCCGACACGGGCTCGCCGCGCTCGAGCGACCGCTCGACGTGCGTCGTGATCATCGAGCGCAGCAGGCCGCGCCGGCGCTGGTCGGGGCGCACGCCGACCCACGTCAGCCCGCTGCACGCGATCGTGCCGCCCGGCACGGGCATCTCGAACGGGTACGAGCCGTGCACGGCCGCGAGCCGGCCGTCCGGGCCCTCGACGGCGACCATGCGGTCGTCCGGCACGGGGAACGGCAGGATCTCGGCGATCTCGGGGTCGACCCACCCGGCGAACGCCAGGTCGTCGACCGCCCGGAACTCGTCGCGCCGCTCGGGCGGGACGACGACGGTGCGGTAGCCGTGGGGGAGAGTGCTCATGCCTGCCATCCTGCGGGGTCGGCGCCGGGTGGTGCACGGGGATTCCTGCAGGTCGCACCCCCGCCCTACGCTCGTGCGCATGACGGCCTCACCGTTCGGCGCACGCGGCGGCTGGGCCTGGCGCGTGCTCGCGGGCTGGGCCGCCGGTCCGCAGCGCGTCGTGGGCACCGCGCTCGTGCTGCTCGCGGCGGTGTACGGCGTGGCAGTGGCGGCGCGGCCCGGCTGGTTCCCGCCGTCCGGCTTCGTGCTGCTCCTGCTGGTCGGCGCGTTCGTGCTGCGGTGGCGCGCGCTCCTGGTGCTCGTGGCGGTCGTGCTCGGCCTGACGGTCGTCCTGGTCCTCGCGCACGTGCCGCAGCTCGAGCCCGGCCCGGTCGTCGTGGTCCTGCTGGCGTGCGCCGCGGTCGTCACGTTCGGGTACGAGCGCGAGCAGCTCGGCCTGCAGGGGGCGCCCAGCGCGCTGATGCTCGTCGACCTGCGCGACCGGCTCGCCGTGGGCGGTCGGCTGCCGGCCCTGCCGGCGCCGTGGCAGGTGGGCGCCGACGTCCGCTCGGCGCACGGTGCCGCGTTCTCGGGCGACTTCGTCGTCGCACGACGTCGCGCGGACGTGCTCGAACTGGTGCTGGTCGACGTCTCGGGCAAGGGCCAGGCGGCCGGTGTGCGCGCGCTGCAGCTCCAGGGCGCGTTCGGCGGCCTGCTGGGAGCCCTGCCGCCCGAGCGCTTCCTGCCGGAGGCCAACGCCTACCTGCTCGCCCAGGGGTGGGACGAGGGCTTCGCGACCGCCGTGCACGTGTGGGTCGACCTGACGACCGGGGAGTTCCGCGTCGCGAGCGCCGGCCACCCGCCGCCCGCCCGGCTGCACGCCGGGTCGGGGCGCATCGACGTGCTGGACCTGCCCGCGGGTGTCGCGCTCGGCGTGCTGGCCGACGCCGCCCCCGGGGCGTGCGCGGGCGTGCTGGCCGCCGGCGACGCGCTCGTGCTCTACACCGACGGGCTCGTCGAGGCGCCCGGGCGTGACCTCGACCAGGGGGTCGACCGCCTGCTGGGGGTCGTCGAGGCGGCGGTCGCGGCCCGGCCCGGCAGCGCCCAGGAGGTCCTGGCCGGGGTGCGTGCGGCGGACGACGACGACCGCGCCGTCGTCGTGCTGCGCCGGTGAGCGCGCAGGGCGCGGACGTCGCGGACTACGTGGACGAGGTGCACGCGCTGGTCGCGACCATCCCCGCGGGACGCGTCATGACGTACGGACTCGTCGCCGAGGTGCTCGCCGACCGCGCGCTCGCGGCCGGGCGGACGCCGCGCGGCGGCCCGCGGCAGGTCGGCCGGGCGATGGCGAGCGGGGGAGACGTGCCGTGGTGGCGCGTCGTCAACGCGTCGGGTCAGCCGCCGCCGCACCACCTCACCCGCGCGCTCGCGCACCTGCGCTCCGAGGGCACGCCGCTGACACCCGACGGCGAGCGCGTGCGCGTGCGTCAGGCGGTGTGGTTCCCCGAGGCGTGAGCGCCTCAGCGCAGCGCGCGCGAGATGCCGCCGGTCGTCGCGAGCAGGCGCTGCCGCATCACGAACCGCCGCAGCGGACGCAGGGGGGCCCGCAGGCGCGCGACGGGTCCGGTGGCGCGGCGCCACCGTGCGACGGCGCGCAGGGCGGTGCCGCCCTCGACGTCGTCGAGCTCGAGCTCGAGCTCCTGACGCACCGTGCCCCGCGGCGTACCCCACGACCAGCGCCACGTGACGGCCCGCCCGGGACTCTGCTCGACGACGTGGAGCCCGAGCCGGGACTGCTCGGGCGAGCGGGTGCGCCGCGCGATCGTGGTGCGTGTGGGCGCGAGCAGCACCGCCCACGCGCCGTCGCCCACCGGCTCGACGGAGGTGACGGTGCGGTCCCACGCGGGCAGCCGTTCCGGGTCGCGCACGAGTGCCCAGACGTCGGTGCGCGGTGCGGGCACGAACGCGTCGTGCGTGACCGTGTCCCAGCCCCGACGCGGAGCCGCGGGACGCGTCGTCGGGAGGGGGGTGGTCGTCCGGCGCCCGTCGGCGGCGGCCAGGACGCGCTCGGCGTCCAGGTCGAGCTCGTGCAGGACGTCCTGCACGGATCCCGACGGCTCGGTGACGAGCGCGCGCAGGTGGCCCAGGTCGTCGCCGTCGTCGGTCACCGCGCGCATCACGGCCTCGGCGCGCGGCGTCCACAGCGTCGGCCCGACGGCGGGGTCGGACGGGGGTGCCGCGGTCAGCTCGGGCACGTCGACGCCGAGGCCCGTGACGCGTGCCGCGTGCGTGCGCTCGACCGCGGCGCGGGCGGACTCCAGCGTGACGCCCAGCGAGCGCAGCACGCCCCCTGCGGCACCGGGCGTGACGAGCAGCGCCAGCAGCAGGTGCTCGACGTCGATGCGCGGGTGGTGCCAGCGCGAGGCCTCCTCCTTGGCCGCGACGCTGATCTGCTGCGACCGCAGCACGGCCTCGGTCAGCCTGCCCACGCGCGTCCCTTCCTCGGGACGTCGATGCTCGGGTCCACGCGCTTCGCGTACTTCTTGTGCACGGCCTGGCGCGTCACGCCGAGCGCGTCGGCGATCTGCGTCCAGGAGTGACCCGCGCGCAGCGCGGCCTCGACCTGGCGGAGCTCGAGCGAGTCGGCGAGCAGGCGCAGCGACGCCACGGCCCGCAGCCCCGCGAGCGGCTGCGTGAGGTCGGCGGCGGTGGTGGCGACCCCCGGGGACGACATGACGAGCAACCTAGGTTGCTCGTCATGTCGTCGTCAACCGAGGTTGCTCACGACCCTCGACCGGATCAGCCGAGCGCGCGGCGCGAGGAGATGACGCCCGTGTCGAACCCCGCGAGGTGCAGCCCGCCGTGGAACCGCGCGTGCTCGATCTTCACGCAGCGGTCCATGACGACGTGCAGCCCGGCGGCCTCGCCGCGGCGCGCGACGTCCTCGTGCCACGAGCCGAGCTGCAGCCACAGCGTCCGGGCGCCGACCGCGAGGGTCTCGTCGAGGACAGTCGGCAGGTCGTCGTGGCGGCGGAACACGTCGACCAGGTCGGGGACCACGGGCAGCGCGTCGAGCGACGGGTACACGGGGTGCCCGAGGATCTCGTCGGCGCGCGGGTTGACGAAGTACACGTCGTACGGCGAGCTCGACAGCAGGTACGTCGACACGAAGTAGGACGCGCGGGCCGGGTTCGCCGACGCCCCGACGATCGCGATCGAGCGCGTGCCGCGCAGGATCGACAGCCGCTCGGGCGCGTTCGGGCCCTGCCAGGTGCGGGCGGTCATCGGGCGTCCTCCGTCGTCGTGGTGGCGCCCTCGCGCGTCGTGCCCGTGGCCGCCGTGAGCGCCTGGTCGAGGTCCCACAGGATGTCCTCGACGTCCTCGATGCCGACGCTGATGCGCACGAGGTCCTCCGGCACGCCGGCGGCCTCGAGCTGCTCGGCCGACAGCTGCTGGTGCGTCGTCGAGCCCGGGTGGATCACGAGCGTGCGGGCGTCGCCGACGTTGGCCAGGTGGCTCGCGAGCTGCACCGACTCGATGAACCGGCGGCCCACCTCGCGGCCGGGCACGTCGCCCGCGGGCGCCACCCGGAACGCGAAGACCGACCCGGGCCCCAGCGGCAGGTAGCGCTGCGCACGCTCGTGGTGCGGGTGCGACGGCAGCCCGGCCCACAGCACGTGCGCGATGCGCGGGTCCTCGTCGAGCCACCGCGCGACCGCGCGCGCGTTCGCGAGGTGCGCGTCGAGCCGCTGCGGGAGCGTCTCGACCCCCTGCAGCAGCTGGAAGGCCGACTGCGGCGACAGCGCGGGGCCGATGTCGCGCAGCTGCTCGGAGCGCAGCTTGGTGAGGAACCCGTACTCGCCGAAGTTCTCCCACCACCGCACGCCGCCGTAGGACGCGACCGGCTCGGTCATGGTGGGGAACCGGCCGTTGCCCCAGTCGAAGCGTCCCGACTCGACGACGACGCCGCCGAGCGTCGTGCCGTGCCCGCCCAGGAACTTGGTCGCCGAGTGGATGACGATGTCCGCGCCGTGCTCGATGGGCCGCACCAGGTACGGGGTCGACAGCGTGGCGTCGACGACCAGCGGGACGCCCGCCGCGTGCGCGACCTCGGCGAGCCCGGCGAGGTCCGCGACCTCGCCCGACGGGTTCGCGACGACCTCGGTGTACACGGCCTTGGTCTCGGGCCGGATCGCCGCGGCGTAGTCGGCCGGGTCGGTGCCGGGCACGAACGTCGTCTCGACGCCGAACCGGCGCAGCGTCACGTCGAGCTGCGTGACCGTCCCGCCGTACAGCTGCGCCGAGGCGACGAGGTGGTCGCCCGCCCCGGCGAGGGCCGCGAACACGAGGAACTCGGCGGCCATGCCGGACGCGGTGGCGACCGCGCCGATCCCGCCCTCGAGCGACGCGATGCGCTCCTCGAACGCCGCGACCGTCGGGTTGCCGATGCGCGAGTAGATGTTCCCGTACTTCTGCAGCGCGAACAGGTTCGCGGCGTCCGTGGTGTCGTCGAACACGAAGGACGTCGTCTGGTAGATCGGCACGGCGCGCGCGCCCGTGGTGGCGTCGGGGATGCCGCCGGCGTGCAGCGCGCGGGTGCGGAAGCCGAAGCGGTGCTCGCTCACGGTGCTCCTGTCGGGTGG
>NZ_LNTD01000020.1 GCF_001462455.1 Cellulomonas sp. B6
GCTCGCCGAGGCTCGGCGGACGTCAGCGGGGGCGGGCGGCCTGCAGCGGGAGGAGCCCGGCGAGGTCGGCGCGCTCGCCCGACGCCTGCACCCGACCCGACGCGAGCGCGGCGTCCCACGTCAGGTCGCCGGTGACGAGCCGCAGCCAGGTGACCGGGTCGGTCTCGACGACGTTGGGCGGCGTGCCGCGCGTGTGCCGGGGCCCCTCGACGGCCTGCACGGCGCCGTCCGGCGGCACGCGCACCTCGACCGAGTTCCCCGGCGCGACGTCGGCGAGCTCCTCGAGCGCGAACCGCACGGCCGTGCGTCGCGTCGCGAGCGGCACGCCGTCGGGGTCCGCGCGCCACGCCTGGAGCGCGGCACGGCCGTCGGCGGGATCGGTACGTCGGCGGGGCGGCACGGCCCCATCCTCCCCCACGGCCCGTCGCCGGACGTCGCGCCGTCGTGGCCCGGCGCGAGATCGGGCCGGGCGGGGTCAGGTCACGACGGACGACCCCGCTGCTCCACGATGCTCACAGGCACGGCGACGTCCATGACGACGCCGTCGGCGCCGGTGCCGAAGGCCGGCAGGTACGTCTCCCGGTTCGGTCCGACCCGGGACGTGCGGCGACCGGCCGACAGGTGGTCGTGGACGACCACCAGGAGCCGCTGGTCGTCGGCCTGCGCCTGCCGCAGCGCGACGAACGCCTCGTGATGGGCGGGATCGAGGACGACCTGCATCCCGGCGGGCGGGCGCATCGCACGGTCCACGGGCGCGCAGACCGCGAGCCGCGCGGGTGACGTCTCGGTCGCGCGCGAGCGGTGCTCGACGTAGGGCGGCCCGGCCAGCGGCACGTCCGCAGCCGTCAGCGCGGCGAACAGCCGACCGGTCAGCTCGGGGAGCACCGTCGCCATCTGCGGCAGCGCGGCCTCGCCCTCGACCCGCAGGACGACTCTCTCGGAGACCTCGCGGTCCTCGACCACCAGCCCCGACGGCAGCACGACGTCACCGGCCAGCACGCCGCGGACGTACTCCCCGGCGACGTCGACGCGTGCCGCGTCCGACCGTCGGGCCGACCACACCGCATCGAAGTCGGCCACGCGCGCGCCGCCGTCGAGGACGCCCTCGATCTCCGCGAGGGACAGGTCGAGCGAGCGGAGCAGACAGACCAGGCGCAGCCGGTCGGCCTGCGCGTCCTCGAACAGCCGGTGCCCGCTCGACGGGTCGCGGCGCGCGGTGAGCAGACCGCGGTCCGCGTACAGGCGCACCGCCTTCTCGGAGACGGTGGCGTGGGCGGCGAGCTGGCCTGTGGTGAGCATGGTCCGACGCTAGGAGCTGCCCCAGGGGCAGCCACAAGGCGCCGCGCCCACGGCACCGTACGGACGTCACCGGCCGACGCACGCCCGCACGACGACGACCCCGTGGTCCGTCGCGCGCCGGAGCCGGCGGACGCGACCGATCACGGGGTCGCCGGGCGGGCGGGCCGCCCGCGAGGCGGGACGGCTCAGACGACGCCGAGGGCGAGCATCGCGTCGGCGACCTTGGTGAAGCCCGCGATGTTGGCGCCGAGCACGTAGTTGCCCGGGTCGCCGTACTCGTCGGCGGTCTCGGCGCAGCGGTCGTGGATGCGCGCCATGATCCCGGCGAGCCGCTCCTCGGTGTGCTCGAACGACCACGAGTCGCGCGTCGCGTTCTGCTGCATCTCGAGCGCGGACGTCGCGACGCCGCCGGCGTTGGCCGCCTTGCCGGGCGCGTAGAGCACGCCGGCGTCCTGGAGCAGCGCGACGGCCTCGGGCGTCGTGGGCATGTTGGCGCCCTCGGCGACCGCGAGCAGGCCCGCGTCGACCAGGCGCTTGGCGTCGCGCTCGTCGAGCTCGTTCTGCGTCGCGCACGGCAGCGCGACCTGCGCGTCGACCTGCCACACGCGCGCGTCGGCGACGTAGTGGGCGCCGGGACGGTGGTCGACGTACGCCGAGACGGGCTTGCGCTCGACGTCGCGCACCTGGCGCAGCACGTCGAGGTCGATGCCCTTCTCGTCGACGACGTACCCGCGCGAGTCGGAGCACGCGACGACGTGCGCACCGAGCGCCTGCGCCTTCTCGATCGCGTGGATCGCGACGTTGCCCGAGCCGGACACGACCACGCGCATGCCGTCGAACGACAGGCCGCGCGTCGCGAGCATGCGCTCGGCGAACAGCACGGTGCCGTACCCGGTGGCCTCGGTGCGCACGAGCGAGCCGCCCCACGTGACGCCCTTGCCGGTGATGACGCCCGACTCGTAGCGGTTGGTGATGCGCTTGTACTGGCCGAACAGGTAGCCGATCTCGCGGCCGCCGACGCCGATGTCACCGGCGGGCACGTCGGTGTGCTCGCCGATGTGCCGGTACAGCTCGGTCATGAACGACTGGCAGAACCGCATGACCTCGCCGTTGGAGCGGCCGCGCGGGTCGAAGTCGGAGCCGCCCTTGCCGCCGCCGATCGGCATGTCCGTCAGCGAGTTCTTGAAGACCTGCTCGAAGCCCAGGAACTTGACGATGCCGAGGTACACCGACGGGTGGAACCGCAGGCCGCCCTTGTACGGGCCGAGCGCGGAGTTGAACTCGACGCGGAACCCGCGGTTGATGCGCACGTGCCCCGTGTCGTCGACCCACGGCACACGGAAGATGATCTGCCGCTCGGGCTCGCACAGGCGCTCGAGCACCGCGGCGTCGACGTAGTGCGGGTTGCGGTCCAGCACGGGCCCGAGGCTCTCGAACACCTCGGTGACGGCCTGGTGGAACTCGCGCTCGCCGGGGTTGCGGGCGAGCACCTGCTCGAGGGCGTGCTGCAGCTGCAGCTTCATGTCGGCTCCGCTCTGCTCAGCGAGGACGGGAAACCGGTCGAGCGTAGAGCCGCGCGTCCGTGTCCTGGACAGGACGTCCGGTCCGTGGGCGTCCTGGTCCCGCGCCGCGCGGGCCGACCACCGCTACCAGGCGGCGTTGCGGGCCATCTCGAGCGCCACGTCCTGCCACCACTGCCCCGCCGCCGGACCGCCGTTGCACGTGCCGTCGGACTCCCCCGGCGCCTTGACCCACAGCAGCGCGTCGAGCGCCGAGCCGTCGTCCACGAGCCGCGGCCGCTCGCCCAGCGCACGGCCGCGCGGGTTGCACCACTGCCCGTCGGAGCCGTTGCCGTTGCGCGAGGTGTCGACGACGAACCCCAGCCCCCCGGCCGCGGCGGACACCGCCTCGCCGTACGCGCGGGACTCCTCGGTGGTCCGGTAGTTCGACACGTTGAGCGCGAACCCGGCGAGGTCGGCGGTGCCCACCAGGGCGATCCGCCGGGCCGTCTCCGCCGCGTCGTGCCATGCCGCGTTGCCCGCGTCGAGGTAGACCCGCGCCCCGGCGGCGTGCAGCGTGCGGGCGGCGTCCCGCAGGTACGTCACGCGGTCGCCCTGACCGTCGCAGTCGCCGAGCTGCGCGAGCGCGTCGGGCTCGAGCACGACGATCGGCTCCCCCACGACGCCGGCCGCGACCTGCTCGACCCAGCGCGCGTACGCGTCCGCGGCGACGCCGCCGGCGGAGTGCTGACCGCAGTCGCGCCCGGGGATCGCGTAGACGACCAGCACGGCCGTCTCGCCACGGTCGGCCGCGGCGCGCGTCGCCGCCGTCACACGGGCCGCCGCCGTCGGGGCGTCGTCCCACGAGCCGACCCACAGGCCCTGGGGCGTCGTCGCGATCCTCTCGAGCAGCGCGGCGTCCTGGCCCGTGGCGGCCTGCCACGCGCGGTACGCCTGCGAGTCGGTGTCGAGCCACAGGCCGCCGGTCGCACCGGACGCGGGCGCGTGGCCGGCGACGTCGCGCGTGGTCCCGCTCTGCGCGGCGGCGGGCGGCACGCATGGCTCGCCGTCGAGCGTGACGTCGTCGGGGACGGGGTTGCTGCCCTCCCACGCGCCGTTGAACCCGAACGACACGCTCCCGCCGGCCGCGAGGTCGGGCGCCCACTCGGGGGCGTCCGCCACGACGCGTGCCCCGTCCTGCACGAGCGTCGCCTCCCAGTGCTCGGCGACCGTCTGCCCGGCGGGGAAGGTCCAGGCGACCTGCCAGTCGTCGTGCGCGGCGGACGCCGTCACCGTGACCCGCGCACCGAACCCGCCGGGCCACGACCCGGTCACGACGTACTCGACCGTGCACGCCGCACCGGCCGTGGGCGGCGCCGTGGCGGTCAGCGTCACGGGCGGGGTCGTCGTGGCCGCGGACGGCACGGCGTCCGCGGTGCCGGCCGTGCAGGCCGCGAGGCCCAGCAGGACGACCGTCAGGGGCCCGACGACGCGGGAGAGGAGGGAGCGCACCCGGAGGACGTCGACCGCCCGCGCCCCGCGCGACAGCGGAACGCACCCCCGTCACCCGTCCGGAGCAACGTCGAAGCCGGGCGCGGTCGGCCACCACCGACCGCCGGTCCGTGGCCCGGGACGCGACGAGGCCGCGAGCACCCGTGGGGGTGCCCGCGGCCTCGGCCGACGGGGCGGGCGGTGCGGTGCGGTGACGTGACGTCACCGCACCGTCACGGCACGACCGTCACCACGCGGCCCGTCACCACTTCGCGTTGCGGGCGAGCTCGAGCGCGATCTCCTGCCACCACGCGCCGGCGGACGGGCCGCCGTTGCACGTGCCGTCGGACTCGCCGGGGCGCTTGATCCACAGCAGCGCGTCGAGGCCCGACCCGTCGTTCACCGCGACGGGCTTGTCGCCCAGCGCGCGACCGCGCGGGTTGCACCACTCGGTGCCGCTCGCGCCGTTGCCGTTGCGCGACGTGTCGATGACGAACTTCTTGCCGCCCGTGAGCCGCGAGACCTCCTGCCCGTAGGCCTTGGCCTCGGCGGTGGTGCGGTAGTTGGAGACGTTGAGCGAGAACCCGACGGCGTCGCCGAAGCCGATCCGGTTGAGCCGGTTGGCGGCCTCGGAGGCCGAGAGCCACGCGGAGTTGCCGGCGTCGATGTACACGCGGGCACCCTTGGCGGTCAGCGACTTCGCGGCGTACTGCAGGAAGCCGACGCGGTCGCCCTGCCCGGCGCAGTCACCGAGCTGTGCGAGCGCGTCGGGCTCGAGGACGACCCACGGGTTGCCCTGGATGCCGGCCGCGACCGTGTCGACCCAGCGCGCGTACTCGGAGGTCGCGACGCCGCCGCCGGAGTACGAGCCGCAGTCGCGCCCCGGGATGGCGTAGACGACGATCTGCGCGGTCTTGCCGGCCGCGCGGGCGCGCCCGGTGTAGTCGCGCACCGTCGCCTGCGTCTCGGCGGCGGTGGCCCAGTCGCCGATCCACAGCGCCTGCGGCGTGAGGGCGATCTTGGCGAGCAGGTTCTTGTCGTTGCCGGACGCGGCCTGCCACGCGGCGTAGGCGGCGGTCTCGGGGTCGACGTAGAACTGGCTGCTCGACACCGGGGGCGTGGTCGGCTGCGTCGTCGGCTGCGTGGTGGGCTGGGTCGTGGGCTGCGTCGTCGGCTGGGTGGTGGGCTGCGTCGTCGGCTGGGTGACGCCGCCCGTGCACGTGGTGCCGTTGAGCGTGAACGACGCGGGCACGCCGTTGCTGCCGCTCCACGAGCCGTTGAAGCCGAACTGCGCCGAGGCGCCGGTGCCGAGGCTGCCGTTCCACCCGACGTTCTTGGCGGAGACCTGCGAGCCGGTGGTCGAGACGGTGGCGTTCCACGCCTGCTGGACGCTCTGGCCGTTCGGGAAGGTCCAGCGCAGGTCCCACGACGACACGGGGTCGCCGAGGTTGGTGACGGTGACGGTGGCGCCGAACCCGCCGGACCACTGGCTCGACACGGCGTAGTCGACGCGGCAGCCGGCCGCGGCCTGCGCGGCGGTCGCCGTGAGCGCGCTGAGGCCGGCGGTCGCGACCGCCGCGGCGGCGGTGGCCGCGACGACCGTGCGCCGCAGGCGCGACACGTTCGATCGGGGGGACATGGGCTCTCCTCGGGTGGGTCGACGTGGGGTGCGCACCGGTGCGGCACGGCCGCGGCCGGCACCCCCGGGACGGGCGTCGTCGTCGACGCGCCTGCCCGGGCGACCCGTCGATCACACCCGAGGCGGGTGAGGGATGGCGAGCGCTGCGGGCGCTCCTAATCGTTTCGCCATCGCGAGTCGGTACCGTCGAACCGGTTCGCCGACCGGACGCGCTCCCAGCGCCGCGACCTGCGCGTCCACGTCCGTCAGGGCCGGACGTCAGCCGCGCGCTCCCCGCGGACCGCGGATCTGCCGGTGGTACTCGCGCGTGACCTGCTTGCGCCGCTCGCGCTCCTGCGCCGCCAGCCGCGCGTCCGCCCGACGGGCCTGGTGCGCCGCCTCCGCGAGCAGGTGACGCCAGCTCGTGAGCCGACGCTCGCTCAGCTCGCCGTCGGCCACCGCGGCGCGCACCGCGCAGCCCGGCTCGGTCTCGTGCGCGCAGTCGCGGAACCGGCACGCCGCCGCGAGCGCGGCGACGTCGGCGAACGCGGCGTCGATCGCGTCGGGCTCGGCGACCAGGCCGACGCCACGGACGCCGGGCGTGTCGATGAGGACGGCGCCGCCGGGCAGCGGGACCAGCTCCCGGTGCGTCGTCGTGTGCCGCCCACGGCCGTCCGCGCGGGCCTCGCCCGTCGTCATCACGTCACGTCCCACGACCGCGTTGACGAGGGTCGACTTGCCCGCGCCCGACGGCCCCACCACCACGAGCGCGACGCCCGGCGCGAGCAGGTCGCGCACCGCGTCGAGCCCGCGCCCGGTCACGACGCTCACGACGTGCACGTCGACGCCGACCGCGAGCTCGGCGACCTGCGCGGCCATGCCGTCCGGGTCCGGCACGAGGTCGGCCTTGGTGAGGACCACGACCGGGCGCGCGCCCGAGCGCCACGCGAGCGTCAGCAGCCGCTCGACGCGCCCCGGCGCCGGGTCGGGGTCGAGGTGCTCGACGACCAGCACGACGTCGACGTTGGCGGCCACCACCTGCTCGAGCGACGTGCGGCCCGCGGAGTCCCGGACGAGGGCGGTGCGGCGCGGGTGCAGCGCGACCACGCGCGGCTCGCCTCGCGTGACCTCGACCTCCTCGATGTCGACCACGTCGCCCACCGCGGGCGGCACGGACGTGCCGTCGGGCAGGGGCACGAGACCGTCGCGCGGCAGCGCGGCCCGTCGCGGCTCGGCCGTGAGGTCGTCGGCGGGCACGACGCGCACCGCACCGCGGTCCACGCGCACGACGCGGGCGCGCGACGTCGCGCCGGTGGTGGCCGGGGGCGCGGCGGACGGTACGCGCTCGGGCGCTGCCGGGCCGGGCGCTACGGGGTCGGGCGCTGCGGGGTCGGGCATGGCCGCGACGGTAGGCCCGGCGTCACGCGCCGGGCACGCGGATTTCCGGGCTCGGACGGGCTCGGAAAGGCTCGGGGGGTCGCGGGCCGGGCCCGTCAGCCGCCGGCGTAGACCGGTCCGCCGGGCACCCCGAACGCCTCCTCGAGCGAGCCGATCCCCGACGTGTGCAGGTGGGCCGCGAGCTCGCGGCCCACCCACCGCAGGTGCCAGCCCTCGGGCGCGTACCCCGTGACGTCGGTGTTCGCCTCGGTGTACCGCACGACGAACCCGAACTCCCACGCGTGCTCCGCGAGCCACGCGCCCTCGACGGTCTGGGCGAAGCAGGTGTGCAGGTCGCAGCCCGGCTGCGTGGTCGAGCCGAGGTCGACCGCGAGGCCCGTCTGGTGCTCGGAGAACCCCGGTCGCGCCGAGTACCGCTCGGCGTGGTCGAAGCCGCGACGGGCCTCGATGGCCGCGCGGGTCGCCGCCTGGTCCTGGTACGACCGGTACCCGGACAGGATCCCGAGCCGCGCACCGGCGGGCGCCGCGGCGTCGATCATCGCCGTGAGGTCGGGGGCGACGTCGGCCCGCAGCTGCACGCCGGGGGCGACGTCGACCAGGTCGGCCGGCACGTACTCGGCCGGGACGGGGTGCTGCTTGTTCACGACGACCCAGGGGCTGGCAGGGTCGCCGGTCGGGTGGCGCGCGAGGTCGAACGCGGGCGGCTGGGGCGCGACGGGCGTCGGCTCGGCGGCGGGCGGCTCGTCGGCGGAGGGCGCGGCGAAGGTGGACGCGGCGGTGGGGGCCGTCAGCACGCCCTCCCACGAGACGGTCGCGGCGGCGACCGGCGGCTGCGGGTCCTCGCCCCACGCGCCCGCGGCCGCACCGACCCCGGCCGCCAGCGCCGCGACCCCGAGCGACACCAGCGCGACCTTCACGACGGTCCTGCGCGTCACGGCGTCACGAACCGCACGCGCCGGTCCGGCACGGACACCTCGTCGAGCCGCGCGTCGAGCGCGCCGCCCAGCGGGAGCGGGCCGTCGTGCGAGGTGACGCGCGCGACGACCGCGGGCTCGCGCAGCTGCAGGGATCCGCGCGCGCCGTCCTCGCGGGGCTCGTCCGCGTCGACGACGACGCCGGAGAACGTCGCCCCGACGTGCGGCGCGAGGACCACCGCCTCGACGAGGTCGAGGACGCCGCGGTCGAACGCGGACACGCGGCGCCCGGTCGTGGACATGGTGGCCGGCAGCTCCGGGAGCGCGGCGTCCACCCAGTCGGGCACGCCGCGGCCCGCCACCGCCGCGAGGCAGGTCTCGGTGCCGTACCGGTCGACCAGCCGCCGCAGCGGGGCGGTGACGTGCGCGTAGGGCGCGCGGATCGCGGCGTGCTCGGCCGCGTCGCCCGTGGGCACGGCCACGTCGCCGCCGAAGGCCGTGTACCCGGCGCCGCGGAACAGGGTCGTGGCCTCGTTGAGGAACGCGGCGTGCGGGCCGCGCCGCGAGTCGAGCGTCGGCAGCAGGTCGGCGTAGGGCACGGACTCGGGCCAGTCGATGCCGAGGGCCAGGGCGGTGCGGCGCAGCCGGGCGACGTCGCGGGGGTCCGCCGGCGGCAGCGTCCGCAGCACGCCGACGCCCGCGTCGAGCATGATCCGCGCGGCGACCACACCCGTGAGCAGCGAGACCTGCGCGTTCCAGCCCTCGACGGGCAGGGTCGCGCGGAACCGCAGGCCGTAGGTGCCGTCGTCGGCGCGCACGACCTCCTGCTCGGGCACGTCGAGGGACGCGCCGCCCCGCGCGCGCTCGCGCTCCTCGCGCAGCCGGCCCACCGCGGCGACGCCCTGCAGCACGTCGTCGGCGGTGCCCGCGTCGAGGTCGCGCTGCACCTGGTCGTACGCGAGCTGGGCGCGGCTTCGCACGAGTGCGCGCTCGACGTGCACGTCGGTCGGCTCGCCGTCGGCGTCGAGGTCGACGCGCCACAGCACGGCCGGGCGGACCTGGTCGGCGAGCAGGCTCGCGGCGCCCTCCGACAGCACGGTCGGGTGCAGCGGCACGCGCCCGTCGGGGCTGTAGCAGGTCAGGCCGCGGCGGTGCGTCTCGGCGTCGAGCGGGCCGCCGGGCACGACGAACGCCGCGACGTCCGCGATCGCGTAGTGCACGCGCCAGCCCGCGCCGTGGCGCGCGACGTGCACGGCCTGGTCGAGGTCGGTCGAGCCCGCGGGGTCGATGGTGACGAGCGGCAGGTCGGTGCGGTCGGCGCGGTCGCCGGGCGCGTGGCCGCCGGCCGGCAGCGCACGCGCGGCGTCCGCGGCCTCGGCGAGCGCGGCCGGCGGGTAGGTGACGGGCAGGTCGACCTCGGTGCGCAGGGCCGCGAGGCCCGCGGCGACGGTGGTCTCGTCGTCGACGACGGGGGCGGGGAGACGGACGGGACGGCCGGGCACGGGGACGACTGTAGGCGCCCCCGGCGGCGGTCCGCCCGGCGGGAGCGGGGCGCGCGACGGCCCCGCTCCCGGCCGGGGCGGGAACCTCAGCCGGCCGTCCGCCGGGCGACCGCGGCGACGACGTCGGCGAGGTCCGCCGGGCGGCTCCACATGGGCCAGTGGCCCGTGGGCAGGTCGACGACGTCGACGTGCCGCAGCCCGGCGACCTCGGCGAACATCGGGTGCCCGGCGTCCGCGAGCTCGCGGACCTGGGCGCCGGTGATCGAGCAGCACACGAGGGTCGTGGGCACGTCGAGGCGGCGCGGGTCGGCCAGCTCGACGGCCTGCGTGAGCACCGGTCCCGGCTCGGGGACGGCGCGGTCGCGGAACCGCGCGAGCGCGTCGGCGTCCAGCCCGTCGAGGCTGGCCTGCGCGCCGAGCGCGTCGAGGTCGGGCAGCGGGAGCTCGACGAGGTCGGCGGGCGCATCGGGCGCGAAGACCGCGCCCGGCGCCGCCGGTCCGCTGTCGACCCACACGACGTGCGCCACGAGGTCGGGGTGGCGGTCGAGCAGCAGGCTGACGGGCGCGTTGGCGCCGCTGTGCGCGACCAGCACGACGGGGCGCCCCGCGTCGGCGGCGGCGCGCACGGCGTCCTCGACGGCGGCGGTCTGGTCGTCGAGCGTGCGGGTCGCACGGTCGGGGTCGTGCGGGTCGAGGCCGGGCAGCGTGAGGGCGACGGTCGCGAGACCGGCGGCGTGCAGGTGGGCGACGACGTCGTCCCAGGCCCACGCGCCCAGCCAGTGGCCGGGGACGAGGACGACGGTCGGGGTGGTGTCGGGGGTGCTCATGCCTCGATCGTCGACCTGCGTCCGGACACCGGGGTGTCACCGTCTCTGGCACGATCTGTACCGTGGCCGGGTGAAGCGAGCCGAGCGCCTGCACGCGCTGTCCGAGATGCTGCGGCGCAGCGGCGCGCGCGGCTGCACCGCCGAGCGCCTGGCCGACGAGTTCGGGGTGTCGGTGCGCACCGTCAAGCGCGACGTCGCCGCGCTCGAGCGCAGCGGCGCGCCCGTCTGGTCGCGCCCGGGGCCCGGCGGCGGCTACGGGCTGGCCGCCCGCGCGTCGCTGCCACCCGTCAACCTCAGCCCGGCCCAGGCGGTCGCGCTGCTCGCGGCGATCTCCGCAGCTCCCGACGCGCCCTACGCGGACCTGGCCGGGGCGGCCGTGCAGAAGGTGCTCGACGTGCTCGACCCGCGCGCGCGGGACCGCGCGATGCAGCTCGCCGAGCGCGTGTGGGTGGACGCGCCACCGGCGCCGAGCCGTGCGGTCCGCTCGGCGGTCGAGCAGGCGATGGCCGACCAGCGCGTCGTGCGCATGGGCTACGCCGCGGGCGACGGAACGGTGTCCACGCGCGACGTCGAGCCCGTGCTGTTCGCGGCCGCGAACGGCTGGTGGTACCTCATCGGCTGGTGCCGCCTACGTGACGCGATGCGCTGGTTCCGCCTCGACCGCGTGCACCGCGCGACGGTCACGACAGCCGCGTGCAGCGGGCACACCGTCGCCGAGGTCGGGGCACCGCCGCCGCACGCGCGGCCCGTGCACGGGCGGGCGCCGTCGCCGGGGTGATCGACGTGGTCGTCGCGGTGCCCGTCGGACGTCGGCGCACGGCGGTCGTCGACGGTCGAGGCGTCAGGGGTGCCTGCTCATCTCGGCCACCAGACGAGCGGACTCCGCGCGGATGTCCGCGTCGTACTCGGCCCGGTGCGCCGGGTCGTCGTCCCACTCCGACATGAGTCCGACGAACACGAGCAGCCGCGGCTGCGCCTGCGGGACGCATCCGGTCACCCGCCAGATCTCCCGGGCCGTGTCGATCGGCGTACGGGCACCCCGCAGCAGGTCCCGGGCGATGTCGGCGGCGACGACGTAGGCCGCCTCCTGCTCGGTCGGGGCCGTGACCCCCCACGCCTGCGCGACCTCGGCCAGCAGCTGGTCGACGTCGTACGCACGCACCTCCTGCACGTCCGCGAGCGCCACGAGCAAGGCCTCGTCACGCCCGCGGACGACCTGGTCGAGCGCCCACGCGACCACGTCGGCGGGAGGGATCAGGTCCAGCAGCCGCCACGACAGCAGCCGTGTCACGTCGTCACCCAGGTCCGTCATCCTGCCCCCACGCTGCTGCCCGCTGCTCCGCCTCGCACGTCCGCGACGACCCGGGCGCCCGGACGCCCCGTCCGGCGTCCGCCGCACCGACGTGCCCGAGCGCCGTGGACGTCACCGGACACGAGCCGACCGTAGCGGGCCCCGCCGACGGGCTCAGGGGCGATCGCCGCAGCTCACCCGTCTGCGCGTCCCGCGCCCGGAGGGCGGCTCCGTCCGGGGAGGGAGCCGCCCGCGGCCGTCACGGCACGTCCTCCCCCGAGGAGCTCCGCCCGGGCGAGACCCGCCACGGGCAGGCGCCGCCACCACCACGCGGAGGCGGGACGCAGCTCCCCCGCGTCCCGCAGGACGTGCCCGTCGGCGTCGTCCTCCGTCGCGTCGCGCAGGCGCCGGTCCAGGGCCTCGAGCTCGACCAGCAACTCGTCGCGCACGTCCGGCGGCGCCAGTCGCCGTGCGCGCTCGAGCCGGTCGCGCAGGTGGAGCGTCGCCTGGAGGTCGCCGGCACCCCAGTCGTTCGGACGGCAGGACTCCTCGAACATCCCCACGTGCACCGCGTAGCCGTCGACGAGGTCGCCGAGCGTGAGGTACCCGTCGTCGTTCGGGAACTCGACCCGGTGCTGGGAGAAGGCGTCCGACCTCACACCCTCGCATCGGCAGGAGGGCGCACCCCGTTGAGGTCGGGCCCCGGACCGGTCGCACGCGCACCGCCGCGGCCGGCGACAGCGTCCAGCAGCCCCTCGGCCGTCACGTCCCCCACCACCACGACGCTCGGCGACCCGAGCCCCGCCTCGGCGGCGCGCTGCGCGAGGGCGGCGAGCGGTGCGCGCACGACGCGCTGCCCGGGCAGGGTCGCGCGGGACACGACCGCGGCGGGCTGCGCGGGGTCGACGCCCGCCGCGAGGGCCTGCGCCGTGAGGCGGGGCAGGCCGGCCAGGCCCATGAGGATGACGACCGTGACGTCGGGCGCGCGCAGCGCGGCGAGGTCGACGTCGGTGAGCGCGCCGTGGCCGTTGACGACGTGCAGGCGCGCGCTCGTGCCGCGGTGCGTCACGGGGATGCCCGCAGCCTCGGCCGCGGCGACCGCGGACGTCACGCCGGGCACGACGCGCACGGGGACGCCCGCGGCACGGCACGCGGCGACCTCCTCGCCGCCGCGTCCGAACAGGAACGGGTCGCCGCCCTTGAGCCGCACCACGCGGTGCCCGGCGAGCGCGTGCTCGACCAGCAGCGCGTCGATCTGCTCCTGCGGCACGGTGTGCCGCCCGGGGGCCTTGCCGACGTGCACGACCGTGACGTCGTCGGCGAGCTCGTCGAGCACCGTCGTCGGGCCGAGCCGGTCGGTGACGACCACGTCGGCCTGCGCGAGCAGCGCCCGCGCGCGGACCGTCATGAGCGCGGGGTCGCCGGGCCCGCCGCCGACCAGCGCGACCTCGCCGGCGCGCAGCACGTCGTCGCCGCCGCTGCCGGGGCGCACCTCCCCCACGACGACGCCGCCCGCGGCGACGTGCGCGACGAGGCGGTCGCGCACCGCGACCGCGCGCCCGGGGTCGGGCGGGCCGTCGGTGAGCACGCCCACGTGCAGGCCGGAGACGCGCGCGGCGGCGACCGTGCGGGCCGTGCCGCGCGTCGCGTCGGACGCGACGACGCAGAACACGCGCCGCTCGTGCGCCCACGCCGCGAGCGCGGCGTCGACGTCGGCGACGCCCGTGCACGCGTGCACGAACCACACGTCGTCGAGGTCCTCGGGGCGCACCGCGCGGCGGTGCACCTCGAGGGCGTCGCCGAGGTCGTCGACGCCCGCGCCCACGTCGGGGGCCACGAGCCGCACGTGCGCGCCCTCGGCGACCGCCGCGCGGGCGCGCCGCACGCCGACCGGCCCGGCGCCCGCGACGAGCACCGTGCGACCCGTCAGGTCGAGCCCCGCGAGCAGGGTCACGGCAGGACCCGGACGTCCTCGCCGTCGACGACCACGCGGTAGACCCGCAGGTCGACGGGGTCCTTGCCGACCGGGTCGAGGCACGCGCCCGTGCGCAGGTCCCAGACCTGCTTGAGCAGGGGCGACGTGATGGTCGGGGCACCGGCGACGTCGCCGACGATGCCGCGGCTCAGCACGTTGGCCCCCGAGTAAGGGTCGCGCTGCTGGACGGCCAGCACCTCGTCGGACGCGAGCCGGAACAGTGCGACCCGGTCCTCGCCCACCAGGGCGCCGGTGCCGCACTCGGGCAGCAGGTCGTCGACCGCGCACACGCGGACGCCCTCGGCGGGGACCGTGCTCATCGCTCCTCCTCCGTGCCGGCGGCACGCGCGGACAGCAGGTCCGGGTAGCCCTGCTCGTCGGGTCGGGCCGGGCGCGCCTGCCCGCGCACGGGCACGTACGACAGGTCGGTGTCGGTCGCGTCGGGCGCGTTGACGTACGGCGTGAAGCGCCGCAGCATCTCCGGGTCCTCGAGGGTCGCGCGCCACTCGTCGACGTACGCGCCGACGTGCCGGGCGACCTCGGCCTCGAGCTCGGCGCCGATGCCGTCGGCGTCGTCGACCAGGACGCGCCGCAGCGCGTCGATGCCGCCCGGGTAGGACGCGACCCACGGCGCGGTGCGCTGCAGGCGGTCGGCGCTGCGCACGTACAGCGCGAGGAACCGGTCGATCACCTGGATCAGACGGTCGTCGTCGAGGTCCTCCGCGAGCAGGTCGGCGTGCCGGGGCGTGAAGCCGCCGTTGCCGCCGACGTACACGTTCCAGCCCTTCTCGGTCGCGATGACGCCCACGTCCTTGCCGCGCGCCTCGGCGCACTCGCGCGCGCAGCCCGAGACGCCGACCTTGAACTTGTGCGGCGCGCGCAGGCCGCGGTAACGCAGCTCCAGGCGCACGGCCATGGTCGACGAGTCCTGCACGCCGAACCGGCACCACGTCGACCCGATGCACGTCTTCACGGCGCGCAGCGACTTGCCGTACGCCTGCCCCGACTCGAAACCCGCGTCGACCAGGCGCCGCCAGATCTCCGGGAGCTGGTCCTGCCGCGCACCGAACATGCCGATGCGCTGCGCGCCCGTGACGCGCGTGAACAGCCCGAAGTCGTCGGCGATCTGCGCGAACGCGAGCAGCTTGTCGGGCGTGATCTCGCCGCCGGGCATGCGCGGGACCACCGAGTAGGTGCCGTCCTTCTGCATGTTGCCCAGCAGGCGGTCGTTGGTGTCCTGCAGCGTCACCTGGTCGGGCTGCAGCACGTGCCCGATGCCCAGCGACGACAGGATCGAGGCGACGACCGGCTTGCAGACCGCGCAGCCGCGGCCCTGCCCGTGCCGCGCGACGATCTCGGAGAACGTCCGCAGCCCCTCGGTGCGCACGAGCGCGTACAGCTCGGCGCGCGGCATGCCGAAGTGCTCGCACATCGCGTTGGAGACCGTGAACCCGGCCTTCTCGAGCGTGCCGTTGACGACCTTGGTGAGCAGCGGCACGCACGACCCGCAGACCGTGCCGGCGCGCGTGCAGGTCTTGACCTCGCCGACGCTGCGGCAGCCGTGCTCGGTGACGGCGGCGCGCACGGTGCCGACCGACACGTTGGAGCACGAGCACAGCACGACGTCGTCGGGCAGGTCGGTCTGCACGGGCGCGGCGCCGCCGGCGGGCGCGAGGAACGCCGACGGGTCGGCGCCCAGAGGGCGGCCCAGCAGCGGGCGCAGCTGCGAGTACAGCTCGATGTCGCCGACGAACACGCCCCCGAGCAGCACGCGCGCGTCGTCGGACACCACGAGCTTGCGGTAGGTGCGCGCGACCGGGTCGGCGAACGTCACCTCGAGCGCGCCGGGCGTCAGGCCGAGCACGTCGCCGAACGCCGCGGCGTCGACCCCGACGCCCTTGAGCTTGGTGCCGTCGGCGGCCTTGGAGTAGACCTTGTCGCCGCCGAACAGCCGGTCGACGACGACGTCGGCCATCGCGTTGCCGGGGGCCACCAGGCCGGCGCACTCGCCGTCGTGGCTCGCGACCTCGCCGATGGCCCAGACCGCCGGGTCCTCGGTGCGGCACGTGGGCCCGACCACGACGCCGCCGCGCTCGGCGACGGGCAGGCCGCCCTCGCGCGCGAGGCGGTCGCGCGGGCGGATGCCCGTGGAGTAGACGACGACGTCGGCCGGCAGCACCTCGCCGTCGGACAGCTCGAGGCCCGCGACCGTGCCCTCGGCGCCCGCGAGCACGCGGCTCGCGGCGGTCGACGTGCGGATCTCCATGCCGAGCTCGGTGACCAGGACGCGCAGCGCCTCGCCGCCGCCCGCGTCGAGCTGGACGGCCATGAGCCGGTCGGCGAACTCGACGACCGTGGGCGCGACGCCCAGCGTGCCGAGCGCGGCCGCGGCCTCCAGGCCCAGCACGCCGCCGCCGACGACGACGCCGCGCAGCGGGCGCCCGAGCGCGGCGGCCCGGCCCTCGACCCACGTGCGCAGGTCCACCAGGTCGGCGAGCGTGCGGTAGCGCAGCACGCCGGGCAGGTCGGTGCCCTCGGCGCGCGGCACCCACGCCCACGAGCCCGTGGCGAGCACGAGCTGGTCGTACGGCTCGACGCGGCCGGACGCGGTGGTGACGGTCTGCGCGGCGCGGTCGAGCGAGACGACGCGGTCGCCCGTGACGAGCGTCGTGCGCGGGTCGTCCCAGACGCTCGCGTCGAGCACGAGGTCCTCGGCGGTCCGCCCCGCGAACACCTCCGACAGGTGCACACGGTCGTAGGGGGCGTGCGGCTCGTCGCCGATCACGGTGAGGGTCCAGTCGCCGTCGCGGCGGCACAGCTGCTCCGCGAACCGGTGCGCGACCATGCCCGCACCGACGACGACCACGCGGCCGGGGGCTGCCGCCAGGTCTGCTGTCATGACTCGAGTTTTCAACGGTCCCGCCGTAGTTAAGTGGGCCGAACGACCCACCGCACGGGTCGCGGACGCGGGTGGGCCGCGGGCCCGGGCGCCGGGGTACCGACGCCCGGGCGTCCGCGACTACTGGCCGAGCTGGTTCTGCAGGTCCTTCTGCGCCTGGTCGAGGGCCTGCTGCGGCGCGACGCCGTTCTCGTAGACCTCGGTCAGGGTGGTGGTCGTGAAGAGGTTGTTCAGCGTCGGCAGGTTCGGGTTGGCGAAGCCGTCGAAGTGGCCGATGCCGTCCTTCACCTCGTTGAGCACGTCGAACAGGTTCGTGCGGAAGTACTTGTTGAACTTGTTCTCCGGGTCCCTCGTGACCGCCTCGTCCTCCCACACCGACATGTTGACCGGGTCGAAGCCGAGGACCTCCCACACGGCGACGTTCGCCTCGGGCGACAGCTTGGCGAACGCGAGCCACTCCGCCGCGAAGTCCTTCTTCGGCGACGACTCGATGACGGCCGTCCCGGTGCCGCCGCCACCGATCGTGGCGACCTCGCCGCCCTCGACGACGGGCGCCGGGGCGATCGCGACGTCACCGGCGAGGTCGGGCATGTAGTCGACGAAGCGTGACGTGTACCAGGCGGGGTACACGACGGCGGCGTAGTCGCCGCTGTTGATGACGCCGAACGCCTGCTCGTCGTCGGGGCTGCCGCCCGGGATGGTGGAGATGGCGCCCGCGTCGAGCATGGCCTTCTGCATCTCGAACGCCTTGACCACGTCGGGGTTGGCGACGTCGACGTCGCCGTCCTCGTCGAAGAAGTTGCCCCCGAGCTGAGCCACGATGAGCGGCTCGACGAAGTTGACGGACGTGCTGGCGACGCCGAACGCCTTGCCGGTCGCCTGGTGGTACGTCGTGCCGGCCTCCGAGAAGTCGTCCCAGGTCTCGATGGTCGTGTAGTCGATCCCGGCCTCCTCGAGGAGGGCGGCGTTGTAGAACGTCACGAACGCCCCGACGTGCATGGGGAAGCCGAGGATCTTGTCCGCACGGGTGTAGAGGTCGAGGCGCGCCTGGACGATGTCGTCCTGGTAGGGCTTGGCGGCCTCGGACAGGTCCATGAGCGGGGTGCGGCCGTCCGCGGACACGAAGTTGCCGAACTTGTTGACCTCGATGTCGACGACGTCCGGCAGGCCGGTCCCCGCGTTGACCGCGAGCTGCAGCTTGTTGTGCATGTCCTGGTACGGGTAGACGGTCACGTCGAGGTCGACGGGACGGTCGGGGTTCTGCTCGTTCCACTCCTCGGCCATCTGCTCGTAGTAGTCCGCGTGGAGCTCGGCGAACACCCACATGTCGAGCGCGGTGGCCTCGCCGTCGGCGGGGGCCGCCGCGGGCTCGTCCGAGCCGCCGCTGCACGCCGAGAGCATGAGCGCGCCTGCCAGGCCGGCCGCGACGAGCGCCGGGTACCTGCGTGGTCCTGCCATGGTGGTGACTCCGTTTCGTTGTGTGGTGCGGGTGGCGGGGTGGAGGATCAGCCCTTGAGCGCCCCCGCCGTCATCCCGGCGACGAAGAATCGCTGGAAGCAGAGGAAGAGCACGAGGACGGGCAGCAGGGAGAAGAAGGACCCGATGATCAGCAGGTCGTAGTTGTTCCCGTACGGCGTGAGCAGGGTGTTCAGACCGATGGGCAGCGTGAACTTCTCCGCGGAGCGCAGCACCAGCAGGGGCCACAGGAAGTTGTTCCACGTGACCATGCCGTTGAGGATCCCCATGGCGGCCAGCGCCGGCCGCGAGATGGGCAGGACGACCTTGAAGAAGATGCCGAACTCGGTGACGCCGTCGACGCGGCCGGCCTCGAGCAGCTCCCTGGGGATCCCCGTGAAGTACTGCCGGAAGAAGAAGATCGTCACGGACGCCGCGAGGAACGGGATGACGATGACGCCGTACGAGTCCGCGAGCCCGAGGTCGTTCACCATGACGTACAGCGGCAGCATCATGATCTCGAACGGCACGGTCATGAGGAGCAGCACCGCGATGAACGCGGCGGTCTTGCCCTTGAAGTCGTACATCGCGAAGCCGTAGGCGACGAACGAGCTGACGAGCAGCGTGCCGGCCACCTGGACGACCGTGAGTCCCACCGAGTTGGCGAACCACCGGAAGTACAGGCCGGAGTCGGTGAGGAGCATGACGTAGTTGTCGAGCCGGAGCGACGAGACGTCGACGCCGAGCCGCAGGCCGGTGCGCATGATCTCGCCGCCGTCCTGGAACGTGCCGACGAAGATGACGAGCAGCGGCACCAGGACGATGAGCCCGATGACGGCGAGGAAGACGCTCTGGATCGTCACGAACATCGCGCGCGGCAGCGGGTACCGGCGGCGCCCGGGGCCGCTCGTGGCGCGCTCCGCCGACGGGGCGGACGTGGTCGTGGTGGTCGGCGCGCTCATCGGGGCTCCTTCTTGAACGTGCCGGTGAGGGTGAGGTAGGTGAGGTTGATCGCCATGATCACGACGAGCAGGACCACCCCCACGGCCGACGCGTAGCCGAGGTCGTTCTCCTCGATGCCGCGGCGATACAGGTAGCCGACGACCGTCAGGCCCTGGTTGTTCGGGGAGCTGTTGCCGGAGTAGAGCATGAAGCTCTCGAGGAACATCGCCAGGCCGCCGTAGATGCTGATGGTCGTGACGTAGACCATGGTCGGCTTGATGTTCGGCAGGGTGATGGAGAAGAACTGCCGGAGCTTGCCGGCACCGTCGATCGACGCCGCCTCGTAGTACTCGTCGGGGATCGACTGCAGGCCGGACAGGAAGTACAGGATGTTGACGCCGGTGTAGCGCCAGGTCGCCAGCGCCAGCAGCGCGACGAGACCACCGATGTCGGTGCGCAGCCACCGCACGGGGTCCGCCCCGAACCACGCGATCACCTGGTTGACCAGGCCCGTGCTGGTCTCGGCGAACATGAGCCGGAAGATGATGCCGGCCACGACCACGGACGTCAGGGCCGGGACGAACATCGACGCCTTGAAGAGGTTCTTCAGGCGGGGCGACCCGAGCCGCGCGTTGATCACGACCGCGAGCAGCAGCGGGACGGGGATGAGGATGACGAGGGTCAGCACCATGTAGCGGGCGCTGTTGTACATCGCCTGCCAGAAGATCCGGTCGCGCCACAGCCGCTCGAAGTTGTCGGTCCCGACGAACGCGGCCTCGCCGAACATCACGTTCTGCGTGCTCATGACGAACGTGCGCACGAGCGGCACCGCCCAGAACGCGAGCAGCGTGATGACGAACGGCGCGATGAAGAAGTACGGGGCGAGGCGCTGCGAGTACAGCAGGTTCTTCCACCGGCCGGCGGCCGGTGCTCGGGACGCGAGGCGTCCTGGGGGCTGAGCCACTTCTTCTCCTCCTGCCTCCAGGGAGGCGCCCGGGGTCGCTCGTCGTCGATGACGGGCTGACCAGCACCCGAGCGCTGCCCCGAGAGGCGCGATGTGCCGTCGTCTCTGACGTTGAACACCGCTGACCTGGCCGTTTACGACGTCGTAATGGCTCGGCCACTATTGCTTCCCCGCGACGGACCTGTCAACCTCGTGCCCATGACGAGAAGTCGGGCGCTCCGCCGGGTGCACCTCCCGGCACACCGGACGGCGGCTCCGGCGTGAAGGTGACGATGCACGACGTCGCGCAGCTGGCGGGCGTCTCCAACAAGACGGTCTCCAACGTCGTCAACGACCACCCGCACGTGAGCCCCGAGACCCGGGCGCGCGTGCAGCGCGCCATCGACGAGCTCGGCTACCGACCCAACCTCTCCGCACGCGGGCTCCGGTCCGGGCGCACGGGCGTCATCGGGCTGGCCGTCCCCCAGCTGCGCCAGCCTTACTTCGCCGAGCTCGCCGACGCCGTCATCGCGGCCGCCGAGCGGCGTGGCCTCAGCGTGATCATCGGCCAGGCCGGCGCCGACCGCGCGCACGAGACGGCCGTCCTGGCCAACGGCCTGCGGCAGACCGACGGCCTGCTCTTCAGCCCCGAGCACCTCGGCACCGAGGACCGCGGTCTCCTCGACGACGTGACCTACCCGCTCGTCCTGCTCGGCGAGCGCATCTTCGGCGGGCCGAACGACCACGTCACCATGCACAACGTCGAGGGCGCACGGGCCGCGGTCGAGCACCTGCTGTCCCTCGGCCGGCGGCGCATCGCCGTCGTCGGGGCGCACCCCGACCGCCGCACGGGGCAGATGCGCCCCTCCGACCTGCGCGTCCGCGGCTACCGCGAGGCGCTCACGGTCGCGGGCGTGCCGGAGGACCCGCGCCTCGAGGTCGTCGTCGCGCCGTGGCTGCCCGTCAACGGCGTCGAGGCCACGCGCGAGCTCATCGCGTCGGGCGTCGAGTTCGACGCGGTCCTCGCGCTCAACGACAGCCTCGCCATCGGTGTGCTGCGCGCCCTCGCGGAGGCCGGCCGCCGCGTGCCTGACGACGTCGCGGTCATCGGGTTCGACGCGATCGCGGACGGCCGCTTCACCACGCCCTCGCTGTCCACCGTCGACCCCGGCCGCGAGGAGATCGCCGAGACGGCCGTCGCGATGCTCGTCGAGCGGATCGAGGACGGCGACCGCGCGCTGCGCCCCCGGCGCTTCCACAAGGCCGCGTTCCGCATCGTGGCCCGGGAGTCCACGGGCGCGAGCACCGACGTCGTGGGGCCGTGGCTGCCGCACCCGCCCGCGACGGACGGGCGCGACTGAGCTTCGCTCAGGGGGCGAGGCAGGAGACGGCCCGGTCGACCGCGCCCAGGTCGACCCGGACGTCCGCACCGGGGTCCGTCGGCGCCTCGACCTGCTGCGGCCCGAGGCCGACGCCGTCGGCGGGACGCGCGCGACGTCTCACGTCGCGAGAAACCAGACCAAATTCATCTCCTTTTATCTGGAGCATGCCTACGCTGCGAGGAACCCGCTCGACCGCCCCGACAGGAGCCCGCCGTGACGACCGCCGCACACCCGGCAGCCTCGCTGCGCACCTCCGCCCTGCGCACCTGGACCGAGCCGGTCAGCGGCCCCGACGCACGCGGCACCGTCGTCGTGCTGGTCGGCCGCGGCGAGACCCCCGAGGTCTACGAGCGGTTCGGTCGCAGGCTCGCCGCCGATGCCTTCCGCGTCGTGGCCGTCGGCGAGCCCGACCCGGCACCGCAGGCCGTCGCCGCGCTGCTCGCGACGCTCCCCGGGCCGCACGTCCTCGTCGGCACGGACGCGGGCGCGCTCGCCGCCGCCCGCCTCGCGCGCGTGCTCGACGTCGCCGGCGTCGTGCTCGCCGGTCTGCCGACCGCCGCGGGCGTCCGCTCGCTCACGTGGGACGCCGAGCTCGACGCACGGTCCGCGTGCCCCGCCCACCAGCGCGTGCTCGCGCAGGCCACGCGCACGAGCCTGTTCGCCGACGTCACCGCGATCGTCGCCGCCGACCTCACCGACCCGCGCGACGCACCGCTGCCGGTGCCCGTGCTCGCGCTGCACGGCGAGGACGACCGCATCAGCCCCACCGAGCACGCGGTCGCCGCCTACCGCACGCTGGGCGCGCGCCACGTGCTGCTCGTCACCGACGGCCGGCACGACGTGCTCAACGACGCGGCGCACCGCACGGTCGCCGGCGCCGTCGTGCAGTTCCTCGAGCGCGTCCGGCTCGGCGGCGACCTGCCGACGCTCGTGCGCGACGTCGCCCGGGACGCCGCGCGCGACGACGCGACCCCCGACCCACCGCACGGCACCGGCGCGCCCGCACGACGTGCTCAACGACGCGGCGCACCGCACGGTCGCCGGCGCCGTCGTGCAGTTCCTCGAGCGCGTCCGGCTCGGCGGCGACCTGCCGACGCTCGTGCGCGA
>NZ_LNTD01000021.1 GCF_001462455.1 Cellulomonas sp. B6
CCAAGGTCGCGAGAGTGCGATCCAGTCACCGGTAACCCTCAGGTCGCGAGAACGCGATCCAGCCACCCGCAACCCCAGGTCGCGAGAGCGCGATCCAGTCACCCGCCACCCCCAAGGTCGCGAGAGTGCGATCCAGTCACCGGTAACCCTCAGGTCGCGAGAACGCGATCCAGCCACCCGCAACCCCAGGTCGCGAGAGCGCGATCCAGTCACCCGCAACCCTCAGGTCGCGGGAGGCAGGGACCCGCGGTCCCCGGACGAGCGCGCCCTGCCGCCGCGCGGCCGGGGCGCCGAGCATGAGGTGGTCGCATCGCCCGGTGCGACCACCCACACCGGAGGTCACCGTGCCCCTGCTCGCCGCGTCCGACGTCCCCGACCTCACCGGGCGGCTCGCCGTCGTGACGGGCGCCAGCGACGGCATCGGCGTGCACGTCGCCGGGCACCTCGCGCGCGCCGGCGCCGACGTGGTACTGCCGGTGCGCGACCTCGCCAAGGGCCGTGCCGCCGCCGACCGGCTGCGCGTCGAGGTGCCGCACGCGCGCCTCGACGTGCGGCACGCCGACCTCGCGGACCTCGCGTCCGTCGCCGCGTTCGCCGCGACGCTGCTGTCCGACGGTCGCCCGGTCGACGTGCTGGTCAACAACGCGGGCGTCATGGAGCCGCCGACGCGGCGCACGACGGCCGACGGCTTCGAGCTGCAGCTCGGCGTCAACCACCTCGCGCACGTCGCGCTCGTGTCGCACCTGCTGCCGCTGCTCGCCGCCGCGCGCGGGCGCGTGACGACGCAGGTGAGCATCGCGGTCGCGCGGGCAGCCGTGCACTGGGACGACCTGGCCTGGGAGCACGGGTACCACCCGGGCCGGGCGTACGGCTCGTCGAAGCTCGCGCTGGGGCTGTTCGCGGCCGAGCTGCAGCGCCGCAGCGCAGCCGGCGGGTGGGGCGTCACGAGCACGCTGTCGCACCCCGGCGTCTCCCCCACCAACCTGCTCGCGGCGCAGCCCGGCCTGGGGCGAGATCGCGAGCGGCTCGGGCGGCGCGCCATCGCCGGGCTGTCGCGGCGGGGCTGGGTGGTCGGGACGGTCGCGTCGGCCGCGCTGCCCGCGGTGCTCGCGGCGACGGCCCCCGACGCGTGCGGCGGGCACCTGTACGGACCGCGCGGGTTCCAGCACCTCGGCGGGCCGCCCGCGGAGCAGCCGCTCTACCGTCCGCTCACCGACCTCGACGACGCACGCCGCGTCTGGGACGTCTCCCACCGCCTCACCGGAACACCGCCCACCCCCTGACCCAGGTCGCGAGAGCGCGATCCAGTCACCCCGACCACCCCACCCCAGGTCGCGAGAGCGCGATCCAGTCACCCCCCGGAGCGACGGCAGAGGGGGATCGCCGATCCCTTCCCGCCGCTTCGCCGACCCCGCACCATGGAGGGATGGACCGCGTGGAGCTCGCCGACTTCCTGCGTCGCCGCCGCGAGGCGCTGCAGCCCGAGGACGTCGGCCTGCCCCGCGGCCCGCGCCGCCGCACCGCGGGGCTGCGCCGCGAGGAGGTCGCCGCGCTCAGCGACATGTCCGTCGACTACTACGGACGTCTGGAGCAGTCGCGCGGCCCGCAGCCGTCGCCGCAGATGCTCGGGGCGATCGCCCGCGGGCTGCGCCTCACGCTCGCCGAGCGTGACCACCTGTTCCACCTCGCCGGTCAGAACGCGCCCGCGCGGGCGGGCGGCGGGGACCACGTGTCCCCCGGGACGATGCGTGTGCTCGACCGGCTCGCCGACACGCCCGCCCAGGTCATGACGGCGCTGGGTGAGACGCTCGTGCAGACGGCGGCGGCACGTGCGCTCTTCGGCGACGAGACGCGGCACCAGGGCCTCATGCGCAGCGTCGTCTACCGGTGGTTCGTGGACCCGGCGGCGCGCGAGGTCTACCCGCCCGCGGAGCACCCCGAGGTCGGCCGTGCGTTCGTCGCCGACCTGCGCGCGGCGCACGCCGCGCAGGGTCCGCACTCGCGCGCGGCCGCGCTCGTCGACGCGCTGCTCGCGCGCAGCACCGAGTTCGCCGCGCTGTGGCAGGCGCACGAGGTGCGCTCGACGTCGTGGCGCGAGAAGCGCCTGTGGCACCCCGACCTCGGCGAGCTCGAGCTGCAGTGCCAGATCCTCAGCGACCCCGACCAAGGACAGGTGCTGCTGGTGCTCACCGCGACGCCCGGCACCGCGAGCCACGACAAGCTGCAGCTGCTCGCGGCGCTGGGGCCGCGGGGTGCCGTCGTCGTCGACTGACGTTCGCGTCGGGGCACGTGGTCGCGGGGGTGCGCGACGGCCGTCGGGCCGGTCGGCGCAGCGGCAGGCGGGGACCCGGCCGGTCGCCGCGCCGCGCGGTGCCTGTCAGGGCAGGTCGGCGGAGCGTCGTGCGGCGGTCGCGTACCGCGCGGCGAGCGTCGTGCACGCGTCGGCCAGCGCCCGCGGCGCGACGGCCTCGACGTCGGCGTCGAACCGGCCGAGCAGGGCCGCCAGCGCGACCCACGACCACGCGCCGAGCGTGACGCGGCAGCGTCCGTCGCCGAGGTCCTCGACCGTCCCGTCGTCGACGAACGGCGCGACGGCGCGCGCGGGCGCCCGCAGCACGGCCGTGCCGGTGCAGGGCCAGGTCGCAGCCCCGTGCGCGGCCGCGGGCGTGCGCGCCGGGGACGCCTCATCCTGGCCACCCGCACCCGCACCCGTGGCGTCCGGCGCGGTCCCCCGGAACCGCGCGGCGACGAACGCGCGCACGTCACCGCCGGGCACCTCGCGCGGCGTGAACCGTGCGCCGGGGTGCGCGCGCAGCCGCAGCCGGTCGACCCGGAACAGGCGCCAGTCGTCGCGGTCGAGGTCCCACGCGACGAGGTACCAGCGGCCGCGGGTCGCGACCACGTGGTGCGGTTCGACGCGGCGCGGCGGGCCGGGCGGCGCGTGCGGGTCGGCGCCGGGCGCGTCGTGGTCGAACCGCACGACCTCGTGACGCCGGACGGCCCCCGTGAGGAGGGCGAGCGCATCGGTCGTCGACGGGGTCGAGGTCGGGTCGGGCAGCGGCACGAACCGCACGTCGTCGGCGCGGCGCCGCAGCCGCTCGGGCATGACGCGGCGGATCGTGGCGAGCGCGCGCTCGGCGGCGTCGTCGACGTCGGTGCCGAGCAGCGGCGCGGCCTGCAGCGCGACCGCGACGGCCGTGACCTGGTCGTCGTCGAGCAGCAGGGGCGGCAGCTCGGCGCCCGCGTCGAGCCGGTACCCGCCGTCGGTGCCGCGCGTCGCGTCGATCGCGTAGCCGAGGTCGCGCAGACGCTCGACGTCGCGGCGGACGGTCCGCGCGCTGACGTCGAGCCGCTCGGCGAGCAGCGGCCCGGGCCAGTCGCGGCGCGCCTGCAGCAGCGACAGCAGCCGCAGCAGCCGGGCGGTCGTCGCGGCGGGCGTCGTCATGCCCCCAACCTAGGCGGACATGCGGACAGGACCTGACCGCAAGGCCTGCGAACGTGCCGTCGTCGGACGGACCGGCACCACACCCCCGCACCCCTGGGAGCACGCATGAGCCTCACCACCACGACCCACCTGAACTTCCGCGGCGACGCGCGCGCCGCGCTCGAGCTGTACCGCGACGCGTTCGGCGGCGAGCTGACCGTCGTCACCCACGCGCAGGCCGGCAGCGAGACCGAGCCGCACGAGGCCGACCAGGTCAGCTGGGGCCAGGTGGTCTCGCCCGCGGGCTTCCACGTCATGGCGTACGACGTGCCCTCGCGCCTGCCCTACGACCCGGGCACGATCCCGGTGTTCGTGTCGGTGCGCGGGACCGACGCCGACGAGCTGCGCGGCCACTGGGACGCGCTCGCCGTGGGCGCCACGGTCGTCGTGCCGCTCGCGCCGTCCGCGTGGTCGCCGCTGTACGGCATGCTCACCGACCGCGTCGGCGTGACGTGGGTGCTGGACCTCGAGGTCGCCTGGGCGGGGTGAGCCCCGGCGCGGGTGCCGCAGGCCCTGCCGCGGCACCCGGCCCTGGCTCCCGGCGCGGGCGGGCGCGCGTCACCGCGCGACGGCGCACTCCGCGCGGTCCCGACGCCACAGGTCCATCGAGCGGCCGTCCGGGGTGTCGAACGACTCGACCCGCTCGAAGTCGGCAGCGGCCGCCGCGGCCTCCATCAGCGTCGTGTCGACCATCGGCTGGAACTCGTTGTCGGCGCCCGCGGACGTGACGAGCTGGCACGCCGACCCGGCCGGGCCGTCCGTGAGCCACTCGAGGTACGCCGCCTCGTCCTCGGGAACGACGGCGGGCTCGATCTGGACGACCGGCAACGCCCAGTGCCCGTCCCGCAGGACCTCGAGCTGGAGCGTGTTCGCGTTGACGAAGTACCCCCGGAAGCCGAACGCCGTGCCCGACGCCACGAAGTCGTCGTGCGCGACCGCCCCGGCCAGGTCCTCCGACGCCTCACGCCACTCGTCGCTCCACTCGGAGCGGTTCACGGGCCCGTCGCCGTTGGCGATCTCGAGGTAGGACTCGTCGAGGTCGACGCCCGCCGTCACCCGCACCCCGCCGATGACCGGCAGCTCGGTAACCCGGTCGGTGCCCCACGGCGCGACCCGCGACAGCAGCCCGGTGGCGGGCACGGCGCAGGCGAGCGCGAGGACCGCGACCACGACCGCGGGCAGCAGGGGGCGCGACGCCAGGGGCCGCACGGCGACGAGCCGCACCCATCCGAGGCACGCGACCGTGACGAACGCGGGCGCCAGCTGGAACCCGAACCCGGAGCCGGAGTTCGCCGTGGTGCCCAGCGCGGCGTAGCCCGCGACCGTGAGCGCCGCGGCGGGGAACACGGGCGCCGCGGCGAAGGCGCTCCACCCGTGCGGCGCGTCCCCGGACCGGACCCAGCGCACCAGGGCGACCACCATGACGACGGCGGCCGCCACGACGCCGATCAGGATCACCGACGTGTGGATCGCGTAGAGCTCGGACGCCGTCATGCGGACGGCGTTGTACGCGGACCCGCCGCGCGAGCCGTACTCCTCGGCGCGGTCCCCGTAGCCGAACCCGAACAGGTACTCGGCCACGAGCCGCCAGCTCGACCACAGCCACGGGAGCAGCACGAGCGCCGCGACGCCGGCGGCCAGGGCGACGTGGCGCAGCGCGCGCCACCGCGCCGGGCCGGGCGTGAGCGCGGCCTGGACCACGAGGATCATCCCGAGGATCCCGGCGAACGCGAAGTTCATGCTGCGGACGAGGGGCAGGCAGCCGAGCACGACGCCCAGCACGACCACCCAGCGCAGCACCGTGGCCCCGCGCGAGCGGTGGACCGCGTAGAGCGCGACGGCCAGCAGCGCCGCGGTCGGCAGCACGAAGGTGTACAGGTGGCTGTAGTTCAGCACCGCGGGTGCGGTGGCCAGCAGCGCCAGGGCGAGCCACCCGGCGGTCCGGTTCACGACCTCGCGGACCAGCAGCCAGGTGAACAGGAGCATCACGCCGCCCGAGACGCCGATGACGGCGAGCCCCGCCTGGTCGATCCCCGCACCGGCGATGACGAGCAGGGAGGTCAGGACCGGTACGCCGGGTGCGTGCTGCGACGGTGCGAGCACCGAGTCGAACCAGCCGCCGACGCCCTGGGCGGCGAACCCGTACGCATGGTTCGCCGCGAACGCGAGGTAGCCGGCCTCGTCGATGTTGAAGGCGCGGTCGTCGAGCCGCGACAGCGACCACCAGGTGTTGAGCACCGTCCACACGACGACGAGCACCACGGGCGCGAGCGCGAGCAGGCGACCGCGACGGCCCGACGCGGCGGGAGCCTCGACGGCGTGCACCGTGCTCGAGGACGCCAGGGCCGAACCGGGCGTGCTCGTCACCGCGGCGTCTCGATCCGGTGGGCCCAGATCTCCACGAGGACGTCCATGTCGACCTCCTGCGACACCGACACGAACGGTCGCTGCGACGTGCGCGGCACCTCCATGTAGTACCGGAAGCCGGCACGGCGCAGCAGGTTGAGGAGGTTGCCGAGCTGCTGCCGCTCGCCGACGCGCGAGTGGTACTCGACGAACACGCGGTCGACGCGCCCGAGCAGGTGCTCGGCCTCGTGCAGGACCTCGACCTCGGCGCCCTCGATGTCGATCTTCAGCAGGTCGACGTGCTCGAGGTCCGCGAGGACCGACGAGAGCGTCACCGTCGGGACCGTCGTCGCGGTCGGGCCCTGCGCACGGTCGTCGAGGCGCCCCGCGTCGCTGCCCAGCCGGTCGAACGTCGCGGTCCCCGCCTCGGCGGCGAGCGCGACCTGGTGGAGGCGCACGGTGTCCGGCACCCCTGCGAGGTTCGCCTGGAGGATGGCGAACACGTCGGGGTCGGGCTCGAACGCCTCGATCCGGGCGTCGGGCCACCGGGACAGCCACCACCGCGTCGCGAGCCCGATGTTGGCACCGCAGTCGACGATGACGGGCGGGTCGTCGCCGGGCTTCTCGAACGCGTAGATCTCGTCCGTGACGATCGCCCGGAACTGCGAGACGAACGACGGGCCGTCGGCGAGCCGGATGTCGCCCGCGATGTCCGTGGAGGTCACCTCGCCCCGGGGCATCGCCCAGAGACGGTCGAGCTCGGCCTGCATCTCGGGCGTCATCGGTCCTGTCCTCCTGCCACGTCCGCGGGCTCGGGCTCGGGCTCACCGGCCGTCGAGGAGTCGTCGTCGCCCGTCCCCGGGCGGCGCCCCTCGCGCAGCGCGCGGACCTCCTCCTGGAGCCGCGCGAAGTCGACCGTCTCGGGGTCCGCCACGAGCTCGTCGACGAGCATGCGGTACTCCAGGCCGTAGTGCTTGGAGTCCCGCGCGGGGTCGACGGTGGCGCGGGCCTGCTCGGCCATCGCCGCGCGCTCGGCGGCGTCCGCCGACGCGTAGCGCGTGAGTGCCTGGCGCACGCTGGCGACGCTCGTGGGGTCGAACAGCATGCCGTTGCGCCCGTCCTGCACCACCGAGGACGTGCCGAACACGTCCGAGACGACGGGCACCGCACCGAAGGCCATCGCCTCGAGCATGGCGCGCGACAGCGACTCGACGTCCGAGGCGAGCACGAACGCGTCGGCGGCGTGGTACCAGTCGTAGACCGCTCCGGTGACGCCCACGGTTCGCACCTGGCTCGAGCCGGGCACCTCCGCGAGCACCTGGTGCAGCGCGGCCGAGTACGGGTTGGGGCTGTCCCCGACGAGCACGAGGCGCGCCTGCGGGAACTGGTCCGCGATCTCGAGGAAGGCGCTGGTCAGCAGCCCCTGGGCCTTGCGCGGCTCGTACGTGCCGATGCAGACGAAGGCGATGTCGTCCGGCTTGAGGCCGAGCCGCGCACGCACCTGCGCCCGCGGGTGCTCGGCCACGAAGGCGTCGATCTCGGCGAGGTCGACGCCGTAGTCGATGCGGATCATGCGCCGCGGGTCGGCGAGGTGCCGGAAGATGTCGCGGGTCGCGTCGGCCTCGAAGACCACCGCCGACGCCCGCGCGAACGACGCGTAGAACACGCCCCGCGTCCACTCGTCGACCGTCTCGCCGTAGTAGTGCCGCAGGAACAGCTCGGGGTCGAAGCTCTCGTGGACCGACCAGATCGACGGCAGCCCCAGCCGGTGCGCGAGGTCGACGCCCCAGAAGCACCCCGCCGTGTTGGCGAGCACGACGTCGGGGCGGAACTGCGCCGCGTACGCGGTGAGCGTGTCGGCCCACTCCTCGTAGCGCACGGCCGTGGGGGGCGCCGCACCGACGGTGCGGACCCGGATGCCCATGTCCTCCAGCCGGCCGCGCAGGGCGCCGTCCACCTCGGTGAGGACCGTGACGTCGATCGGCCCGAGCGCGGCCATCTGGCGCAGCAGCTCGAACAGGTACAGCTGCCCGCCCCCGAGGCCGAGGTGGTGGTTCGCGACCAGCACGCGCGGCACGCCCGCGTGCCCGCGGCGCGCCACGCGCTCGACGGGCAGCGCGGACCCGCGGACGGCGAGCGCCCGGGCCTCGTCCTTCGTCGCCCGGTCGATCGGCACGTACTCGACGTCGCGCGTGTCGAGCAGGTGCCGGCGGCCGCGGGCGACCGCCCAGGTCGTCAGGGTCACGGTGCGGGCCGACGTCGGGGAGTCGGCGTGCCAGCGGTCGCCGTCGTCCGGCGGCAGCACGACGGTGGCGTGCCACCCGGCCAGCGGGCTCCAGGGGTCGTCCTCGCGCAGGCCCGCGATGTCCGGCCGCGGCGCGGAGTACAGACGGGCGTTGACGACCTGGCCGCCGTCGACGTCGATCTCGATGGCGTCGATCGCGGCGTCCGTGCGGATCCACCCGAGGACGTCGAAGACCGCCGGGACCGTCGCGCCGCGCTGCGGGGCGTCGAGGGTCCCCAGCTGCCGCTCGGCGCGCGTCTGCGCGGTGACGGACCCGAGGTCGTCGACGAGGCCGTCGGGCCGCACGACGCGCGCGCCGAGCGTGATCTCGCCCTCGGGGAGCTCGTCGTGGCGGCACCGCAGCTCCCAGCCCCACGCGTCGGGGTGCAGGCGGAGCTCCTCGTCACGGCCGGGCACGACGACGTCCGGCGACGGGCGGGTCACCCCGAGCGGCACGCCGTCGACGTCCACGACGACGCTCGCACCCTGCCCCTGCCGGACCCAGCCGTGGACGCGCAGCTCCACGGGGCCCTGCTGCAGGCCGAGCACCTTGCCGCGGACCCGACCCGCACCGCCGGCCCGCAGCGCGGACAGCGCGCGGGAGGCGTTCGATCGCAGACGTGCGGTCAGCGCCCGCTGGGCCGCCCGGTCGTCGAGAAGTCTCATGCTGCGCGTCCCCATGCCGATCGTGTCGATTCCTGTCGCGGCGTGCTCATCACGGGCGACCCTAGCCTCCGGGCGGTGGGCCGCTCGGGTGCGTCGGGCGCCCTCCCCGGGCACCCGGCCGGCGGTGCCGGCCGACGGCACGCGACGCCGGCGGCGGTGGCCGGCCGGCGTCGCGGGACGCGGCGCGAGCTCACACCCGGACGCTGCTGAACGTCGCCTCCACGACCTCGACCAGGCCGTCCGCGAGCGGTCGCGGCTCGTGCCCGACCATCGCCCGGTACGCAGCCGCGTCGAGGACGATGGCGTCGACGTCGTAGGGCCGCGCCGGCAGGAAGTTCACCTCGAGCGACCTCCCCGAGATCTCCTCGAGGTGGGAGATCAGCTGGAGCGTCGAGGTCCCGATGCCCGTCGCGACGTTCGCGACGAGCGGGCCGTCGGTGATGACCGCTGACACCACGGCGCTGGCGACGTCCGACACGTGGATGTAGTCGCGGACGTTGCGTCCGTCCCCGAAGATCGTGATCGGGTAGGCCCGGTAGAGCGCGTCGACGAAGTTGGCGATGACGCCCTGGCTGCGGCCGACCGGCTGACCGGGGCCGTAGGCGTTCGCGACGCGCAGGATCCGCGTGTCGACGCCGTAGAGCGTGGCGTACATCCGGATGTACTGCTCGGCGGTGAGCTTGAGCACGCCGTAGGAGCTGATGGGCTGCGTGGGGTGGCTCTCCGGCACGGGGAGCTGCGTGGGGTTCCCGTAGATCGTCCCCCCGGACGACAGGAACACCAGGCGCACGCCGGGCCGCGTCTTGAGGTGCTCGAGCACGTTGATCAGCGGCGTGAGCGTCGCCGTGATGTCGGCGACCGGGTCGGCGGTCGACTCGGCCGGGAGCATGGCGCCCACCGCGTAGACGACGGCGCTGCAACCGTCGAGGGCCCGCGCCACGGCAGCGGGGTCGGAGAGGTCCGCCGACATCCCGTCGACACCCTCGACCGAGGCGGGGAGCGAACGGTCGACGACGCGGACCGGCACGTCGGCCGCCAGCATGCGGGTGATTTCCCGCCCGATGAAACCGTTGCCGCCGAGAACCGCGACATTTGGTTCTGCGATTCCCGGTGCGAGGAACGCGCGAGCGGCGTCCGTGTCGTCCGAATGCACTCGCGCTCCCCTTGGTCTTGCTTGGCAACAATCGCCGAGAGACTAGCAGACAGTTGGACGCCCGCCCTAGCACGGATGTCACCCGATCGCGACCGCAGCGGTCCGTTCTCAGCGCCTCGTGACCGCGCACTCCCGCAGCTCCAGGCCGTCCCCGCCACCGCGCGTCTCGAGTGCGACGAGGGCACGGACGCATCCCTCGAGGTCGCCGCGCAGGGAGGTGACGTGGTCGTCGGACAGGTGCCACCGGTCGGAGAACGACGGGCGCCCGTCGCGCTCCGCGTGGCACCCCTCCTCGTCGCAGAGCGCGACCGTGGCGTCGTAGACGGTGACGTTGGCCGGCAGCGGGGTGGCGAACAACCGGTCGTCGTCCGCGAAGACCTCGTCGCGCGGGAAGACGCACGCGCTCAGGTCGTCGACGTTGCGCTCGAGGCAGAGCCAGTCCTCGGCCGTGAGGCGGGGGTTGTGCCGGATCGCCAGCACGCGCACACCCGCGGCCTCGAGCTCCTCCCACGCCTCGCGGTACCCGAGCGGGATCCACTCGACCCGGCCGTCCGGGGCCTCCGCGCGGCTCAGCGTCGTCACGACGAGCACGGGCGGGTCGTCGATCACGCGCTGGGTCGTGAGGTCGTTCCACGCCGCGCAGTTGTCGCCGGTCTCGTTGTCGAAGCCCGGCAGCCCGTACCTGCTGGTGAAGTGCGGGCACTGCGAGCGGATGAAGCTGCGGACGCCCAGCCCCAGCTCGTCGGCGACGTCGACGAGCGTCGGCGCCCACAGCGCGGACTGCGACCCGCCGAGCAGCGCGACGTCGAGGCCGTCCCCGCCGTCGCCGATCCGCTCGTCGAACATGCACGAGAGGCCGGGCTCGAGCCCGAACACGAGGCAGCCCTCGGTGGTCTGCGACCGCGCGAGGTCGCGGTTGAGCGCCGCGACCCCGATGACCTGCGCCTGCTCGGTGGCGACGGGCCGCAGCACGACGGCCGCCACGACGGTCAGGCCGACGGCCGCCACGGCGGGAGCCCAGACCCGGACGCGGAGCCGGCGTCCCGGCGCCTGGCGGAACACCGCCTCGACGCCGTGGTGCAGCGCCCACGTCAGCGCCGCGGTCACGGCGAGCGCCAGCGCCGCGGACGGCACGTCGAGCCGGTCGCGTCCGGTCGCGAGCAGCAGCAGCGACATCACGGGCCAGTGCACCAGGTAGAGCGCGTAGCTGTACCTGCCGGCGCCGGCGACGGGACGCAGCGCGAGCAGTCGGTCCACGCCGTACCGCGTCGGGGTCAGGCCGGCGACGATCACGGCGGCGGTCGCCCCCAGCGGCAGCAGCGCCGCGGGCCCGGGGAAGGTCCGCTCGCCGTCCACGAGGACACCGGTCAGGGCGAGCGCCGCGAGCCCGCACCAGCCCAGCACGGTGCGGGCCCGGGGCCCCAGGCGCAGGTCGGCGACCGTGACGGCCAGCAGCGCACCCGCGAGGAACTCCCACGCCCGGGCCGTCGTCGAGAAGTACGCCGTCGACTGGTCCGCCGCGGTCACGACGAACGCGTACCCGGTGGCGAGGACGAGGAGCACGCCCACGGCGCCGGTCACCACGGCGGGCCGACGCCCCGGGGTCACGCGGGCCAGCAGGATCGCGGCCAGGGCCGCCGCGAGCGGGGCGACGAGGAAGATCTGGCCCTGCACCGACAGCGACCAGAAGTGCTGGAACGGGTTGGCGTAGCCCTGCGCCGCGCCGTAGACGACGTGGCTGCGCACGAGCCAGAGGTTCTCGACGTAGGCGGTCGAGGCGAGGTAGTGCGTCAGGTAGCTGAGCCGCTCGGAGCCGTACCCGAGGAACCACGCACCGACGACCGTGGCCCCCGCGGCGACCCACGCCGCCGGGCTCAGCCGCCGCAGGGTCCGGACGTAGAACGACCGGAGCCCGACGGGCCGCCCGTCGCGCAGCCGGCGCAGCAGACCACCGAGGACGAAGTACCCCGAGATGAACAGGAAGGCGTCGACACCGCCCGAGACACCCGCCCCGGAGTAGTGGTAGATGACGACGAGAAGGACGGCGACGATGCGCAGGCCTTCGACGTCGGCACGCCGCGCGACGGGCCCGGCCTCGTCACGGACGGGGGTCGCCAGGCTGTCCACGCCGTCGATCGTAGCCGCCGGCATTTCCATTCAGACATTTCGCCCTTTTCTTGCGGCGGCACAGGGACCTATGTCCGCGGCCACGCCCCGGGTCGGCTCCGATAGGCTCGGGCGGCGCTCCGCGCGCCTTCATCCCCCACACCCCGCAACCGACGACATCCAGCGAGGCTTTTCCATGAGCGCAGTGCCCGAGCGGGTGGGCCCGCAGGTGACGGTGGTGGTGCCGACGTTCAACGAGGCGCCCAACGTGGCTGAGCTGGTGCGTCGGGTGGGTGAGGCGACGCGGGGTCTGGGTGCGGAGCTGCTGTTCGTCGACGACTCGAGCGACGACACGGCGCAGGAGGTGCGTCGGGTCGCCTCGGGTGCCGAGCTGCCGGTGCGGGTGATCCACCGGGACGTGCCGACCGGGGGGTTGGGTGGTGCGGTGCTCGAGGGGCTGCGGGCCTCGTCCGCGCCGTTCGTGCTGGTGATGGACGGGGACCTGCAGCATCCGCCCGAGCTCATCCCGACGATGCTCGCGCGGGCCGTCGAGCCCGACGTCGACGTCGTGGTCGCCTCGCGGTACGTGGGTGAGGGGTCCAGCGCCGGGTTGGCGAACGTGGTGCGGCAGGCCGTGTCGTCCACGTCGACCGCTGTGACGCGCGCGATGTTCCCGGTGCGGCTGCGGGACTGCTCGGACCCGATGACGGGGTTCTTCGTGGTGCGGCGTGCGGCGGTCGACGTCGAGGCGCTGCGGCCGCGGGGGTTCAAGATCCTGCTGGAGATCCTGGCGCGTCACCCGATGCGGGTGGTGGAGGTGCCGTTCGTGTTCGGTGCGCGGTTCGCCGGGGAGTCCAAGGCGAACCTCGCGCAGGGTCTGCACTTCCTGTGGCAGCTGGCGGGTCTGCGGTTCGGGCGGATGTCGCGGTTCGCGATCATCGGTGGCCTGGGTGCGTTGGCGAACATCGCGATCGTGGCGTTGCTGACCTCGCTCGGCGCGGGGTGGTTCGCGGCGGCGGTGATCGCGGCCGAGGTCACGATCGTGGGGAACTTCCTGCTGCAGGAGCGGTTCGTGTTCCGGGACCTGCGTGACGAGGGCAAGGGTGTGTGGGCCCGGTTCGGGCAGTCGTTCACGTTCAACAACGTCGAGACGCTCGTGCGGATGCCGGTCATGGCGCTGCTGGTCGAGACCATGCACGTCGCCGCGGTGCTGGCCACGGCGATCACGCTCGTGGTCGCGTTCGTCGTGCGGTTCACGTTCCACTCGCGGATCGTCTACCGCCCGCGGCGCTCCTCGCGCCGGACCGAGCTTGTCGAGCGCGAGGCCGAGCAGGCCGCACCGGGGCCCGACCCGGTCCAGAGCCTCTGACGCTCCCCGGCCGGCCGGCCGGGTTCGGCGCGGGGCCGTCGGCGCACCGACTCGCCGACGACGCGACGCGGGCGGCAGCAGGACGCAGGGCCCGGGATGCGATCGGGGCGCGGCGGTGTTGGTTCGCCACGAGGCACCACCGAGCCCCGGAGGCACCATGAGCACCGACGACGCCACGTTCACCGAGTCCGACCGCGTCCTGCTGGCCCGCCCGCTGCACGGCTGGTTCACGACCGCTGCCGGGGCCACGCCGCCCCAGCCCCGCCCCGTGTGGTTCGACCTCGCCGACGACGGCACGATCCGGCTCTTCAGCGCCGCGGACGCCCTGAAGGTCCGGCGCCTGCGCCGCGACCCGCGCGCGTCGCTCGTCGTCGCCGCGCCCGTCGAGGAGCGCGAGCACTGGGTGGCCGTCACGGGCCACGTCACGATCCACGACGACGACGCGGCCGCGCACGCGCTCGCCGCCCGCCTCGCCCCGCGCTACTGGGACATGACCGACCCCGTGCGCCAGGCCGACCTCGCCGCGCAGGCGGACGAGCGCCAGGTGGTCCTGGTGCTGCAGCCGGAGAAGGTGCGCAGGTACGCGTACTGAGGCGACGGGCACCCCGGGAGCGAGAGCAGCGACGCCCTTGTTCTCGTCTGGCTCTCGATGCGAGCAGGGGTGGCACCGTCCACGTCCGGAGGTCGGTCGAGCGGGCGTCTCGACCGCGCGGGTCTGCGCGGCGATCGAGCGGCTGGCGCAGGCGGGAGCGCTGCGTCAGCGAGTCGTGACGTGACACGGCGTGGGCCGCCGAGGACGTGCCGGGCGAGGCCCACGTGATGGTGGACCGCTGCGGTCGGCGTGGCGCCGAGCCGGCACGAGCCGCGACGCCGGAGGCGCCCTCAGCTCCCCTCGCACCGCCCCTGCCGCCAGTACCCCATGAACGCGACGGCCTTGCGGTCGACGCCGCAGTCGCGCACGAGGTGGCGGCGCAGCGTCTTGATGACGCCGGCCTCGCCGGCGAGCCACGCGTAGAGGTGCGCCTCGGTGGCGAGCGCGGTGTGGGTCGCGTAGTCCACGGGGACCTCCCACAGCAGGCCCGCGTCGACGTCGACGTCCTCCAGGTCCAGGTCCGGGGCGGGGGCCTGCCCGGGCAGCAGGCGCGCGCACGCGGCCTGCACGGCCGGCACCAGCAGGTCGCCGTGCTCACGGCCGTCGCGGCCCAGCCAGTGCACGCGCACACCCTCGGGGGCGCCGAGCTCGAGACGGTCGTCGGACCACGGCATCTCGACGAGGACCTCGCCGACGGCGTCACGCGGCAGCCGCTCGACGATCCCGGCGATCGCGGGCAGCGCGGTCTCGTCGCCCGCGATGAGCAGGCGGTCGGTGCGCGCGGGCGGCACGAAGTCGACGCCGCCGTGGGGTCCGGCGTGGTCGGCGTTGGGGCCCATGACGACCAGCTCGTCACCGACCTGCGCGGTCGACGCCCACCGCGACGCGGGGCCGGTGTCGCCGTGCAGGACGACGTCGACGTCGAGCTCGCGCGGGTGGGGGCGCACGCCGCGCGCCGTGTACGTGCGCATGGGGTGACGCTGCTCGGCGGGCAGCGTGCGCCACGTGCCGTACCAGTCGCCCGTGCGGCCCAGGTCCATGAGGTCCGCGTACGACGCGCCGCTCATGGGCAGGAAGAACTTGATGCGCTGGTCGAACCCGTTGTCGGCGAACCGGTCGAGGTCGTCGCCCGTGAAGGTCACGCGCAGCAGGCTCGGGCACAGGCGCCGGAGCGCCGCGACCCGCACGTGGAACATGCGGAACGGGGTCGCCGGGGCAGTCGTCTCGACGACGGTCGTCGTGGGCGGCTGAGTCACGGCTTCAGCATAAGGTGAGCCTCACCTCACAGCGCAACCCCCGACCGGGTCACGTCGCGCACGGACGTCAGGCGCAGACCCCCGCCAGCACCTCGTCCTGCGGTGGCACGACGGGTGCCTGGTCCGGCGTCGGCGCGCCGGGGGCCGGCGCGCCCGGCGTCGGCCCACCCGGCGGGGTCCCCTCCTCCCCGCCGGGCGCCGCACCACCCGCCGGCCCGCCGGTCGGCGCACCGGTCGGCGCCGGGTCCGACGTCGGCACGGGCGGCGCCAGCGCGGCGGGCGGCGTGTCCGACGCGAGCCGCTGCCAGACCTCGTCGGCGGCCGACGTCCACACGACGCGGTTGCGGTCGCTCGGCGCCGCGGTCACGGGCACCTCGGTGAAGACGATCCGCGACCGGTCCATGCCGCGCAGCGAGGACGCGAACGCCGCGAGCCGCACCGGGTCGGCGAGCTGCGGGTCGGCGCTGAGGGACCCGAGCACGGCCCGCGCGACGCGGTAGAGCTCGTCGACGTCGCCCAGCAGGTCCTTGCCCAGCAGCTCGCGCACCGCGGACTGCACGAACGCCTGCTGCCGCGCGATGCGCGTGAGGTCGGAGCCGACCTCGAGCCCCATGCCCGTGCCGTGCCGGGCGCGCAGGAACCCGATGGCCTGCCGCCCGTCGAGCCGCTGCTCGCCCGCGGGCAGGTGCAGGTCGCCGTACCGCGGGCTCTCGTCGACCGGCTCCCGCAGGCACATGCGCACGCCGCCGAGCGCGTCCACGACGTCGATCACGCCCGTCATGCACACCACCAGGTGGTGCGTGACCGTCACGCCCGTGAGCGCCTGCACGGCGCCGATCGTGCACGCCGCGGCGTGGTCGACGTCCTGCTCGGGCCCGGCGCCGATCGAGAACGCCTCGTTGAACATCGTGGTGCGGGGCTTCGAGCGCCCACCGCCGGGCAGCGCGCACTCCGGCAGCTCGACGAGCGAGTCGCGCGGGATCGACACCACCTCGGCCCACGTCCGGTCGCCCGCGACGTGCACGAGCATCGTGGTGTCCGAGCGCATGCCGTCGGCCTCGCCCGCGAGCGCGGCGTTCTCCGCGTCCCGCAGGTCCGTCCCCATGACCAGGATGTTCATGGCGTCGCCCGCGAACGGGTCGTCGGGCGGGGCGGTCGTGGCGCCCGCGCGCGGCGTGGCGACGACGAGCCCGGAGACGTCGGACACGTCGATCTGCGCGCGCAGGTCCAGGTAGACCGCCGCGGCTCCCGACGCGAGCAGCGTCAGGACGCCCGTGAGCACGAGCGCCGGGACGCGCGCGACGGACGGCCGCAGCGTGCGGGCGTGCTGGGGCCCCGGCGTGTCGTCGATCACCTCGCCGAGGCTAGAGCTGCAGGTCATGGCGGTGTGGCCGGTCGTGGGGCGAGCCTGTGAAGGTCCCACGGAGGCCTCGTCAGCTCGCGTCGAACGGGAACTCCTCGGCCGTGACCGCGCGGACCCGGTGGTCGCTCCCGGCGACCACGTAGACCTCACCACGGTCGTCCCACCAGGTGCTCTGGGAGCCGTCGGCCCGCGCCCCGACGAACCCGCGCACCGCGTCGCCGCGGTAGCGCAGCGTGCCCTGGGCGTCGACCACGAGCCCGGCGTCGGACCACGGCTCGACGTCGAACGCGACGACGCGGACGTCGGCCGCCCCGAGCGCGGCCTCGACCGCGGCGGACGCCGACCCGTCGGCCGCCGCACCGGGCACGAGCTCGGCGCTCACCGCACCGTCGGCGGCGACCGCGGCCCCCTCGGTGAGGACCACGCCGCCGTCGACCTCCGTGCCGTGCAGCCCGGCGGGGCCCTCGGTGGGCGCGTCGCCCGGGACCAGGGTCGTCGCGGCCTCCTGCGCCCATCCCGCGGGCGCGGGCACGGTGGGGTCGTCGACGAGCGCGCACGCACGGGCGCCGTCGTGCTCGACGAGCGTGCCGGGCACGCACCCCACCGGGGTCGGGCCGCCGCCGCTCGCCCACACCGGCACGCCGACGCCGACCACCAGCGCCGCACCGACGGCGAGCACGCCGATCCCGCGGCCTCGTCGTCCGTCCTCGAAGAGGGTCGTGATGCGTCGTGCCACGTCGTGTCCTTCCGTCAGGGCGGGAACCAGCGGACGCCCCGGGGCAGGTGCCGCCGGGTGCGCGTGGAGCAGCGCGCGGGCGTATCGCACGCGACCGGCCCGGCCCAGGTGGGCCGTCGCGGCGGCGTCGCACGCCGTCTCGGAGCTGCGGACGGCGGCGGCGACGGCGCCGCGCACCACCGGGTTCCACCAGTGCACGGCCCGGACCAGCACGAGCACGACGCGCTGCACGGGGTCGCGGCGACGCAGGTGGGCGACCTCGTGACGCAGCACCAGGGACGTGTCGGTGTCGATCACGGGCAGCACCACGCGTGGCGCACGGACCCCGAGCACGACGGGCGCCTGCACGGGGGCGACGACGACGCGGGGGGTCGGCCCGGGCGCGTCGGCGCCGAGCAGCGTGCGCACGAGCGACGGGTCGACCTCGACACCCCAGCGTGCGACGTGCGAGCGCAGCGCGTGGCGGGCCACGACCGCGCGGACCAGCTCGACGACGGCGCCGACGACCCACACGAGCACGACGACCCCGAGCACGACGCGCAGCGTGGTGCCGCTGCCGTCGAGCACGCCCGCGCGGGTCGGCACGGTCCACCCGACCCCCGGGAGGCCGGGGGTCGCCGGCGCGAACGACGCCGGCAGGTCACCCTCCGCACCGGCCCCGTCGGGGACGAGGGGGACGGCCACGGCCGGCACGTGCAGCGCCGGCCGGAACGGCACGAGCCAGGCGACCGCGAGCGCGAACCACGCGCCGGCGAGGACCGTCGGCCGCAGCCGTGCGGACCACCGCCGGTCGGCCAGCAGCGCCACCGCGGTGAGCGCGGTCATCGCGGTCAGCCAGACCGCGAAGGCGGTCACGCGGGGTCCTGCGGGGTGTCGCGCTCGCGGGCGTCGAGCCACGCCTCGAGGTCACGCCGCTCGGCCTCGTCGACGGGACCGTCGGCCGTGAAGCTCGCGAGCAGGCTGCGCAGGCTGCCGCGGTGGAACCGCTCCATGAAGCGCCCGGTCTCGAAGGCGAGGTACTCCTCGCGGCCGACCTGCGCGACGTACTGCAGGTCGCGCCCGGTGCGGGTGGACCGCACGAACCCCTTGCCCTGCAGGCGGGTGAGGAGGGTCGCCACGGTCTGGATCTTCCAGCCGCGGTCGCTCGGGACGGACTCGACCACCGCGCGGGTGGTGAGCGGCTCGGTGCTGGACCACAGGACGTCCATGACGTCGAGCTCCGCGTCGGGCAGGCGTCGCACGACACTCTCCTTTCGACAACTGTCGTCAACGTACTACAGGTGTCGTAGGTGCGTCCGGGGATCACCTCCGGCCGTCGCTCAGGGCACGACGCCCCCGGCGCGACCGGGCGTCACCGCGGAGCCGGCGCTCACAGCGCCGACGTGCCGAATGCCAGCCCCAGCACGTACGTCGCCGCCGCCGCGCCGAACCCGATCGCGAGCTGTCGCAGCGCACGCTTGAGCGGCGACGCGCCCGACAGCAGGCCCACCACGGAGCCCGTGCCCAGCAGCGCGATCCCGACCAGCCCGGCCGACCACAGGACCGCCGTCAGGCCCTCGGCGCCCAGCAGGTACGGCACGACGGGGATGAGGGCGCCCGACGCGAAGAAGCAGAAGCTCGCGATCGCAGCACCCCACGCGGTGCCGATCGACTCGTGCTCGTCGCGCTCGACGACGGGGGCCACGGCCTCGTCGGGCGTGAGGGTCGGCGCCGCGACGGCACCGGGCAGCGCGGTCGACGTGCGCAGCAGCGACCCCGTCACCGCGCGCTGCGCCTCCCACTGCGCGAGCGACGCGAGCACGACGTCGGCCCGCGCCTGCGCCTCGTCGGCCGCCATGCCGCGCGCCCGGTAGACGAGGGACAGCTCGTTGGCGTCGACGTCGAGGTGCGTCAGCGCGGCGGCCGCGTCGGCGTCGGGACGCGAGGCCTCGAGCAGCTCACGCTGCGAGCGGACCGACACGTACTCCCCCGCACCCATCGACAGCGCCCCGGCCAGCAGACCGGCCAGACCGGTGAGCAGCACGGTCCCGGTCGAGACGCCGCTCGCGCCGATGCCGAGCACGAGCGCGAGGTTCGACACGAGCCCGTCGTTGGCGCCGAACACCGCGGCGCGGAACGTCCCGGAGATCTGCTGCCGCCCCCGGATCGCCAGGCCGCGGACGACCTCCTCGTGGATCTGCTCGTCGGCGGCCATGCGCGGCGTCGCCTCGGCGTCCGTGTCGTACGTCGAGCGGGCCTCGGCGCGCTGCGCGAGGGCGAGGACGAACACCGACCCGAACCGGCGCGCGAGCCACCCCAGCACGCGCGTGCGCGCCGCACCCCGCACCGGCGCGCCGACCTGGTCGCCCAGCAGCTCGAGCCAGTGCGCCTCGTGCCGCCGCTCGGCCTCCGCGAGCGCGAGCAGGATCTCGCGCTCCTCACCGTCGCGGCGGCTCGCGAGGTCGCGGTAGACGGCGGCCTCGGCGCGCTCGTCGGCGAGGTTGCGGCGCCACCGGCGCAGCTGGGAACGGGTCGCGGGCACGGCTACTCCAGGGCAGGACGGGGGTGTCCTGCCGACGGTAGGCGAGCGCGCGGGGTTGCGAGAACGGGGGACGACGCGCTCGGCACGCCCGTCACCAGGGGTTTCGGACGGCCGAAGACGCGCGGCCCGGGCGGCGCCGTCGTGCGGCACCCCGGCACCGACCGGGCCGGGACCACCCCCTGCCGGCCGACCAGGGGCCGGCCGGCAGGTGCCGGCCGGGCCGCGATCAGCCCCCGATCCGCCCGGCCAGCGTCCCGACGCCGTCGCCCGTGAGCCGCGGCAGCACCGCGGCGCGGCCCGCGAGCGCGAGCACGAGGTCGAGCGTGGTGCCCTCGACGCTGAGGCCCGCACCCGAGACGAACGCGCTGTCCGTCGCGACGAGCAGCAGGCCGCGCGCGCGGGTCCGGGAGTCGACCGCGAAGTCCTTGCGCACGTAGCCCTCGGCGACGGCGAGCACGGCGTCGGGGTCGGGCGCCGTCGCGACCCCGAGCGGCTCGCGGACGTCGGTGGCGTGCACGACGACCTCGCCGAGCCACGCCCACAGGTCGCCCGTGGGGGCGATGCGCGCGTCGACGACCGCGCGGAACGCCGCGAGCGTGTCGGCCGGGGTCGGGCCACGGTGCTCGGCGAGGCGCCGCGCGTTGTGCACGTCGGGCCGGAACCGCGCTCCGGCGATGCTGCGCAGCCAGGCCCAGCGGCCGGTGGTCGCGGCGGCGGTGAGGTGGGCGACGACGTCCTCGACCGTCCAGTCGGCGCACAGGGTCGGGTGCGCCCAGTCCGCGTCGGTGAGGTCGGCGAGGTCGTCGGCCAGGCGGGCGCGCTCGGCGTGGATCGCGGCCCACAGCTGGTCGGGGGTCTGCAGGGTCACGCTGGCTCCTCGGCCTCGGGGTGGGACCGGGACCCGCGGGCACGGTCGGTCGCTTCGATAACCGTAGCGGACGATCCTGTCGTCGTAGTCCGAGGCGTACGCTGGGAGCGTGGCAGGACGACGGACGTACGGCTCCTACAACGACGGCTGCGCGGCCGCGCACGCCCTCGACGTCGTGGGCGACCGGTGGACGATGATCGTCGTCCGCGAGCTGCTGCTCGGACCCAAGCGGTTCACCCAGCTGCAGCGCGACGTCGTCGGCATCGGGCCCTCGGTGCTCGCGCAACGGCTGCACGAGCTTGAGCAGCACGGCGTCCTCGTGCGCGAGCACCTGCCCGCCCCCGCCGACGTCGACGTCTACGCGCTCACCGCCTGGGGGCAGCGGCTCGAGGCCGTCAACACCGCGCTCTCGCAGTGGGCCGTCGGGTCGCCGACGCTGCCGTGGGACGCCGACATGAGCCCGGACACGCTCGTGCTCGCGATGCGTGCGCACGCCCGGCCCGGGCCGCGGGCCGCCGTCGTCGAGCTGCGGCTCACCGACTCGCGACGCGACGGCGCCGCACCCGTCACCTACCGCGGCGTCGTCGGTCCGGACGGCACGACCCTCGGGCGCGACGCGCCGTCGGACGCCGCCCCCGACGCGACCCTCGCGGCGACGACGCGGGCGCTCAAGGCCGTCGTGATCGGCGGCGCCGACCTCGACGCGACGCCGGGCGTGCGCGTCACCGGGTCCGCCGACGCCGTGCGCGCGCTGCTCGACGCGACAGCGCTGCGCCGCTGACGTCCCTCCCGGGCGCTCAGCTCGCCGGCGCCGCCTCCCGCAGCCGCTCCAGCAGCGGGCCGGCGGCCTCGTCGAGGAACCGCTGCTGCAGCGCGTCGCCCACCTGCACGAGCGCGACGTCGGTGAAGCCCGCCTCCCAGAACGCGCTGACCGCCTCGACCACCGCGTCGAGGTCGGGCCCGCACGGGATCGCGTCGGCCACGTCCTCGGGGCGGACGAACTGGCTCGCGGCGTCGAACGCCTCGGTCGTCGGCAGGTCGGCGTTGACCTTCCAGCCGCCGCCGAACCACCGGAACTGCTCGTGGGCCCGGGCGACGGCCTCGTCGCGGTCGGGACCCCACGAGATCGGGATCTGCCCGATCTTGCGCGACGGGCCGATCGCCTCGAGCGCCTCCAGGCCCGCGCGCGCCTCGTCCCAGCGCCGCACCAGGTCGGCGTCCGGCTCGACCGCGACCAGGTGGTCGGCCAGCGACGAGAACCGCTGCACGGACTGCTCGCCCGACACGGCGACCGCGATCGGCACGGGCACCTCGGGGACGTCCCAGAGCCTGGCCGAGTCGACGCGGAAGTGCGCGCCCTCGTACGTGACGCGGTCCCCCGTGAGCAGCCGGTGGATGATCTCCAGCGCCTCCTCGAGCATGTCGTGCCGCTCACCGACCGCGGGCCACCGCTCGCCCACCACGTGCTCGTTGAGGTTCTCCCCCGCGCCCACGCCGAGCGTGAACCGGTTCTCGGAGAGCAGCGCGAGCGTCGCGGCCTTCTGCGCGACGACCGCCGGGTGGTACCGGATGGTCGGGCACGTCACGTACGTCATGAGCTCGAGCCGCTCGGTCGCCTGCGCGACGGCACCCAGCACGCTCCACGCGTACGGCGCGTGGCCCTGCTCGTCGAGCCACGGGAAGTAGTGGTCCGACGACACCGCGAAGTCGAAGCCCAGCCGGTCGGCGTGCTGCGCGTAGCGCACCAGCTCGCGCGGGCCGGACTGCTCGGTCATGAGGGTGTACCCGAATCGCGTCACCCCCCGAGCCTCACCCCACGACGACGATCCAGCACCCCGAGCC